>CANFKD010000017.1 GCA_947447115.1 Caulobacteraceae bacterium
GAAGACGTGTTCAATCCCCTCGGACCTGGCTTGCCAGGTGGGCCCCGTATGCCCGAAACCACGGTCGCGGGCAGGAACAGGTCCCTATGAGGTTGATTAAGGTCCCCGGGATTAGAAGTCTTCGACGCGAAACACAGCAAGACCCGCCGCCCCTAAGGTAGGGGACTGGGGACCCGACCTCAAGTCTCGAATGAAATCTAACGGCCCGCGCGCCTCAGGCGGGGTCTGTCGATCCTACAGCCCGATGGACCAGCGCCTCAATCTTACGCGCGGCATTGTCCAAAGCCTTAGCGCTGTTCTGCTCAATCCGATTGATATCGCCCGCATAGCGCGCCGCCTCGCCCTGAGCCTTGACCAAGCGATTGCGGGTATCGGTCAAATCGTCGGCCATCATCAGAGCGGCCATCAAGAACAGTCGCGCTTCGGTCAAGGTGCCGACCTCGCCTGCGATCTGACGGACCTGTTGATCAAAGACGCCAGCAATCTCGGTCAGGTGGGCCTCTTGCCCATCCTCACACCCGACCACATAGGGCTTGCCATTAATGTCGATTGTGATCTGCGCCATGATCAGGCCTCCGCATCCGATTGGGCCGTCAGGCTCGAAAAGAGGTCAACCTCTTCGGTCAGAGCAGATTTGATCCCGACAATGGCCTTGCCGAGCGCAGTAGATGCCTGCCGTCCGGCCTCAGTCAGGGCCTGCTCACGCGCACGCGACGCGTCTAATTCTGCGGCCAAACGCGAACGATCCTCGTCAAACAGGCCAGAACTGTTGGGCTGAGCCGCGCCCATCACATCGCCAAGCCGCGCCTCGAGCAGGCTCACCGCCCGTTCCAGCCGCAAAACGGCCAGATCAACCGCATTATCTCCGGAGAGGTCTCGCATGGCATCCGTCCTTAAGGTCTGTTACTCGCCCAAACATAAGGCCCGCGCCCGGCGTTCAACATGGGAGCCATTCTATAGCCATGATGCAAAGGGGCACAATGACTAGGTGGAACGAGGTGGCAATCGGTCCTTTGGGCGTTCCTTTAGGCGCTTGGGGCCTTGGGTTTCCTTGACCTTGGCGGCGCAGCATGCAACCTCCGGCGCAAGAATTGTCTCTGTTCAGGACCTCAGCATGACCGCCACCCCGCAAGATATGGCAAATGCCATTCGCGTATTGTCCATGGACGCCGTGGGCAAGGCCAAGTCCGGCCATCTCGGCGCCCCGATGGGCCTGGCCGATGCCGCCACCGTGCTCTGGTCGAAATTTCTGAAATTTGATGCCGCCAAGCCTGATTGGGCCGACCGTGACCGGTTCGTCCTGTCGGCAGGCCATGGCTCGATGCTGATCTATTCGCTGCTGCACCTGACCGGTTTCAAGGGTGTCACCAAGCAGGAGCTCGAGGCCTTCCGTCAGTGGGGCTCTAAGACCCCGGGCCACCCTGAATTTGGTCATACGCCCGGCGTCGAAACGACGACAGGCCCCCTCGGTCAAGGCATTGCGACAGCGGTCGGCATGGCCATGGCCGAACGTAGCCTTAGCGCCCGTTATGGTGATGAACTGGTCGACCACCGCACCTGGGTCATGGCCGGAGACGGCTGTTTGATGGAGGGCGTCAGCCATGAGGCTATCTCCTTGGCGGGCCGTCTGAAACTGTCCAAGCTAACCGTGATCTGGGACGACAATGACGCGACCATCGACGGCAAGGTCGGGGTTGCTGAAGCGGGCGATCAGATCGCGCGCTTCAAGGCCGCAGGTTGGGCGACCAAGGCCGTTGATGGCCACGATATGGGCGCGCTGCGCCGGGCCATGGCTTGGGCCCTCAAGCAGGATCGGCCCAGCCTGATCGCTGCCAAGACCCTGATCGGCAAGGGCTCGGCCAATTTCGAAGGCAATCCCAAGACCCACGGCACCTTGGACGATGGCGAGATCGCCGCCTCCAAGGCCAAGATGGGCTGGACGGCGGCCCCCTTTGAGGTGCCAGACGATATTGCCAGCGCTTGGCGCAAGGTCGGCAAGCGCGGTGGCAAGCTGCGCCGGGCCTGGGAAGCGCGCCTCAAGGCCTCGGCCAAGGGTGCCGATCTGACCCGCGCCATGAAGGGCGATCTACCCGCCGGGGCCTTTGAGGCCCTCAGTGCCCATATTGCCAAGGCCGTTGATGACAAGCCCAACAATGCCACCCGCGTCCATTCGGGCTCGGCGCTAGAAGCCTTGATCCCATCGATCCCAGAAATGATCGGGGGGTCCGCAGATCTGACCGGCTCCAACAACACCATCGTTAAGGGTATGCAGCCCTTTGACGGCCCCGACTATGCGGGCCGTTATGTCCATTATGGCGTGCGCGAGTTCGGCATGGCCGCAGCCATGAACGGTATGGCTCTGCATGGCGGTGTCATTCCCTATTCCGGCACCTTCCTCGTCTTTTCCGACTATTCGCGCCCAGCCATCCGGCTCGGAGCCCTGATGGGCACCCGCGTCATCCACGTCATGACCCACGATTCTATCGGTCTGGGCGAAGATGGCCCGACCCACCAGCCGATCGAGCATGTCGCCTCCTTGCGCGCCATGCCGAACCTCTTGGTCATGCGTCCAGCCGATGCGGTCGAGACGGCGGAATGCTGGCAAGCGGCCCTGACCGAAAAGACCATGCCCACCGTTATGGCCCTGTCGCGCCAAAAGGTTCCTGCCGCCCGCACCACCGCCTCGGTCAGCAACCTGTCGGCTCAAGGCGCCTATGAACTGGCCGCCTCGGATCTGGGCGATGCCAAGGTCAGCCTGTTCGCGTCAGGCTCGGAAGTTTCCATCGCTCTGGCCGCCCGGGCCCTCTTGCAGGCGGACGGTATCGGCACGCGGGTGGTCTCGACCCCCTGCTGGGAACTGTTCGATCGCCAGTCGGCCAAGACCCAAGCCGCCGTTATCGGTAAGGCCAAGGTTCGGGTCGCCGTCGAGGCCGGGGTGCGCATGGGCTGGGAGCGCTTTATCGGCGAATCAGGCGGTTTTGTCGGCATGAGCAGCTTTGGAGCCAGCGCCCCCTATGAAAAGCTCTATGAGGCCTTCGGAATCACCGCCGAAGCGGTGGCGCAAGCCGCCAAAAGCCGCCTCTAAAGCCACACCAAACTCACGAACGACCACGCCTTGGGCTCCAGTGTTGATGACAACGCTGGACATCAGGCGTGGGCTCTTGACTTCACCGCCGGGTGTCGCAAAACCGCCTACAAAGCTGATCGCGGTTGCGGTCTATGTCGGCTTGTGCCGAATTTAAGGAGTATTTTCCCATGGCAGTTCGCGTCGCCATTAACGGCTTTGGCCGTATCGGTCGTCTGGTCTTGCGCTCGATCATCGAGCATGGCCGCACAGATATCGAGGTTGTGGCGATCAACGATCTGGGCCCTGTGGAAACCAATGCCCACCTTCTGCGCTATGACAGTGTCCATGGCCGCTTCCCCGGCACGGTGACTTCAGGCGAAGACTATATCGATGTCGGCACCGGCAAGATTAAGGTGACCGCCATCCGTAACCCCGCCGACCTGCCGCACAAGGAATTGGGCGTCGATATTGCGCTGGAATGTACCGGAATCTTCACCACCAAGGCCGCAGCGGCGGCCCACCTTGAGGCCGGTGCCAAGCGCGTTCTGGTCAGCGCCCCTTGCGACAATGCCGACAAGACCATCGTTTACGGCGTTAATCACAATGAGATCACCGCCGACGATCTGGTCGTGTCCAACGCCTCCTGCACCACCAACTGCCTTGCCCCCGTCGCCCAGGTGCTTGACGCCCTGTGCGGTATCGAGCGTGGCTATATGACCACCATCCATTCCTACACCAATGACCAGCCCTCGCTGGACCAGATGCATAAGGACCTTTACCGGGCCCGGGCCGCGTCGGTCTCGATGATCCCGACCTCGACCGGGGCTGCCAAGGCTGTCGGTCTGGTCCTGCCCAAGCTGAAGGGCAAGCTGGACGGCTCCTCGATCCGCGTTCCCACCCCCAATGTTTCGGTGGTTGACCTCAAGATCGTCCCCAGCCGTGATGTGACGGTTGAAGAGATCAACCAGGCCCTCACCGATGCCGCCAACGGCTATCTGAAGGGGGTTCTGGCCGTGTCGTCCGATCCCTTGGTTTCGGTGGACATCAACCACATTGACGCCTCATCCACCGTGGCCCTGCCCCAGACCCAAGTCATTGACGGCAAGCTGGCACGGGTCCTGACCTGGTATGACAATGAGTGGGGCTTTGCCACGCGCATGAGCGACACCGCCCTGGTCCTAGCGAAATTCCTCTAGGGACCGCTGATGTTTCGATCGCTGGACCAGGCCGACCTTTCTCAAAAGCGCGCTCTGGTGCGTGTCGATTTCAATGTGCCGATGCAGGACGGGGCGGTCAGTGATGACACCCGTCTTCGCGCCGCCCTTCCGACCATCGAAAGGCTGCGCGCTGGCGGGGCCAAGGTCATATTGCTGGCCCATTTTGACCGGCCCAAGGGCAAGCGTGTCGCCTCCATGAGCCTTGCGCCCATCGCGGGCCCTCTGGCTGCCCTTTTGGGTGTGCCCGTCGCCTTTGCCGATGACTGTATCGGTCAAGAGGCTGAGACCGCTGTCGCCGCCATGAAGGCGGGCGATGTGCTGCTCTTAGAAAATCTCCGCTATCACAGCGGCGAAGAGGCCAATGATCCCCCCTTTGCCAAGGCCCTGGCCCGTCTGGGCGATCTTTATGTCAATGATGCCTTCTCGGCGGCGCACCGCGCCCATGCCTCAACCGAAGGCATCGCACGCCTGATCCCGGCCTATGCCGGTGAGGCCATGCGCCGCGAGCTGGAGGCCCTCGAAAAGGCGCTGGGCAATCCAGAGCGTCCGGTACTGGGCATTGTCGGCGGGTCCAAGGTCTCGACCAAGCTGGACCTCTTGAAGAACCTCGTCACCCGGCTCGATCGCCTCGCCATTGGCGGCGGCATGGCCAATACCTTCCTGTTTGCGCAGGGCTGGGATGTTGGGGCTTCCTATTGCGAGAAGGATCTGGCGGACACAGCCCGTGAGATCATGAGCCTTGCCGCCGCCAGCGGCTGCGAGCTCCTGCTGCCCATCGACATCGTCGTGGCCGAAAAGATGGAGCCCGGTGCACCCGCTCGGACCCGAGCCCTCGGCGCGATAGAGCCCGATGAGCGGATTCTCGATGCTGGACCCCAGTCCGTCGCCCGCCTGATTGCCGCCATGGAGGCCTCCAAGACCCTGATCTGGAACGGCCCGCTCGGCGTCTTTGAAATGCCGCCCTTTGATCGGGCAACCGTCGCAGCCGCCAAGGCCGCAGCGAAGCTAACCCAATCTGGCGCACTGGTCGCCGTCGCGGGCGGTGGAGACACGGTCTCAGCCCTAAATCATGCTGGCGTTGCCGCTGATCTGACCTTTGTGTCGACGGCAGGCGGGGCCTTTTTGGAATGGATGGAGGGCAAGACCTTGCCGGGCGTTGCCGCCCTCGAGGCCTAAGGCCCCTTCGAACAGACTTTAGAGACGGAGAACAATTATGGCCCGCATTACCCTTCGCCAGCTTCTCGATCACGCCGCCGAGCATGACTACGGCGTGCCCGCCTTCAATATCAACAATATGGAGCAGGGCCTGGCGATCATGGAGGCCGCCGACGCGGTCGATGCGCCGGTGATTATTCAGGCCAGCCGGGGCGCTCGCTCCTATGCCAATGACATCATGCTGGCGCGGATGATTGATGCTCTGGTCGAGATCTATCCCCACCTGCCCGTCTGTATGCACCAAGACCATGGCAATGGTCCGGCCACCTGCGCCACCGCGATCCAATATGGCTTTACCTCAGTGATGATGGACGGCTCGCTGGAGGAGGATGCCAAGACCCCCGCCAGCTATGAGTACAATGTCGAGGTCACCCGCCGCGTCACCGAAATGGCCCATAGTTGCGGCGTATCGGTCGAGGGCGAACTGGGCGTTCTGGGCTCGCTGGAAAGCGGCATGGGCGAGGCCGAAGATGGCCACGGCGCGGAGGGCGTCCTGTCGCATGATCAACTGCTGACCGACCCCGATCAGGCTGTCGATTTTGTCCGGCGCACCGGTGTTGATGCTCTGGCCATCGCCATGGGCACCTCGCACGGGGCCTATAAGTTCACCCGCAAGCCGGACGGCGACATTCTGGCCATGAATGTGATCGAAGAGATTCATCGCCGCCTGCCCAATACCCATCTGGTCATGCATGGCTCTTCATCGGTGCCGCAGGATCTGCAAGATATCATTAATGCCCACGGCGGCGAGATGCCCCAGACCTGGGGTGTGCCGGTCGAAGAGATCCAGCGCGGCATCAAGCACGGCGTGCGCAAGATCAATGTCGATACGGACAACCGCTTGGCCATGACCGGTCAGATCCGCCGCATCCTCAGCGAAAATCGTGAGGAATTTGACCCGCGCAAATACCTCAAGCCCGCCAAGGACGCCATGGCCGCCGTCTGCCGCGCCCGCTTCGAACAGTTCGGCGCTGCGGGCCACGGCTCGAGCATCAAACCCATAGCCCTCGGCATCATGGCCAAACGCTATGCGTCAGGGTCGCTGTAGGTCGGGCCTTGACGCGAGCGCCATCGCAGCTTAGCGGCTGGTTATGACCCATCGTTGCCGCCTCTATCTGATCACGCCGCCCGTCATTGATGACGCCAAGGCCTTCGCGACCCTTTTGGAACAGGCACTGGATGCGGGCGATGTGGCGGCCATTCAGGTGCGCCTCAAGGAAGTCAGCGAAGCCCATCTGGCCGAGGTGACCAAGGCCGTTCTGGCCGTCGGTCAGGACTATGAGGTGGCGGTTCTGCTCAATGACAGCCCAGAGCTCGCCGCCAAGTTTGGCTGTGATGGGGTCCATATTGGTCAGTCGGACGGCACGCTGAAAGAGGCCCGCAAGATCATGGGGAAGGACGCCATGATCGGCGTCACCTGTCACGATAGCCGCCATCTGGCCATGGAGGCCTCCGAAGGCGGCGCGGACTATGTGGCCTTTGGGGCCTTTTTCCCGACCCAGACCAAAGACACCGACTTTCAGGCCGAACTGGAAGACCTGACCATCTGGCAAGAGAGCATGATGACCCCATGCGTCGCCATTGGCGGTATCACGGTCGACAATTGCGATGCGGTGATCGAGGCGGGCGCAGACTTTATCGCCGTCTGCGGCGGCATCTGGAACCACCCCGAAGGCCCCGCTGCAGCGGTTAGCGCCTTCAATGCCAAGTTCAAACAGATCCAGAAAGTGGCTCAGGGCCGCGCCTAAAAGGGCGCCACTTCAGCCCCCACCTTGCCTTTAGCGGGTCTGAGGGCTAGGTTCCGCGCCCATTGCCTCGTCCTGTGTGCGTCTGTGCGCGGGAGGGCTGTCCCATCCAGTCGAAACCCGAGACCCGTCATGAAGATCAACGGCAACGCCATCAAACCCGGTAACGTCATCACCCATGACGGCGGCCTGTGGGTCGCGGTTAAGACCGCTCACGTCAAGCCCGGCAAGGGCGGCGCCTTTGCTCAGGTCGAGCTGAAGAACCTGATCGATGGGCGCAAGCTCAATGAACGGTTCCGTTCGTCCGATACGGTCGAGCGCGTGCGCCTTGAGCAGAAGGATCACACCTTCCTCTATGCCCAGGACGATATGCTGGTCTTCATGGATACGGTCAATTACGAGCAGATCGAGCTGCACAAGGACTTTGTCGGCGAAGAGCGGGCTCAGTTTCTGCAAGATGGCATGGCCGTGGTTCTGGAATTCCACGAAGAGCGCCCCATCGGTATCGCCCTGCCCGACACGGTTGTCCTGACCGTGGTAGAGGCCGATGCGACCGTGAAGGGCCAGACCGCCTCATCCTCCTACAAGCCCGCCAAGGCCGACAATGGCATGCGCATCATGATCCCGCCCTATATGGGCACGGGCGAGCGCATCATCGTTTCGACCGAGACCGGCGAATATCTACGCCGGGCCGACTGATCCAACAGGCGACCTTTCTGCGCCCCTTGCCCCTGCTCCTCTTGTTAGAAACAGACCGACCGTGACCACGCCCACCACCCTCCTGAAGGTTATGATCGACGCCGTTCGCAAGGCGGCGCGCGGCCTGACACGCGACTTTGGCGAAGTGGCCGAGCTGCAGGTCTCCAAAAAGGGCGCGGGCGACTATGTCTCGGCTGCCGACATCAAGGCCGAGCAGGTCCTGTTTGAAGAGCTGATGCGGGTGCGTCCTGGCTATGGCTTTATCGGCGAAGAACGCGGCCTGATCGAGGGTAGCGACAAGACCCACACCTGGATCGTCGATCCGCTCGACGGCACCACCAACTTCCTGCACGCCATCCCCCATTTTGCGGTTACCGCAGCGCTGGAACGTGACGGCGTGATCGTGGCCGGTGTGACCTATAACCCCATCAGCAACGAGATGTTCTGGGCCGAAAAGGGCAAGGGCGCCTATCTGAACGACAAGCGCCTGCGCGTCGCGGCCCGCCGTCATCTGGATGAGACGGTGCTGGCCACCGGTATTCCTTTTATCGGCAAGCCCGGCCATGCCGTGTTCCTGAAAGAACTTCATCAGGTCTCGCAAAAGGTCAGTGGCGTTCGCCGCTTTGGCTCTGCCGCGCTGGATCTGGCCTATGTCGCTGCTGGCCGGTTTGACGGCTATTGGGAGCGCGGGCTGCAGAACTGGGACATGGCGGCAGGCACCTTGCTCGTCACTGAAGCCGGCGGCAAGGTCACCGACGCGGACGGCGATATTGCGCCCCTGCACAGCGGAACGGTTCTGGCCTCCAGCCTCGAACTTCACCCCCTGATCCTCGAGACCCTCAAGGGCGCGCGATAAACATCAAACGGTCACGATTTTTGGGTTAGGGTCGGTCTTCTGTTCTCAGCCAAGGCTCTTCCCATGTCCCTGTCCCGTCGTGATCTCTTGGCCAGCAGCGGAGCGATGCTTGCCATGACCTTGCCCCTTGATGTTTCGGCGGCGACCCCTGCGGCCAAACACCCCCTGATCATCGGCCATCGCGGCTGTAGCGGCGAGCGGCCGGAACATACACTCGCCTCCTATAGCCGGGCCATCGAGCAGGGCGCGGACTTCATCGAGCCGGATCTGGTCCTGACCAAGGACGGGGTCCTTGTCTGTCGCCACGAGAACGAGATCAGTGGCACGACCAATGTCGCCGCGCACCCTGAATTTGCCGACCGTAAGGCGACCAAGACCATTGATGGCCAAGCCCTGACCGGCTGGTTCACCGAGGACTTTACGCTCGCTGAGATAAAGACCCTGCGGGCCCGCGAGCGCCTGCCGCAGCTTCGGGCCGCAAACACGGCCTTTGACGGCCAGTTCGAGGTTCCGACCTTTGACGAGGTTCTGGCGCTGGCCAAGGCCGCCAAGGTCGGCGTCTATCCCGAACTGAAACACCCAACCTATTTTGCCAAGATCGGCCTGCCCATGGAGGCGCGCTTTGCTGAGAAGGTGAAGGCAGCAGGGCTCAATTCAAAGTCCGCCCCGATCTTTGTGCAATGTTTCGAGACCGCCAGCCTGATCAAGCTGCGGGGCATGATTAGCTGTCGTCAGGTCTTTTTGATGGACGCTGAAGGGACGCCGGTGGACTTCATGGCGACCGGCGACAAGCGCACCTTCGCCGACCTCGCAACACCCGAGGGCCTAAAGTTCATTGCCACGTTCGCCGACGGGATCGGTCCCTATAAGGCCATGATCCAACCCACCGACAAGGATGGCAACTGGACCCAGCCCACCAGCCTGGTGGCAGACGCCCATGCGGCGGGCCTTGTTCTCCATCCCTACACCTTCCGCGCGGAAAATTCATTCCTGCCGCCCGCCCTGCGCCTCGGTGACCCCAAGGCGGCGGACTATCTGGCCCAGCACGGCAATATGGCCGCTGAGATCCAACGCTTTGTTGCGCTCGGCATTGACGGCCTATTCAGCGACTTCCCGGGTTTGGCGGCCGCGGCGACCCGGTAGCCCCCTACCCCGGCTGCGCCGGTACTTCCCCCAGAGGGGGAAGATTTCGCGGTAATTGATCTTCCCCCTCTGGGGGAAGTGGCGCGCAGCGCCGAAGGGGACCTTGTTTCCTACCTTCCGTGTTCCCCGCGAAGGCGGGGACCCAGACCTTTTCGCTCAAGGGGAAAATCAACCAAGGACCGCGCCAGTCCACCGGGTTGCTTCGCAGCGCTCGCAATGACGCGGATGAGATGGTGGATGAATACCCCCTCACCCAACCCTCTCCCCCAAGGGGGCGAGGGCTTATCCGCCGTAGCCCTCTCCCTGTGGGAGAGGGTGGGGTGAGGGCCTTTCTTGTTTTTCTTAAAGAAAGAACCCCCTACCCCCGCTTCGCGGGTACTTCCCCCAGAGGGGGAAGATCATCAGCGCTAAATCTTCCCCCTCTGGGGGAAGTGGCGCGAAGCGACGATGGGGGCCTTGTTTCCTACCCCGCCTCAGCCCCAAACTGCAGCTTGGCCAGCTTGGCATAGAGACCGCCTTGGGCCACCAGATCGGTGTGGGTGCCCTGTTCAACGACGCGGCCAGCATCCATCACCACAATCCGGTCAGCGCGCTGAACGGTGGCAAGACGGTGAGCGATGACGAGGGTCGTGCGGCCGGTCATGGCATCGTGCAGGGCCTGCTGGACCAGACGCTCGTTTTCGGCGTCCAGCGCACTGGTCGCCTCATCGAGCAGGAGTACCGGAGCATTGCGCACCAAGGCCCGGGCGATGGCCAGCCTTTGTTTTTGACCCCCCGACAGGGTCTTGGCCCGTTCACCGACGGGGGTGTCATAGCCCTGCGGCAAGGCACTGATAAAGCCGTCAGCCTCTGCGGCGCGGGACGCGGCCATGATGGCGTCAATCGAGGCCTCCTCGCGGCCATAGCGGATATTGTCGAGCGCGGACCCGGAAAAGAGGGGCGCGTCCTGAGCGACCAAGGCCATGCGAGCGCGGACCTGCTGGGGATCGGCCTCGAGCAGATCAACGCCGTCGAGCCGGATAGAGCCGGACTGAGGATCATAGAACCGCAAGAGCAGGCGCAGAACCGTGCTCTTACCGGCACCCGATGGCCCCACCAGCGCAACCGTCTCGCCAGAGCGGACCCGCAGGTCCAGACCACGCAGGGCGGGCAGGTCAGGGCGGCCCGGATAGGCAAAGACCACATCATCAAAGGCGATCTCACCCTTGGAGGGGCTTGGCAGGGGCCTAGGGCGCGCTGGAGCGGCGATGGTGGGTCGGGCGTTCAACAGCTCACTAATGCGCTCCATGGCTCCAGAGGCCTTCTGGACGTCGCCCCAGACCTCTCCCAGAGCGCCGACGGCAGCAGCGGCCATCACAGATAGGAACAGGAACTGAACCAGCGCCCCGCCAGTCATGGTTCCACTGATCACCGCTTGAGCGCCGAGCCACAGCACCACGGCCACGCCACTGAAGATCAGACCAATGACCATGGCGGTCATGATGGCCCGAGCCTCAATGCGGGTCAGGGACGCGCGGAAGGCCATATCGACCGCTTCGGCGAACCGCTTGGCTGCGCTCTTTTCGCGGCCAAAGGCCTGAACCGTATCGAGGGCGTCGAGACTCTCGCCAGCAAAACCCACCGCGTCGGCAAATCGGTCCTGAGCGGAGACAGACAGAACCCGCACCCGGCGACCAAACAAAAACAGCGGCACAAGGATCACGGGGACCAGCAGCACGATCAGGCCGGTCAGTTTGGGGCTGACGACGAACAGAAGACCAAGACCGCCGATCAGGCTCAAAAGATTGCGCAGGGCGATAGAGGCGGCTGAGCCGACCATGGTCTCGACAATGGTGATATCGGTGGTCAGGCGCGACAGGACCTCGCCGATGCGTGTATTGAGAAAATAGGCCTGATCCAAGGTCAGGGTGTGGGCATAGACCGCCTTACGCAGATCGGCCACGACCATCTCGCCCAGCTTGGTGACGAAGAAATAGCGCAGGGCTGAGGCGGCTGCGAGGGCCAGAGCCACCGCAACCATGATCAAGAAATAGCGGTTCAAGGCCTGAGACGATCCGGTCACAAAGCCATGGTCCACCACACTACGCAGCGCCACCGTCAGCCCAAGGGTCGAGGCGGTCGACAGGAGCAGGAAGAACAGGGCGGCAAAGGCGTTGGCCTTATGGGCGACAATGAAGGGCAAGATATGGCCGAGAGGCTTTAGATCCTTGCGCCGAGGCCGCTTGTTAACCGCCTCTGCAATCTGACTGGCTAAGGCCGCGCCCTCGGTGGGTCGGCCGTCCGTTGAGGCCGTTGCCGAGGGATTTGAAGCCATAGTCGATGGGTCGCTCATTCCAAAACCTCTCAAAAGACCGGCTCGCCCGATCTTCGTTTTCAACTGGGCCCTTGCCTAGCAAGCCTGCCATCGTGTATAGCCGCGCATCCATTCGCCCGCCCCGTCCTTACCGGTGGTGGCGGGCTTTTCGTTCCGCGCCCTCAAGTCGGTTGGACAGAGCCATGAAACAAGACACCCATCCTGACTATCACTTCATCAATGTGGTGATGACCGACGGATCGACCTATCAGACCCGCTCCACCTACGGCAAGGAAGGAGCGACATTGAGCCTCGATATTGATCCGCGCACCCACCCCGCATGGACCGGTGGCAATGCCCACCTGATGGACCGTGGCGGTCGCGTGTCGCGCTTCTCGGCCAAGTTCGGCGGCTTCCTCAAGAAGTAAGACCCTAGGGTCTGCCTATCGATTGAACGGTCGCTCGCTTGTGTGGGCGGCCGTTTTTTCGTGTCTGGTCGACGAGAGGATCGGGCCGACAGTGAGGGTGTTGCTAGCGATCCTCTAGACACGCCTAATTGGGTAATATGGTCGCAATTTTCCCTTTGCGGCCTTGCCATGGCCACGGTTGTCCCCGATGGAGGGCGCAGCTTTCCGATCCCTCCCCGGCCTGGAGCCCCCGATGCTATTGAGCGCTATTTCTATTGGTAAGAACCCACCCTTCGACGTCAATGTCGTCATTGAGGTCCCCATCGGCGGTGAGCCGATCAAATATGAGATGGACAAGGCGTCCGGCGCGCTGGTCGTTGACCGCTTTCTCTATACCGCCATGCGTTATCCCGGAAATTACGGCTTTATTCCCCACACCCTGTCCGGTGACGGCGATCCTTGCGACGTGATCATTGCCAATACGCGGGCCATCGTTCCGGGCGCGGTGATGAGCTGCCGGATCGTTGGAGTCCTGCTGATGGAAGACGAGGCGGGCGCCGATGAAAAACTGCTGGCCGTCCCCTCCTCATGGCTGACCCAACGCTATGATCATGTGCAAAACTTTAGCGACCTGCCCGACATTACGCTCAAGCAGATCGAGCACTTTTTCGAGAGCTACAAGGATCTGGAACCCGGCAAGTGGGTCAAGCTGCGCGGTTGGGGCGATGCAGACCATGGTCGCCGCCTTGTGCTCGAGGGTATTGAATCGGCCAAGGCCGCCAAGGCCTAAGCCTCGGCGACCCCTCGATGTTCAGCAGGTCCCTATTCGGCGGCCTGCTGGACCTCTACCGGCGCCAAGCGGATCAGATAGTCAAAGGCCGATAGCGCGGCCTTTGACCCATCGCCTGCCGCAATAATGATCTGCTTGAAGGGCACTGTGGTCGCGTCCCCGGCGGCAAAGACACCGGGCAGGGAGGTCTGACCCCGGCCATCAATCTCGATCTCTCCGCGCGGCGACAGGTCCACGATCCCCTTGAGCCATTCGGTATTGGGCACCAAGCCGATCTGGACAAAGATCCCCTCAAGGTCGAGCCTATGGACCGCGTCGGATTGACGGTCCCTATAGCTCAGAGCAACAACCCGATCGCCATCGCCATGGACCTCTGTGGTCAGGGCTGAGGTGATGACGGTGACATTGGTCAGGCTGGCCAGTTTGCGCTGCAGGACCGCATCGGCGCGAAGTTGGCTGTCAAACTCGATCAGGGTCACAGAAGCGACAATCCCCGCCAAATCAATCGCCGCCTCAACGCCGGAATTGCCGCCGCCAATCACCGCCACGCGCTTGCCCTTGTATAGGGGCCCGTCACAGTGCGGGCAGTAGGCCACACCGCGATTGCGATAGGTTTCCTCACCCGGGACATTCATCTGACGCCAGCGTGCGCCGGTCGAGAGGATGACGGACCTTGATTTCAAGCTGACGCCGCTGGCCAGCTTGATCTCGATTAGGCCACCGGGCGTCGCGGCGGGCACCAGCGCCTGCGCGGTCTGCAAGGTCATGATGTCGACGCCGTAATCCTTCACATGCTGTTCCATGCCCTGAACCAGCTTGGGGCCTTCGGTATGGGGCACCGAAATGAAGTTCTCGATCCCCATCGTATCGAGCACCTGTCCGCCAAAACGCTCGGCCATCAGACCCGTCCGGATACCCTTGCGGGCCGCATAGACGGCTGCAGCCGCACCAGCAGGACCGCCGCCGACGACGAGCATGTCAAATTCAGGCTTGGCCCCCAAGGCCTCAGCCACACGGGCCCCAGCGCCGCTATCGAGCTTGGCGACGATCTGCTCAAGGCTCATCCGGCCCTGGGCAAAGGGCTCGCCATTCAACAGAACGGTCGGCACAGCCATGATCTTGCGCGCCTCGACCTCGGCCTGAAATAGGGCACCGTCGATCGCCACATGCTGGATGCGCGGATTGAGCACGCTCATCAAGGTCAAGGCCTGCACCACATCGGGGCAGTTTTGGCAGGACAGGGAAAAATAGGTCTCGAACCGGTAGTCGCCCTCAAGCGCCACGATCTGGTCAATCACCGCCTGCTCGACCTTGGGCGGGTGTCCACCGCTCCACAGCAGCGCCAAGACCAGCGACGTAAATTCATGCCCCATCGGCAGGCCCGCAAACTGCACCCGCGCCGGCGTACCCAGGGGGGCAATGGCGAAGGACGGCTTGCGGCTATCGGTCCCGTCTTGGCGCAGACTGACCTTTTCGGACTGGGCAACAATATCGGTGAGCAGTGCCAGCATCTCTTGCGACTTGGGGCCCGCATCGAGCGAGGCCACAAGCTCAATCGGCTGGCGCAGATTGACGAGATAGGCCTTCAATTGGGCCTTAAGGCTGTCTTCCAACATGGGATGGGCTCCGAATAGTGCGATGAGGTGACCCTCAGGGGGCCTAGCGGTGACGGGTCGGTGCTAGGCCCCCCTTGGACGGGGGTATCAGAGGTGGGGTCGGTTAGATCTTGCCGACCAGATCAAGCGACGGCGCCAAGGTCTTCTCACCCTCTTGCCACTTGGCCGGGCAGACCTCGCCAGGGTGCGAAGCGACATATTGCGCGGCCTTGACCTTACGCAGCAACTCGCTCGCATCGCGACCGATGCCACCGGCATTGACCTCGACGATCTGGATCTTGCCTTCGGGATCGATGACAAAGGTGCCGCGATCTGCCAGACCGACCTCTTCGATCATGACCTCAAAATTGCGGCTGATCGTGCCGGTGGGGTCCCCAACCATCGTATATTGGATCTTGCCGACCGACTCCGAGGTATCGTGCCAAGCCTTGTGGGCAAAATGGGTGTCGGTGGAGACACTGTAGATCTCGACGCCCATCGACTGGAAGGTCGCATAGTTGTCAGCCAGATCTTCCAGTTCGGTGGGGCAAATAAAGGTGAAGTCGGCGGGGTAGAAGAACACCACAGACCATTTGCCCATCAGGTCCGCGTCGGTGACGGTGATGAACTTGCCGGCCCTATAGGCGTCGGCGAAAAAGGGCTTAACGGTCGTATTGATCAAGGACATAGGGTCTCTCCGGGGGTTGGTGTCTCAGTGCCAGGAGAGATAGGGCAAGGGCTTAGATAGATAAAATTGATATTTTGATTAAATAGTATCGAAAAAATCAATGACCTCCGTCCGACGCTGAGTCAGCACGGCCGTCGTCCGATCAGGGATATCTCATTTTAAGTGGCGTTGAAAATATGGTGCCGCTTAGGTGACTCGAACACCTGACCCCCGCATTACGAATGCGATGCTCTACCGGCTGAGCTAAAGCGGCTAACCGTGGCGCTGTTTAGCGCTCCAAGGGCCGTTTGCCAAGCGGCGTTGCGCGGCCCTCGGTTGGATTTGGTTCAAGATGCCCTGATGGCCATCATTCGCTGAGGGGCACAAATTTCGAGCCGCAAACGTTCATGGCCCCGAAAATACTTTTGCGGGAAAACCCTCCCCTCCCCTAAGTAGTTGAGTTATATTGGCACGCATGGTGGCGATAATAATGCGGGTTCAAAAGTTGAAAGGTTGAAAAATAATCGTTTTCCGCGATTAGATTGGTAACAATAACAAGGAGTATTGTTTGTTTGGCGGCCTCGTGCCGAATTTAGGGGTCAACAACCTGATATTTTGACCGTGAGCGTCAGAATTGTTGGACAATTGGCCACATTGGGCGAGCTTTGCCTATTTTAGGTCACAACATCATTGTATCTGGTCGGGGCTTGAATAGGTGTGTTGCGTCCGCTCAAGGTGCCGGTAAAGCGGCACGTTTGTGACGGGACCTCATAGGATTTGGAGCAACAACAATGGGATTGCCGGTTCAAAAAGACCTCGATGCAGCCACCGCGACCGTCTCGAAGGTCGAATCGGCAAAAACATCTCACGCCTTTAAGGAACTGGCCCTGCTGCAGGCCTTTTCCAACGTCATGCTGACGAGCATCAATGGTGTCGCAAACCGTTGGGCTGGCGGCGACTTTGTCAGCGCGACCATTTTCTGTGCCTTTTTCTTGGCGGCCACGTCCGATTCCACCCGCAGCATCCTTTATGGCAGCGCCTCAGGCAACAGCACCATGCAGGACGGCCTGCTGTCGGTCAGCAGTATCTCGCAAATGACGGGCATTCCGCGCGAGACGGTGCGCCGCAAGTGCGTCGAGTTGTCGGAGAAGGGCATGATCACGCGCGAGGGCTCGCGGCTCTATCGCTGCACGATCCCCGACGATATGACGGCGGATATGACGGCAAAGATCGACAGCATCATTCAGTTGAACGAGCGCCTGACCAAGCACTAACCCACCCTGAGGGCCTACCAGACCTTGGCGCCCTTATCGGCGCTGATGCCTAGGCCCTGTTGAAAATCTAAAAATAGCTCGATGAGGTCCGGCCCGGATATTTTGGGGTTGGCATAGCGGCTGTGAAAGCGGAAGGCCCAGAAGTGGCTCATATGGTTGATGGCGGCGAGTTGGCCACCCAACTGATGGAACAGGCGCGGGGCGGTGAGCAGAAACTCCCGAAACAGGTGGGGGCTGCCCTTCTTGATTAGGTCGCAATAGGCGCGGTCATAGACCAAGACGATCTTCTCAATATTGTCGAGCGCATCCATCAGGCCGCGCCGTGTGACCATGCGAGAATGGTTGAGATATTGCCGCTCGGACTGTTTCAAAAACCCCATGGGCTGGATGTTGAGGATGTCTTCGATCAGGCCTTGGGCATTGTCCAAAATGTCGTTCTGAGCCCATTTGTAGTAGAGAAAGGCCTTCCAGCAGAACAGGCCCTCTTCAAACTCCTCTGGCGAGAGCTTGAGGGTGTGGCGCAGGGGCTCCAATTGCTCATCTGGCTTCGTGGCCAAGATCTTATTGATCAGCCGGTCGGTATAGGCGGCAAGGCCTGCATTTCCCGCAAAGGATAGCCGCACGAGGCTCGACACCTCATCGGTGGCCAAGGCCCGCATGGCCGCTAGGTCCGCCGGTGATAGCTCAAAATAGCAGGGGGCGACATCGAGCCCCTTCTTAAGTACCGCCTCTCTAAGCAAAAAGGGGTCAAAGGAGGGCAGGGCATCGAGCATGCTCAGGACCTCCCGATCGCGGGCATTGTGCCGCGAATTGGATCCCAATAGGGCTCTTAAACGCGCTTCATAGTTTCGTTCACCGATGAAGATCGAATAGCCGCCCGTATTTAGATTATCCATATCAATGGGGATGATGATCTTGGTCGCCGATAGACGGTTGTCGTCAAAATAGACCCGCTCATTGGCCCGGAGCTGGTGCTTGACGATGATACTGCGATTAAGCACCCGATTTTCGAGCAGAGGCCGGTCAGCATATTGGGCCTGAGGGCCACTTTGCTTCCACGTCGTTACCAGGTTTAGAACCCGCGAGCTGGCCGCTGTCTCTTGCAGACTGGAGAGTTTGCGGACGATGCGACTGGTCACACAGACCTCTTTGACAACAGAGTATTGGGCCCGGCAACGGTCCAGTCCGCACAAGAGCGCGGGCGGTTGTTTATCTAGTGTTGACTATAAATATTTGATGAACTGCTTAATCTATAACCGGCGCAAGCAACTCGGATAGGGCCTCGATAAGGGCGGCCGGGCGAATAGGCTTGCTCAAATGATAGTCCGCTCCGGCCCTCAGGCTCGCCTCGCGATCCGCTGCCATGGCATTGGCGGTCACAGCGACGATGGGCGTGCGCGCCGCGCCGCTGATGGCCTCTAGCTCGCGGATCTTGGCTGTGGCAACCAGTCCGTCCATGATCGGCATCTGGATATCCATCAAGATGACGTCAAAGTCAGCGTCCTTAAAGGCCTCAACGGCCAGCGCGCCATTTTCGGCCAAGGTTACCTTGGCCCCGATGGTCTCGAGGATCATCATCATGACCCTCTGATTGACCTCATGATCTTCCGCCACAAGAACACGAAGCGGCGATAGGCCATCCTGATCGATTGGTCGGTGTCCTGCGTTGGTTTCCAACACTAGAGGCTCTGCGACTTGACTGCGCTCGAGGGGCAGGTGGATAGAGAACAGGGTACCCTTGCCGACGATAGACCGTACGCGGATGGTTCCACCCATGGCTCGTACCAAAGCACGGCTTATCCAAAGGCCAAGACCGGTGCCGCCATGGCGGCGGCTGATTGAACTGTCGCCCTGCTCAAACCGCCTGAACAATCGGTCCGACGTGGCGCGGTCAAAGCCTTGGCCCGTATCGCTGACGACCAGATGCAGGCCGGTTGCACAGCGGCGCGCCGTAATGGCCACACGGCCGTGGTCGGTGAACTTTACGGCATTGCTGAGCAGGTTGGAGATGACCTGACTGACCCTCACATGGTCGCCGATATAGGCTCCCGCCGCTCCCGGCAAGATGTTGAGCTCCATCCTTAGCCCCTTGGCCTCGGCCGTAGCCCGGTGCAGGGCGGCGACATCCAACAACAGCGTGTCCATGTCGAAGGGCACGCGCTCAAACTCGACCTCGATCGCCTCAATCTTGGCGACGTCCAAAATATCGTTGAGGACCCGCTCCAAGATCCGGCCCGAGGCCACCACCGTGCGCGTCATCTCGCGACCCTTGGGGTCTGTCTGTTGCTGGTGCAGCATTTCAGACATGGCGATAATGCCATTGAGGGGCGTGCGAAGCTCGTGGCTCATATTGGCCAAGAACCGGGTTTTGGCGATGTTGGCCGCCTCCGCCTCCTGTCGGCTGGCATCCAAGGCGGTCTCATGATTGACCAGATCAACAAACAGCCGCCTGATCCGTACCATGCCCGCAAACAGGGCGGCCAAAGCGACCAAGATCACGAGAACGAGCGCGGGGGCGGCGTTGATAAGCAATCGACCGCCAGGGCGGCTGGCCTGCCATGAAATCTTGCCGATCGGCGTCCCATCGGGCGAGGACAGGGTCACATAGGGCCCTGAAACCTGGGCACCCTCCAGAGATAGCCGCGGACGAAAGAGCGCCAAATCTTGCGACAGTCTCGGAAGGATACTCGACACCCGCTGGCCCGTCGCCACCAGTGGATCTTCCGGGTTGGCGTCGCGATGGGCGGCATCCTCAGGAACAATGTTAGAGACGACGACAAAATAGGGGCTGCCGCCGACCAGAACCATGCCCTCATGGGCAACGTGGGCGGCGAACCCATAGGCATGGTGGTCGCTCGCCATACTGTTTCGCGCGATGGATTCATCGCGAACGGCGCGAACCATTGGCGCGACGGCGGCAATGAACTGCGCCTCGCGTGACACGGCGACGATATTGCTGTCGCGAGACGCATAGATGGGCTCACCGTCCGGGCTGAAGACCACAGAGACCGGGTAGCTCATATAGTCAGAGAAATATTTCCCGATATTTTCATGAAGCCAGGCGGCGTTTTGGGCCAAACTTTGGGTGTGCGCATCGTTCCAAACCGCAGCCGAGCGCACATCATTCTGCATTTTGACGAGGGTGCTGTCGACGCGCCGGGAGACCTGAAGGGTTTCCTGCTGCAGGCTGGCCTGATCAATGAGCCTGGCCGAAGAGTAGGCAAGCCCCACCACGGTGATGATGGTTGCGCCCGCAGCGATCGCCAAAACCGCAAGCAGGCGAAGCAACTGCCGGCGGCGGATCGCGACCTGCTCAGAGGGTGAAGGCGCCATCAGATTCAGTTTGGCCTCCCGCTCAAGTGTCCGATCCACAGGTCACGGGACAGAGGAGAGGCCTACTGCCAAACCCGGTCATTATCAATATTCTACAGTACTAATTTTCAGGGCCGAAGGCCGCTAAGTGCCTATTGGAACAGGGACTCGCATCCTGTGCCCTGTAAAAGACCATCGACGGAACCGCGCTCATTATCGGAAAGGGCACCATGACCATCGCGCAGCCATTTGAGGCACTTGGCTTGATAGGGGAAGCTCGGCTGGGTCCAGGCGCGGCCATCGATCTCGGTATCGAAGCTCTTTTCCCCGGCCATGACCGCCTTAGCATTGGCCAGCAGGAACGGCGCATAGACCCGGCCAATCTCGGCCAAGAGCGGCGATAGGGCCGCGCGCGCCTCATCGGCGGTGAACCAGTCGCCCTCTTGCGGGTCGAGCCCTGACAGATCATCCATCAGATCCAACCAGGCCCGAACGCGATAGGACCGCGCGATGGTGATGGCCGCAGAGGTTGGCTCGATAATCGCCAGCTGGGTCAGTTGACCATAGAGGGCGAAATCCGCCGATGAGGGCCGTCCGCCCAAGACATAGCCCTTGTGCTGCAAGAGGGCGTCAAGAATGTCGATAAAGCGCTCATAGCTCGATTCAATGGTCTCAGCCGTTACCCCATTGGAGCCCACCACATAGAGCCGATCAAATTGGCGCTTCGAAATGGCGTCTGAATATTGCTTGGCCGCGCCCGGTTCGGACCGGTTCTGAGCCCAATAGACCAGCATTGGACCGGCATTGTCGTGGTCGGCCTTATGGTACCATCGGAAGTGGAACATGGCCTTGGTCAGCCATTCATCCGCATAGTCTTCGATCAAATCATTCAAGAACGACAGAACCGGATCGGTCGGGATCGCCGAGCGGCCCTCATATTCCCCCTCAAGCCGACGGGTCAGAGGGGTGGAATCGGTCACAGCCTCAAGACCGCCCTGTCCATCGGGATAGTAGAAGGTCGGCAGAAGCGGCACCTTGGGGACCGGATAACCCGGCTTGGGCGGACGGCCCGAGGTCCAGTGCACCGCATAGGGGATGCGCCGATAGCGCAACAAGGCCACCATCTTGCGGGTATAGGGTGAGCCCGGAGCCCCCATCAGTTCCAGCGGCGCTTGGGTCTTGGTCATGGGGCCCTCCGACAGGCAAACAGGCGTGATTATTATTGGCAACGAAACTGCCAATATTTCCGATTGGGGTCAAGCGATGCCGGTCAGGACGATTAGACTGGACGCGGTTTTGCGCCCAATCGGCGGCGCGGCGTCGGACGGCGGGTCACCGAGGCGGTGAACTCGGACGCAGACAGATTGATGCCGTCACCGAGCGGGCCGGGATCGTCGGGAATGGGCGCGGCACCAATGAAAGAGGTTGCCGCCGCGACAAAGGGTGCGGAGACCTCATAGGCCGTCGGCAAGGACGGCAACTCGCTAATTGACCGTTCACGCCGTTCGAACCGGGGATGGATCAACTCGCCGGTCTCAGCATAGGCCACAGACAGGCGCGCCCAATCCCCGGGCGTATAGGAAAAGGCCCGGCCCTCTGGATCGAGATCAGACCAGTCAAGCTCTTCAGGCGCGGAGGCCCCGCGCGCGATCCAAGCCCGGGCCTCGTCGGACCGGTGAGCGGCAAAGTGGACTCGTGCCATCAGTCCGCACAGGCGCGCGGTCGGCGCGCCGTCTGGCTCAAACAGGGACGATGAGTGCGATAGGGCCGCCACGGGATCGCCCAGCAGAAGCGCCTGCTCGACCATCAGAATTTGACTTTCCCGATGGGTCGGGTTGAGAGCCGCTAGGGCCTGAAGGCGCGCCGCCCTTGCCCTTGGGGTCTCGTGCGTGTTCAGGTCGCGATAGGCCAGCCATAGGGCCGGATGGGGGCCAGAGCGCCATGCCGTCTCGATCAGGGTCGAGGCCCGCGAGGCCTTGCCGTCGGCCTGCAACAGACGCGCGGCCATAACCACGCCCGGCGCGAAGCCCGGCTGAAGCTTGGTGGCCTGAAGGGCCAGATCCAGCGCCTGTACCCGCGCCCGATCATCAATCTGGTTCTCAAGACCCGCTGCCGTCGCGGCCAAGAGGGCGGCGCGGCCCCGGTCGGCAACAATCGGCGAGACGATCTTTCGTTCCTGCGCACCCTTCAATAGGGCCAAGGCCTCCGGCCAATCAGCGCTTTGAAGTTGATGCTCGAACACAGCCCGCCAAGCCCAGCGCGCCGTCTTGGCCAGTCCATAGGCCTCTTGCGCATGGCGAAGGGCCTTGCCGCGATCACCCTGCAGCAGGGCCGCTTGCATCAGGCCCCGATGGGCCGCAAGCCGCATGTCGGGAAAGCCGAGCATGGCCGTATAGGCGGCCTGAACAGCCGCAGCATCGCCTGCCGCTTCTGCCGCCTGCGCCGCCAAGAGCCGAACCAAGGCCGGGGTGTCCTCGACAAGATCAGCGGCCTTTTGACCCAGCCGCCGCGCCTCAGAACCATCGCCCGCCGCTGCGGCCAGAAAACCGCGCGTGAGGATCTCATTGCCTTGACGACGGCGGGTTTCCGCGCGCGCTAAGGCCGCGCGGCGTGGCATGCCGATCAACCAGATTAGGCCTTGCCAAAACAGGGTTGCAAAGAGGGAGGTAAAGACCACCGCCAGCAGGGCCGCAGCCGCCGTCATGTCGAGCCGCCAGCCCACCCATTCGACCGTCGCATGACCCGGCGCACCAGTCACCGACAGGCCGATCACTGCGGCGACACAGACGAAAAATAGAATGAAGGCGACGCGGATCATGCGCCAACCTCGCGGCCCGTGGCACGGCTCAAGGACTTAAGGGCCGACGCCCGCAAGGCGCCGATCTGGCGATCCAGTTCCGCCCGCCGCTCCAGTCCCGACCGCCACTGGGTCATGGACAGTTGCGCATCCTTGGGCAGGTCGTCCAAGGCCTTTAGGGTCGCATCAAGCTCGCCATCATTGAGCAGCCGCTCGGCGCGGGCCAAAACCGCATCTGGACCCTTGCCGGCGACCTTGTCGACGCGTCGAATGGTGACGATGGAGGCCAGAACATGGAGGGCCTCAGCAAAGGGGCCCGAATCCTTGCCCGGCGTTCGGGCTGCGACGGCCGCCTTTGCGGCAACCTCTGGGAAGCTGCTGGCTAATGCAGAGCGGGTCGGGGCACCGGTTTGGGCGAGACGGCGCAGGGTCCGCAAGTCTGTGGTGGCAGGCAAGAGCGGCTCAACCGCCTTGAGGTCATCATCAAAGGGCTGTGAGGACTGCGCCGCCTGCTGCAGGGCTGATGCCGCCAGCGCGGAGGCCGAAGCCGCTGCCTGCTCATGCTGATCCGCCTCTAATCGTCCGACCCGCTGGTTAATGGCAAACAGTTCCGCGTCCGCAACCGCGGGCCGAGGCGCCTCAACCGCGACCTCTTGCGTCGGCATACTTACAGAATCAGATGATCTCGACGTGGGCACCTGAGCCGCGCCGGTCACACTGGCCGCTGGACTGGCTGATGGTCCCCCTTGCCGAAAGACCTGCGGGCCATAGACCCCGATAAAGATACCGAGCCCGATACAGACCAGGCCGAAAACCATCGACACCCAAAAGCCCAGCCCCAGCAGCGACCGACGCCGCGTGACGGGCGAGAGTCCGAAATTTGGGGCCGTGCTGTTATCGGGTTCCATAATCAAAGGCCTGCAGGTTCAATTGCCGCCGGATGCGGCCTCACAATGTTGAGCGTCTAATCTAACAGACTAAGGATTGAAGCTTCGTTCGCAATTGGGGCAATAGCCCTTAGACGGAACTTTATTGCATTTAGTGGCATAAGTGCGGCCTCAGAGAGACCCAAAAGACACATATTTTGCGCTTCATGCGGCGAAATTATAGCCGCCGCCCGTCGTGCGGCCATCGCCGAGTGAATCAGAATCGCTTCGACAGCCTCCGGAATGTCCGATCTTGGCGCATCAATCGTCTCATAGAGGGTCACGCGACGTGCCGGGCAACCACCGTGCGCAAGAAGGCCCGTCAGGTCTCCGGCCGGTTGCCGCGCACTCAAATGAACCAGATCGCCTTGCCATGAGACAGGATTTGCGAGGATCAGGGTCGCCAAATCGGACACAGTCCCACCCGCGGATTGAACCCGTGCAAAGCCCGCCCGATCAGCCGCCTCTGCCGTGGCATCACCAACCGCAAAGACCAGCAGATCGGCTAAGGCCGGGACGAGGTCTAGCGATAGGGCGGCATCGATCGCGGTCTGGCTCGTAAAGGCCAAGGCCCCAGCGCCTGCCAAGGCGTCCAGAGCCACTGGCAATATGCGCGTCTCAATTAGGGGGTGGACCACCGGTTCATGGCCCATCTGGACCAGCCGCTCGGCGGTGGCGGCGGCTTGAGGCTGAGCGCGGGTGACCCAGACGCGCACCCTTAAGCCTAATGTTCCGGCAGCAGCAAGCGATCGCCGCCAGCCGCTTGGATCAAGATGCCCATGCCATGGCCAAAATCACGCACGGCCTTCAACCTTAGGGCATCGGTGCTTAGGCTTGCCAAATCGAGCGTGCCCTCCTGCCGAAAACGCTCCTTGCCCATCGGGGTCAGGGCCTCAACGGTCAGAGTCATCAGGCTGCCGAGGGTTCGGGCGTGGGCCCCGATGGCGGTGCGGCAAGACCCTTCAAGCGCCTCAAGGGCGCCGCGCTCAGCGGCAACGGCCAAGGCGGTTGGCAGATGGTGCAGGGCTTGAACCCAAGCCGCACCGACATCCTCGATCCGGGTCTCTATGGCCAACGCCCCTTGACCCGGCGCAGGCGGCGCTGCCACAGGATCGAGCAAAGAGCGCGGCAGATGGCCAAGGCCGAGCCGGTTTAACCCCGATAGGGCCAGCAAGATGGCATCGGCCTCGCCGCGCTCCAGCTTGGCAATACGCGTATCAACATTGCCGCGCGTCATGACGATCTCAAGATCAGGCCGCACGCTCAGACATTGGGCTTGGCGACGAAGGCTGGCCGTCCCCAGACGCGCGCCTTGGGGCAGGTCTTCCAGCCGGTTATAGTGCAGAGACAGGAAGGCATCGCGCGGATCTTCACGCTCTGGCACGGCGGCAATAATCAGGCCTGCGGGCAGCTCTGCCGGAACATCCTTGAGCGAATGGACGGCGCAATCAATGCGGCCGTCGAGCAGGGCCTCTTCGATTTCCTTCGTGAACAGCGCCTTGCCGCCAACCTCTAAAAGGCGCCGATCCTGAATACGGTCGCCCGATGTGGTAATCTCAACCAGCGGCGCGATCCGGTCGGCGTCCTCAGGCGCGCCGCCAAGGGCTGCAACAATACGGGCCTGCATCATGCGGCTCTGGGTCAGGGCCAGCTTCGAGGCGCGGGTGCCAATTCGGACAGAAGGTTGCTTAAGCACGGGCGGAAGGCTACCTCGGAGGGACAATATATGCCTGCTACAGGAGAGGCGGCTAGACCGCAACCTATGAGCCCGTCCGCCGCAGACCTCTCGACCGCCACCGTAACCGTACTGGGGATAGAAACCAGCTGCGACGAAACCGCCGCGTCGGTGGTTCGTCTGGGTCCCGAAGGCTCGGTGGTCCTGTCCAGCATCATCGATAGCCAGATCGCCAAGCACGCCCCCTTTGGCGGTGTGGTGCCCGAAATTGCCGCCAGAGCCCATGTCGAGGCCATCGACCATGTGATCCGCGCGGCCATGGACGAGGCGGGCCTTGGCTATGGGGACCTCGATGGTGTGGCGGCAACCGCTGGGCCAGGATTGGTCGGCGGGGTGATGGTGGGCCTATCGGCGGGAAAGGCCATCGCCTTGGCGCGCGGCCTGCCGCTGATGGCGGTCAACCACCTCGAGGGCCATGCGGTATCGGCCCGGCTTGAAGCCGATGTCGCCTATCCCTTCTTGCTTTTGCTGACTTCGGGCGGCCATTGCCAGCTCTTAGATGTGGCCGGGATTGGCCAGTGTAAGCGGTTGGGCACCACCATTGACGATGCCGCCGGTGAAGCCTTTGACAAGATCGCCAAGACCATGGGCCTGCCCTATCCCGGTGGCCCGGCGCTCGAAAGGCTGGCCGAGGGCGGCGACCCCCATCGCTACCCTTTGCCCAGAGCCCTGTTGGGTCGGCAAGACTGCGACTTTTCCTTTTCGGGTCTCAAGACCGCCGCCGCCCGCATTGCTGTGACCTTGACCACCGAGGATGAACGCCGCGACCTTGCCGCCGCAGTGCAAGGCGCCATTGCCCGCCAACTGACCGCGCGGACCGAGCGAGCTATGGCGCTCCATGGGCAAGATCGTGACCCAAAAGATCGCCGGTTCGTCGTTGCTGGCGGCGTTGCGGCCAATGGTACCGTGCGCGCGGCTCTGCTGGCGGCCTGCGAAAAACAGGGCTACAGCTTTGCGGCCCCACCGCTGCGCTATTGCACCGATAATGCGGCCATGATCGCTTTGGCCGGAGCCGAGAGGCTTCTGCTTGGCTTGACAGACCCGCTCGATGTGGCCGCAAGGCCAAGATGGCCCCTTGATGAGGCGATGGCCGCGTCCAATCCCATCCACAAGCCCAGCCGCAAGGGGGCCAAGGCATGACCACAGCCACCCGAACCTTTTCCCATGTCGGCATTCTGGGTGCGGGCGCTTGGGGCACGGCCTTGGCGCAGGTCTGTGCTGGGTCGGGGCAGCCCGTCACCCTCTGGGCCCGCGAGCCAGAGGTCGCCGCCTCGATTAATAACGATCACGAAAACCGTCTCTTCCTGCCCGGCGTGACCTTAGCGGGCAGTATCACGGCCCGCTCAGATTTGGCAGAGCTCGCGACCTGCGACCTGATCCTTGCTGTGCCGCCCGCCCAACATATGCGCACGACCTTGAGCGCCCTTGCGGCCCATATCCAGCCCTCAACCCCGATCATCCTTTGCGCCAAGGGCATTGAGCAGGGCTCGCTCAAGCTAATGACCGAGGTGGCCGAAGAGACATTGCCGGGTCAGCCCATCGCCGTCCTGTCAGGTCCCAGTTTTGCGGGTGAGGTGGCGAGGGGTCTGCCGACCGCCGTCACCCTCGCCTGCGCCGACGAGGCCCTTGGCCGGGCGCTCGCCGACCATCTGGGGACCCGAACCTTCAGGCCCTATCTGGCCACCGATCTGATTGGGGCCGAAGCAGGCGGAGCCATGAAGAATGTGCTGGCCATTGCCTGCGGCGTTGTTGAGGGCAGGGCCCTGGGCCGTAGCGCCCATGCGGCCATTGTCACCCGAGGCTTTGCCGAAATGACCCGGCTCGCGGTGGCCCTCGGGGCCGAGGCTGAAACCCTCGCCGGGCTCTGCGGACTGGGCGATCTGGTCCTGACCTGTTCGAGCCACCAATCACGCAATATGAGCGTTGGTCTGGCCCTTGGCCGAGGTGAAAGCCTCGCTGAGGCCCTATCCGGCAAGCTCAGCGTCGCCGAGGGGGTCGCCTCAGCCCCCGCTGTGCGGGCCCTCGCCGCCAAGCTTGGGGTTGAGACCCCCATCTGCGAGGCCGTCGCGGCGGTCTTGGCCGGTGAGACTGATCTGGACGGGGCTATAGACACCCTCCTGTCGCGCCCTATTCGACCCGAACAGTCATCCTGAAATCCACCCTAAAGAAAGAACAGCCGTGGCCCTCTTTGTCGTCATCAATCACGATCGCTCCAATAGTCTTGAACTGCGCATGGCCACTCGCGAGGCCCACCTGGCCTATCTTCGCGACCAGAGCCTGCCACTCAAGATCGCTGGACCGATCCTTTCCAACGCCGGCGAGATGGCCGGATCAATTCTGGTCTTTGAGGCTGACAGCCGCGATCAGGTCCAAGCCGTTGCCGATAACGACCCCTATAGGCTTGTGGGCCTGTTTGAGCGCAGCGAGATCATGGGATGGAAGGTCACCCTAGGAACCCTCGGCTAGGCCCCCAACCATGACCCGGTTTGTCTCCCACGATCCCACCTTCAATCCCGCCAGACCCCCATCTGGTACGGTGCTCTGCGCCCTGAGCGACGTGGCTGAGCCGGGCGCCAAGGGATTTGTCTTTCGCCAAGATGAGGCGCTGTTCTCGGGCTTCATCCTGCGGCGGGGCGGGCAGACCCTTGGCTATGTCGATCGCTGTCCCCATGCCGGGTGGCCGCTGTCGGGCGGACCGGACCGTTATCTAACCCGCGATGGAAACCATGTACTCTGCGCGGGGCATGGGGCCCTGTTCACACCAGAGACCGGGCTTTGCACCTCTGGCCCCTGCGCTGGACGATCCTTGAGCCCTTGGCCCGTGGAGGTCCGGGACGGCATGGTCGTGGTCAAATAGGTCTTAGACCAAGAACGGCTCTGCCGAGAAGTTGGCCACCTCAGTGATCAGGGCGGCAGCCGCAGCCTTGACCAACTCCCCGCCCTTTTCTGGTGTCGCCAGCGCCGGGTCAGAGCCCATCCGGCCATCGGGGTGACGGGCACGAAAATCCAACCCCTCGCGGATTGGACCCGACGGGGCGATGGTCGGGCTATAGTCCGCCGTCTTGATAGCGTGAGGATAGGCCCATTGGGTCACGGCAATTTCTGATGGGGTGGCGTGGCTGCCATGACCGATGGGAAACTGGGTCTGGGCCAGCCGGTTGATGCCGCTCAAGTCCCACCAGTTGCGCAGCTTCAAGGCATATCCACGCGGCTGGCGCGCAAAGGAGGCCTCGGCATAGAGCTCTGAAAAGGCCGCCTCGATGGTGGCAACATTGCCGCCATGGCCGTTAAAGAAATAGATCTTTTCAAAGCCGTGCGCCGCCAAGGACCGGGTCCAGTCGCCAATGGCCGCGATGAAGGTCGAGGGCCGCAGGGAAATGGTGCCGGGAAAGCCCAGATGGTGCTGCGCCATACCGATGTTAAAGGTTGGGCCGACCAGAATATCGGCATCCTTTTGCGCCTCATGGGCAATGATCTCAGGACACATCCAATCGGTGCCCAGAAGACCCGTTGGCCCATGCTGCTCATTGGAGCCAATGGGGATGATCACCGTCTTGGAGCGGGTCAAAAAGGCCTCAATTTCGGGCCAGGTCGATTGGGCGAGCAGCATGTGAAATCTCCGTTCTGCCTGTCATAGCCCGCTGAGAGGACCGCGTCACCTGATCCGCGTCGCCAAGCCGCCCTTGCCACCACCGGCTTGGTCAGCATACTCCTTCGCAACCAAGAAAAGCCGGAGGCCCGCACCATGTCCCATGCCACTGACCTGTTCCCCGTTCCTGAGGCCTGGGCCAAGAAGGCGCATATGGATGCCGCGGGCTATGAGGCGGCTCTAGCCCAAGAGGCCAGCGATACGGATGGGTTCTGGCGCAAGGTGGCCAGCCGTCTGGACTGGATCAAGCCCTTCACCATCGTCAAGGACGTGTCGTTCCGGGCCGAGGACTTTCGCATCCGCTGGTTCGCCGATGGGGTGCTCAATGCCTCGGTCAATTGTCTAGACCGGCATCTGGCCGACAAGGGCGAGTCCGTGGCCATCATCTGGGAGGGGGACGATCCCTCACAGAGTCGCA
>CANFKD010000018.1 GCA_947447115.1 Caulobacteraceae bacterium
CCGGGCTGGTGTGTCACGCCCCTGTCGGACGCGGCCAAGGCGGCCTATGACGCCCCCTTCCCAGATGAGCGCTATAGGGCCGGGCCGCGCCGGTTCCCGATGCTGGTGCCCATCACGACGGACGACCCAGAGCGCGAGATCAATGAGGCGGCTTGGAAAGTGTTAGAGGGCTGGCAAAAGCCGTTCTTGACCCTGTGGGGTACGCAATGTCCCTTTACTTTCATGCATAGGGGCAGGCCCCATCGCACCCGCATTCCCGGCGCGTCTCTGCCGGGGATCGAGCACAAGGTCTATGCGGCAGGGCACTTTATCCAAGAAGATTTCGGCCCAGAGATTGCCGCCGACATGATCGCCTTTATCGAGGCCTTCCCCGTCCCTTAAGGCTTTGGTGTGGGCCGAATGACCTTTGGGCCGAGATTTTCAATGACCTGCTTGGCATCAAAGGCCTTGGGATCATTGACCGGCTTTGGGCCTGTGCCAAGAACGATCTCGGAATAGGCCTCGTACTTTTCAACGGTCTGTTCCTCGGTGCGCATACGCCAAGCAATGTCGTCCATTAATGGATTGGCCCAGCCGACCACGATCCCGCGAGAGACCACGACCGGCGGACGCCACATGTGGCTCATAATGATCGGATCAGGCAGGATGATTTTCTGCACGCTTTTGGCCAGTCCACGATCAGCCATCATGAACCAGTCCTTGCCCTGGGCCAGGGTCAGTTCGGCGGCCCGATGCAGCAGATAGTTTTCCACCACATCGCGTGATGTCAGGCTGTTGCCAGTAAAGGTGATGCGATAGCGATCCTGTTCGACCTTGGTCTCGCTATAGCCGCCGCTCTGGGCCGTGCCCGTCGCCAGAGGCTGATAGGGCGTTGCCGTGACGCAGGCGCTTAAGGAGATCGCTGCGAAGGCGCTCAGGGCGAGGCTCTTGAGAGTCGAAAGGCGGATCACGGTGGCGCTCCTAAACAAGGGGTCAGTGCCGAAACAGAATGAGGCCTGAAGCTGAAATCAACAAGAGCCCAACAATCATGGCGAAAACACGTTGAAACCGAGGTTCTGTCATTCTTTGAGCGATGGCGACGCCGCCAAGGCCATAGGAGGTCATGGTGATCATATCCATGCCGATGGTTGCCGCCGCAAAGAGGAACATTTGCGGGGCAATGGGGCGGTGAACCTCCAGAAAGGGCGGGATGACGGCGCTGAACAGCACCAGCGCCTTGGGGTTTGAAATCTGCACGACAAAGCCATCGCGAAGGGCTGAACGTCCTGCAGCGGCTACCGATTGGATCGGCCCGCCCGTGCCCTTAATTCCCGACCAAAGCGACTTGCTGCCCAGCCAAATGAGATAGGCCGCACCGACGAAGGTCAGCAGATGAAACAGCTTTGGAAAGGCTAGGATCAGGGCGCCCAGACCTGCCGCTGCGGCCGTGAACCAGACCAGTGTGGCGATCGACATGCCCAATATGCCAACCAGGGCCGCACGCTTGCCCCGCTCCATACCGGTGGCGACGGCAAAGAGGTTGGCTGGCCCGGGCGTTGCGGCCATGACCATCATGACGCTGAAAAAGGCCCAGAATTTGGTGGGATCGACAGGCAATTGCACGGGGAGCGGCCTTGATAGGGCTAAGAAAAAGGCGGGCGCGAGGTCCGCCCTCACGCCCGCCCAACTGTGCCTATAACCACGCTTTAGGGCTGACGCTAGAGCGCCGCCCCCTTTGGCTTAAATACCGTGCTGGATCAGGCCCATGACGACATAAAATATGCCGCCGAGCTGCAAGGCGAGCATCGACAGACCAGCAATCATAAATCCGCGGCCACGGGTGGCGGGGTCCTTGACATAGGCCAGAGCATACATAATCCGGCCGACGATCCAGATCAGACCCAAGACCGCGCCGATCTTCTCGTTGGCGAACAGGGCGAAGATCCAGAGCGAGGGCAGGAACTGGATCAGCCCCTCCATCGTGTTCATCTGAACGCGGAAATAGCGGTCAAACTCCTCAGGCCCGCTGGTGGCGGGGGCCTTCACCTCATATTTGCCGCGCGCCATGCCGACCCGCAGAGCGGTCCAGAAAAAGGTCAGGACGGCCAGCAGCGTCACCAGAGCCGTTAGATAATGGGTCATTCTTTGGGTTCCTAAGGGAAGGTCTGGGCCAAGGCCCTATTGATCGAAAACAATGACCGAGCGGGCCAGTTCGCCGCGCCGCAGTTCATCAAAGGCGTCATTGATCTGTTCCAGCTTGAGCCGGCGCGAGATCATCTGATCGAGCTTGAGCTTGCCTTGCAGATAGAAGTCCACTAGGCGCGGCATGTCGACGGGGAAGCGGTTGGAGCCCATCAGCGAGCCTTGAATACGCTTTTCACCCAAGAAGTCGGCGCCGTGCAGCTCGATATTAACGCCGACCGGGATCATGCCGATGATGTTGGCCGTGCCGCCCCGGCGCAGCATCTTGAAGGACTGTTCGGCTGTGGCCTTCAGGCCGATGGCTTCGAAACTGTGATGAACACCACCGCTGGTCAGTTCCATCACCTGCGCCACGGCGTCGCCGTCATTGGCATTGACCACATCGGTGGCCCCAAAGCTCTTGGCGAGTTCTAGCTTGGAAGGGAAACGGTCAACCGCGATGATCCGCCCGGCCCCGGCAATGGCCGCGCCATTGATGGCCGCCAGACCAACCCCGCCGCAGCCGATCACGGCCACGGTCTCACCCGCGCGCACATTGGAGGTGTGGATCACCGCGCCAACGCCGGTCGTCACCGAACAGCCGATCAGGGCCGCCACATCCAGCGGCATATCCTTGCGGATGGCGACGCAAGCATGTTCGTGGATCAACATCTGCTCGGCAAAGGAGGAGAGGTTGAGGAACTGGTTCATATTGCCGGGGCGCTGAGGGGTGACCTCTTCGCACAGGCGTGGCTCTTGGCCCGCGCTGCGCTTGGTCTCTGGGCTGACGCACAGTGACATGCGCCCGGTCAGGCAGGATTCGCAGTGGCCGCAATAGGCTGACAGGCAGGTGATGACGTGGTCGCCAACCTTGACGGTGCGAACCTCTGAGCCGATCTGCTCGACAACCCCGGCGCTCTCATGGCCGAGCACGGCAGGCAGCGGGAAGGGATAGGAGCCCTCAATGAAATGGAGGTCCGAATGGCAGACGCCCGCGGCGGCGGTGCGGATCAGCACCTCGTGCGGCCCCGGCTTGCCGATCTTGACCTGCTCGATGAGGAGGGGGCTGCCCACCTGACGTAAAACAGCGGCCTTCATGATGCTCTCCTACCCGTTTCCATATCGCCGTCTCATGCAGCGTGAAAACAGAAGAGCATGGGCAGGGGGCTTGCTGTCAAGGCGAAGGACGGTTTGCGCCCTAGGAAAAGACCACCGTCTTGCGGCCATTGACCACGATGCGGCGTTCGACATGCCAAAGGACCGCGCGGGCGAGGACATTACATTCCACGTCGCGGCCAATCTCGACCAGATCGTCGGGCGTATCGCCATGATCGACGCGCTGCACGCCCTGCTCGATGATCGGACCCTCATCAAGGTCGGTGGTCACATAGTGGGCCGTGGCCCCGATGATCTTGACCCCCCGCTCAAAGGCCTGATGGTAGGGCTTGGCCCCCTTGAAGCTGGGCAGGAACGAGTGGTGGATATTGATGCAGCGTCCAGACAGGGCGCGGCAGAGGTCCGGCGATAGGATCTGCATATAGCGGGCCAGAACCACCAGATCGACGTCGAGGTCCTTAACCAGACCCAAGAAGGCGGTCTCTTGCTCGGCCTTGGTGTCCTTGGTCACGGGCAGATGGAAATAGGGGATGCCGCTCCACTCGACGAAGGAGCGCATATCGTCATGGTTGGACACCACGCCAACAATATCGACCGGCAAGATCCCACTGCGCCAGCGGTGCAGCAGGTCATAGAGACAGTGACCGAACTTGGACACCGCGATCAGCACCTTGGGCTTGATGCTGGCGTCGAACAGTTCCCACTCCATGTTGAAGCGGCGAGCGATCAGGTCGAAACCCTTGCGCAGAGACTCCAGCGGCGGCATGCCCTCGCCATCCTGACGAAAGACCGTGCGCATATAGAACTGATCGGTCATGCGCTCGTTGAAGTGATTGGACTCCAGGATCGAGGCGTCATTGTCAGCCAGAAAACCGGAAACAGCGGCGACGACGCCCTTACGATCGGGGCATTTGAGGATCAGGATGAACTGGTCCTTGTCGGCAGTTGCGGGTGTCGTGGTCATCTTGTCCGGGCCTTTAGCAAAGCAAAAACAGCGTCAAGGGCGTCTATAGCCCAAAAATTGTGCCCCAGACGACGGCACAAAGACCATTTTAGCGAATATAATTTTTGTGGTTATTGATATAATTTTTATGCGATGCCGAGCCGCTCAACGGCTGTATGAGATGAGCCCCAGCCAAAAGGATGATCCTTCGCCATGCAGCGCTACTCGGCCCTCAGCCTGTTACGCGGCGGGCTCAATGGTCAAAAGTCTTGGCAGAGGGCTTGGCGCGATCCAGCCCCCAAGTCTCATTATGACGTCATCATCATTGGCGGCGGCGGACATGGTCTGGCCACGGCCTACTATCTGGCCAAGGTTCACGGCATCCGTAATGTGGCGGTTCTGGAACGCGGTTGGATCGGCGGCGGCAATACGGGCCGCAACACCACCATCGTGCGCTCCAACTATCGCCAGCCAGCCCTGCACAATCTGTTCGAGTTCTCCCTGAAGCTCTGGGAGGGGATGAGCGACGACCTCAACTACAATGTCATGTTCAGCCAGCGCGGGGCCATGTTCCTTGGCCATTCCGACAGCGACATGATCCGCTTGGCCGAGCGCGGCGATGCCATGCGGGCGGCGGGCATTGATGCTGAGTTCATGACCATGGATCAGCTGCGCAAGAAGCTGCCCCTGCTCGATCTGTCCGACAAGGCCCGCTATCCCATCGTCGGGGCCTTGAACCAGCCGCGCGGCGGAACCGCGCGCCATGATGCTGTGGCCTGGGGCTATGCACGGGCCGCCGATGCGCTGGGCGTTGATGTGATCCAAAACTGCGAAGTGCTCGGCATAGATCGGGTCGGCGGCAAGGTTACGGGCGTTCAGACCACGCGCGGCCCCATCGGCGCGGACCGGGTCGGCATCTGTGTGGCGGGCAATTCTGGTCAGGTCGCGGCCATGGCGGACCTGCGCCTTCCCATCGAATCGCACCTGTTGCAGGCCTTTGTCTCTGAGCCGGTCAAACCGATGGTCGACATGGTCATCATGTCCCAGTCGATCCATGCCTATGTCAGCCAGTCGGACAAGGGCGAGATTGTCATGGGCGGCGATCCAGACCTCTATCCGACCTATTCTCAGCGCGGTCGCCCTGATCGGATCGAGGGCGTGGCGGGTCAGTGCATCGCCCTCTTCCCCGCCCTGTCGCGCCTTCGGATGCTGCGCTCGTGGGCGGGCACGACCGATATGAGTTTTGATGGATCTCCCATCATTGGCACCACGCCGGTCGAGGGGCTCTATCTCAATGGCGGCTGGTGCTATGGCGGCTTTAAGGCCACCCCGGCTTCGGGCTGGACCTATGCCTATACGCTGGCCAAGGGCGAGCCGCACGCGCTCAATGCACCCTTTAGCCTAGACCGGTTCGAGACCGGCGCGACCATTGATGAGACCGGTGCCGGTCCCATGCCGCATCACCGTTGAGGCCCCCATGCTGTTGATCGCCTGCCCCAACTGCGGACCCCGAGCCCAGGCCGAGTTTACCTTCGAGCGCCCCTTGGCCTCGATTGTGACGCCGACTGAGACCTTGCCCGACCTGATCCACAAGCTGTTCACCCGTGAAAATCCGCGCGGGCCGTCTTGGGAGCTGTGGCGTCACACCTATGGCTGCGCTGGCTGGCTCAAGGTGCACCGCGATACCCATAATCACCAGATCAGCGCGGCCCTTCCCGTCGACATGGAAACCCCCTCATGAGCGGCCCTATGCGCCTTGCCGATGGCGGCCTGATTGACCGCTCGCGCGCCGTCAGCTTCGTCTTTGATGGCCAGACCTATCAGGGCTATGCCGGAGACAGCCTCGCCTCGGCCTTGCTGGCCAATGGTGTGGTCCTGTTTGGCCGCAGCTTCAAATATCACCGCCCGCGCGGGGTCATGGCGGCAGGGATCGAAGAGCCAAGCGCCTTGGTTCAGGCCGGATCGGGCGGACGTTATGAGCCCAACAGCCGCGCGACCGATGTCTTCATCTATGACGGCCTGCAAAGCCAGAGCCAGAACCGTTGGCCGAGCCTTAGCTTCGATCTGGGCGGCCTCAATAGCCTGATCTCACCCTTCATTCCGGCGGGTTTCTATTACAAGACCTTCTTTGGCGGGCCCAAGCTTTGGCTGCTCTATGAGCATTTGATCCGCCAGATGGCCGGTCTGGGTATGCCGCCGACCAAGGCCGATGCCGATATCTATGAGCACCGCGCCGCCTTTTGTGACGTGTTGGTGGTTGGCTCTGGCCCCGCAGGCTTGGCCGCAGCCCTGTCGGCCAGCGCGGCAGGATCGCGGGTGATCTTGGCCGAGCAGGACGAGCGCCTCGGCGGCTCGCTCCTGACCGACCCTGCGACCATCGACGGGCAGGCCTCCGATCAGTGGATCGCCAAGGCCCGTGAGGCTCTGATCGCGGCAGGTGGGCGCATCCTGACCCGCACCACGGCAGCGGGCTATTATGATCATGATCTGGTCAATCTCGTACAGCGCCTGACTGAGCCCGGCCAAACCCCCGGCGCCGATGGTCTGGCCCAGCGGCTTTGGCGCGTGCGGGCAGGCAAGGTGATCCTTGCGACCGGCGCGTTCGAGCGGCCCCGCCTGTTTGAAGGTAACGATCTCCCCGGCGTTATGCTGTCCGGAGCCGTGCGCACCTATCTGCGCCGCTATGGCGTGCGGGCTGGATCGCGAGCCGTTATCACGACCGACAATGACGATGCCTATCGCACCGCTTTGGCCTTGGCCGAGGCGGGTGCTTCGATTGCCGCTATCCTCGACAGCCGTCCCGCTGATGGGGTCCATAGTGCCTTGGTCCAAAAGGCCATGGCGCAGCTGCCCGTCCATTTTGGAGCCAAGCTGATCGCGGCCAAGGGCTCGGCCAAGGGTCTCAAGGGGGCCAGCGCCCTAATTGATGGCAAGGTCACGGCTCTAGACTGCGACCTGATCGCGGTCTCGGGCGGCTTTTCGCCGGTGGTCCATCTGCACATGCAGGCGGGCGGCACCTTGGCGTGGGACGAACTTTCAGGATCTTTCAGCCCAGACCAGACCCGGCAAAATCAAACCACGGTCGGGGCCGCTGCCGGGGCTAATGGCCTGAGCGCCACCCTGCTCAGTGGCTGGAGCAAGGCTTCGACCAAGGCCAAGGCGAAGGCTGCGCCCACCTGCGCGTCCGATGACGATGTGGCCCTCAATATCATTGCCGACTGGGAGCCTGCGCCTCAGGCCAGCCTCAAGAAGGCCTTTGTCGACTATCAAAATGACGTCACCGCCGCCGATCTCGATCTGGCTTGGCGCGAAGGCTATCGCTCGGTCGAGCATCTGAAGCGCTATACGACGCTGGGCATGGCCACAGATCAGGGCAAGACCAGCAATCTGGTCGGTCTGGCGCGCTTGGCCAAGTCTGAGGGGAGGCCTGTGCCCTCCGTAGGACTGACTACCTTCCGCCCACCCTATACGCCTGTGACCTTGGGCGTTCTGGCCGCAGAGGCGACAGGGGCCCATCTGGACCCGCGCCGTCGTCCGGTGCTTTACCAGACCCACGCCGCTGAACAGCCGATCTGGCAGCCCGTAGGCTATTGGCATCGCCCCCGCGCCTATCCGATGGGCACCGAGAACCTGCATCAGGCCGCCCACCGCGAGTCCTTGACTGTCCGCACCAAGGTCGGGGTCACGGATGTCTCTACATTGGGCAAGTTCGATGTGTCCGGCCCCGATGCGGCGACCTTCTTACAGCTGATCTGCGCCACCACGGTGGGCAAGCTGGCTGTCGGCCGGGGTCGCTATACGATCATGCTGCGCGAAGATGGCATGGTCATGGATGACGGAACGGTCTGGCGCACGGAGGAGAACCGCTTCCTCCTGACCAGCTCGACCGGCGGGGCCGACCGTATGGCCGCGCACCTGTCCTATGTCCGCAAGGTCATTGCGCCGCAGTTGAAGGTCGCTGTGGCCAATGTGCAGGAACATTGGGCCGCCGTCGCTGTCGCAGGACCCCTGGCCAAGGATGTCGTCGCCGCCCTACTGCCGCAGATGGCGGTGCCGCGTCACATGTCTCTGGACGTTGGCGAACTGGCCGGGGTGCCCACCTTGACCCTCGCGGCCAGCTATAGCGGTGAGCGCGCGTTCGAAATCTATGCCCCATCGGATCAGATCGCGCCGGTCTGGGCCGCGATTGCCAAGGCGGCGCGCGAAATCGGCGGCTGCCTCTATGGCCTCGAAGCCCTCGAGATCCTGCGCATCGAAAAGGGCCACATCGTCGTCGGCGGCGAAATTGACGGCCGCGCCTCGCCCCATGATCTGGGCCTGAGCAAGATGCTTCGGCCAGCAGGCGGATATATTGGTCACACGGCGCTGCAGAGGCCGGCCTTTGCGCAGCCGGGCCGTCTTCAGATGGTCGGGTTTGAGGCTGTTGATGGCTCTGCCATTCCCGAAGGGTCGATGGTGTTGACCGCGCCCAAGACCTTGCCCGTAGGCCATGTGACGGCGGCGGGTCTGAATGTGATCAAGGGCGGGTCTATTGCCTTGGGCTTCCTGCGTGATGGCTTTAGCCGCACGGGCGAGAGCCTGATCGCCTGGTCCCCGACCCGCAATCAGACGGCCAAGGTCAAGGTGACCACGCCGGTATTTTATGACGTGGCCGGAGTGCAGTATCGTGACTAACGCCGCCCATCCTGATCTTGTCACCCTTCAGACGCCCGAGCCGTCGCGCTTGCTGCGGTTTGAAATCTGGTCCGGCCACAAGGCCGCGCAGGCCCGTTTGGCCAAGGCTCTGGGCGGTCCTCTGCCCGGCATCTGCAAGAGCGCCGACCTCGGCGCGGCCCGGCTGATCTGGGTTGAGCAGAACACGTGGCTGGTGCGGACCAGCCCCGCTGACGGGGACCAGACCTTGGCGGCCTTGACCAAAGCCTTGGGCAAGGATGGATCAGCGACCGATATGTCGGGCGCGCTTCGCCGTCTGAGGATCAGTGGCCCCGGTTGGCGGACCCTCTTGACCATCGGCGGCGTGTTTGACGCGGAAAGCCCGACCTTCGTGCCGGGCTGTATGGCCGGAACCATCGTCGCCCACTCGCCGGTGAGATATGATGTGATCAGCGAAGATTGCGTCGATGCCTACACCCCGCCAAGCTACGCCCCAGACCTGTTCGGGTTCTGGTGCGAAGCGGCAGAGCGATTGGCCAAGGCCCAATAGGGGCCAGTCCATTTAGGCAGGCTGAACGCCAGACTCGTGAAGCCATTCCAAGATCTTTTGCTTGGGCATGGCACCGACCTTCATGGACGCCATCTGGCCACCACGGAACAGCATCATGGTTGGGATGCCGCGCACGCCATAGCGTGAGGGGGTCGTGGGGCTATCTTCGATATTGAGCTTGGCGATGGTCACGAGGCCGGACAGCTCTTCAGAGATCTGTTCCAAGGCAGGCGCGATCTGCTTGCAGGGACCGCACCATTCCGCCCAAAAATCGACCAGAACGGGCAGTTCAGCCTGCAAAACCGCTTGTTCGAAGGTCTCGTCGGTAATCTTGACCGTGCTCATAGGTTCGTTCCTCAACTGCGCGCCCGACTCAAGCGGTCTCGCGTCTCCATGTTGCGCTTCATTTTGCATGTAGGTCCATTGCTGTCACGGTTCAATGGCTCTTCAGGCCCTCAAGGGTTTTGGCGACCAGATCGTTTGGCACGGGCATCAATTTCGGCCCGTCGGTCCAGACCAGCGCCGCCTCGATGGCTCGGCCGGGGAACACCTCGCGCAGAACCGCCACATAGACGGCCATCTGGACCAGATAGGCCCGGTCGGCCTTGTCGATGGTCGCGGGCGCGGGACGATTGGTCTTATAGTCCACCACCAAGACCCGCTCGGCGGAGACCACCAGCCGGTCAACCCGGCCCGATATGGCGAGATTTTCCGGCAATCCCTCGGCCCGGCCAGCAATGGCCACCTCCGGCCGAGAGCCGGGGCCAAAGACGGCGGCAAATTGTGGATCGGTCAGGACCGCTAGGGCAGCCTTGGTCATTTCCTGCCGTTGGGCGTCGGTCAGATCACGTTCGCGGCCAAGGATGCGCTCAGCCCCAGCTTCGAACTGCTCAGGTGGCAGATCGGGCAAGACCTGCAACAGCTTGTGGATCAGGTCGCCGCGCCGATAGCGGCCAAGCCCGCCCAAGGTCGCCAGCGGCGAGGGGGCCGGGCCCTTCTCTGATTCTGCCAAGGTCGAGGGCGAGGCGTAGCGGGTCCCGAGGGCCTCCTGTTTGGCAAGGGCTCGCGCCCAAGCGGGCAGCACCGATGCGGTCTCCAAGACCGTTTCGCTGCGGGCGGCAAGCACCGGGTCGGCCCCGTACCGGCGCAAATCCGCCTCCAGAAAAGGCACGTCTCGCACCTGATCGGCAATGGCCGGTTTGTTCAGTGCCCGTTCGACATAGTCATACCAACTGCCGACCTTGTAGTGAGGCTTGCCGGGCTCGACACCGCAGACCACCAGACGGTCCCTTGCCCTTGTCAGGGCCACATAGAGCAGGCGCAGGCTCTCATGGTCCGAGGCCTGAGCGCGAAGTTGCCGCGCCTCTGCGGTCGGTTCGATATCGTTGATCTTTTTGGGAGCCCAATAGAAGGCGCCGTCTGCATCCTGCATCAGGTTGGTGCCTTGGGCCGAGGACTTGGTCGCCGTGTCGGGCAGATAGACGATGGGGGCTTCCAAGCCCTTGGCACCGTGGGCGGTCATGACCCGCACCTCGCCCTTGCCATCCTCCTGCTCGCGTTTCACGTCGATCTCTAGGGCCGCCATTTCGGCGACGAACTGTTCCAGATCGTGCACCCCCCGCGCTTCAGCCGCTAGGGCTTGGGCGAGGAAGGCGTCGAGGGCCTCTTCGGCCTCCTTGCCCAGACGGCTGAGCAGGCGCTCGCGCATCGACCGGCCGTTGCCGTCCAATCGGCTCATGACCTTGGCATAGAAATCAAAGGGTGAGGCCGCCCCGGCCGTTTGCCTTGCCCAGCCGAAAAATTGCCGCGCGGCCAGCCATTCAGCACGCTCATCGCCGCGCGCAGTGAGGGCCGCCCACAGTCCGCGCCGCCGGTCATGGGCCAGATCATAGAGCGAGGTCTCATCCACATCACAGAAGGGCGAACGCAGCAGGGCCGCAAGCATCAGATGATCGTCCGTAAACAGACAAAATTGCGCCAGACCCAAAAGGTCCTTGAACACCACATGCTCAGACAGTTTCAGTCGGTCAGCGCCGCCGACCGGGACACCCTCGCGCTTGAGGGCGCGGATAATCTCTTGGAACAGGACCCCGCGTCGGCGCACCAGAATCAGAAAGTCGCCATAGCTGACAGGGCGAAAGCCTCCGGTCTTGGAGTCCCGATCCTGGACGGCGTCGCCACGCTGGACCTGAGCCTTGATGTCATTTGCGATCTGTTGAGCCAGAATCTTGTTGGCGCTCTTTTCCGGCTCGGCATCGACCGGTTTCCACGGGTCGATCTCTTGCTTGGGCGGGCTCTGCACCAGAGGCCAGAGGTCCACGGCTCCAAAGCCTGCGGGGCGACGGGCCAGATGGGTGATGACATTGAGCGGCCCCTCGCCATCGGCCTGCGGCGGGCTCAGGCCCAGCCGCGCCTCTGGATCGAGGAACACGCTGTCAACAAAGCTGAGCACCTCCGGCGTCGAGCGCCAGCTTTCCGCCAGCGACACCGCCTTGAACTGGCGCTGAACCTCTTCGATGAGGGTTTGGAAATGCTGACTTTCCGCCAGAAGGCGGGCGGGTTCGGCCCCTTGGAATGAGAAGATCGACTGCTTCTCGTCACCGACGGCAAAGACTGTCCGCGCGTCATGGCCTTCGCCGCGCAGCCTTCCCGCCCCGACAAAGAACTCTTCAGTCAGGGCGCGGATGATGTTCCATTGGTCCGGCGCCGTATCCTGCGCCTCGTCGACCAGCACATGGTCAATGCCGCCGTCGAGCTTGTAGAGCACCCAGGCCGCGTCCGAACGTACGGTCAAAAGCTCCAGCGTCTTGACGATCAGGTCCCCGAAATCCAGCGCGCCGTGCAAGGCCTTATAGGCCTCATAGAAGGCCGAGTAGGCATGGGCCAAGGTCAGGACATGAAGGCTATCGATCGCCACCTGCGCCGTAGAGATCAGGATCCGCGCCTCATCCAAACGCGCTTGTTCATCCTTCAGATAGGTCTTGGCCCAGTCGGCCACCGACGCCGTGCCGAGGCGGGCCAGGGGCTTGCCTGCTTCGGTACTGAGGATGTCCCAAATCTCTGTCAAGGACGAGGCTGGCCCAACCGACATCATTCGCTCGGCCAGTTTGGCATCGGTGGCACCCTTGCCGAGATAGACCGCTTGCGCTGTCCTTTTCCACTCTGACCAATCGATCAGATCGAGGGCTTCGGTCTCGACGGCGACCGGGTCAATCTCATGGTCAAACCCGCAATTTTTCCAGACGACCTTGATCAGGCCGCCTTTGCTTTCGCAAGACGCGACAAAGTCGCTGATCTCGCGGCGGCGGGCTTCAAAATCGGCGAACAGCTTGCCAAAACGCTCATAGTCCAGATCAATCGAAAGCCGTTCATAGGCCTGCCCGATCCGGCTACCCGGTTCACGATAGGCATGTTCTGCCAAGCCATCGCGCGCCTCCCGCGATGTTTTGACCGCCGCAGAGTCTTCCAGCACGACAAAGCCCGGTGACACCCCTGCCTCGAGGGGGAACCGTCGCAACAGCTTTTCGCAAAAGGCATGGATGGTTTGAATCTTTAGGCCACCTGGCGTTTCGAGGGCTTGGGCGAACAGACGGCGGGCCTTGGAGAGGTCTTCGGGGGCTTCCCCCAGTCCGGCTAGCGCCTCTGCCAAGGCGCTATCGGCCATGACGGCCCAGCTACCGAGGGTCTGGAACAGACGGCGCTGCATTTCCGCCGCTGCGGCCTTGGTAAAGGTCAGGCAAAGGATGGTTTCAGGCCGCGCGCCGCGCAGCAAGAGCCGCGCCACGCGTCCGACCAGCGTCGAGGTCTTGCCCGATCCGGCATTGGCGGTGACGAAGGCGGAGACGGAGGGGTCATTGGCCTGAAGTTGCGGGTTTAGGCTGGCGGCAGCGGTCATTCTGAGGCTCCGCCTTCATCACCGCCGCCGATCACATGCCACTCCCAAAGGCGCGCCAGATGGTCGTAATCGCCGACGAACTTGCCGATGAACTGGGGCGTCGCCCAGGAGGGATAGCCCATATCAGGGTGGTCATATTGAGCCACCTTATCCTTGAGGCGCTCGAGCGCCTTATCGGTTTCCTGCCCGGCATCCGTGTCGTCAACAACGATAAACTCTTTGCCCGGGGGGCGTCCGCCGGACACCTTCACATAGACCATTTGGCGCGGCAGGGCGGGTCCGACGTCGCTGAACCCGCCGCCCGCAATGATCGCCGCCGTCAGGGTCAATTGCGGCGATAGTCCGAAGGTGACCTGTTTTTTCGTGGGCGGCGTTCCGGTCTTGAAGTCCAGCACATCGGCGCGATGGTTTCGCACCTCGATCCGGTCGGCCTTGGCGGTGACCGTGAAGTCACCGGCGTCGGCGGCGAAGGTCAGTTTCCCGGTCTGCTCAACCACCAAATTGGCCCCATCCCGGCGCCGGCGTTCAAAGGCGATGACCCAAGGGGCTACATTCTTGGCCAAGGCCCGTTCGCGGGTCATACGGGCCAGCGGCATCCCCGCCTCGGTCAGGGCCTCGACCAGACAGTCGGCAAACTTCTCTTCGGCATCGTCCGGCAGGGTGGGGCCGTATCGCTCAAAGAAGGTCTCGAAGGCATCGTGGACGGCTGTACCGCGCGCCCGGGCCTCGATCGGCTCGTTGGGACGCTCCAGCGGCTTGAGGTCGAGAATGCGGCGGGCATAGACCGCATAGGGGTCACGAACCCACCGCTCGATCTGGGTGACGGCCATCTGACGAGGCCGCACTGCGACGGGTGGCTTGGGGTTGGGCCTGGGGGCGGGGCTATAGGCTTGGCGCGGGGCATCAAGGGCCCGTACCCAGTCCAAAACCTCAGGCCGGTCAGGGATGGTTTGGTCCGCCCCCTTGGCCAAGGTCTCTAGACGCCACAGCCAACGAGACGCGACAGCCGGGGCGCCGCCGCGCCGCTCGCTATGGAGCAAGATCACCTCTCCGGCGCAGGCGGCTTGGGCAAAGTCGTGGGCCGAGAGGCCAATACGGCGCTCAGGCGGGGGCAGGCCTAGGGCCTTGCGCATGGGCCGCGAGAGGAACGGATCGGTCGGGGCAGCCTGAGGCCAGACCCCCTCTTCTAGTCCGGCCAAGATCAGCCGGTCAGCGCGCACCAGGCGGGCCTCAATGGCTCCAAGGATGCGCAGGCGAGGATGGGTGGCCCCGCCCGTGCGGACGGTCTCATCGGCCAGCAAGCGCTCGATCAGGGCTGCGGACTGTTTGGCCGTGACCGTTGGCAGACCGTCGCTTTCGCGGATCAGATTGGCCAGCAACGCCGCTGCTGCCTCGCCCGTGGCTCCGGCCCAAACCGGGCTCGGCGCCATTGGATCGTCCGTAAGCTGATCAATGGCGTGAACCAGAGCTTCAATAGCCTGCGATAGGCTTGCCGCCTCGTCGCCTTCGAACGGTGCCATCGCCTTTTCCAGCGCCAGATTCAACCGCTGGAGCAGGTCCAGCGCCCGGTCCGCCCGCAGGCGTCGGCGTTCGTCGGCCTCTGGGTCCGGCTTGGTCTCTGGGCGCTTGTCAGGTTCAGCGGATTTGGCGATCTTGGCCTCTAGGGCCTGCCAACTATGGGGATGGGCCCCGCGCAGGGCCAGATGTTCGAGGTCACGCCGCGCGCGCTCATAGGCCTCGGTTTCAAGACCCAGCCTGACAAAGGGCATCTTGAGGAGCGCCAAGAGCTTGACCGGATCGACCTTGGCGGCGGCCAACTGGGCGGTCAGGGCAATGACGATCCCGACGGGTGATCCCGACAGGGGCGAGCCTGCGGAACTGTCCGCCTCAATCCCCCAGCGTGACAGCTTAGCCGAGACGCGCCGCGCCAAGCCCTGATCGGGGGTCACCAAAGCCGCCGTGCGCCCCTCGGTCTCCAGCGTTTCGCGCAGTAGGAGGGCGGCGGCTGTGGCCGTTTCTTCTTCCGTGCGCGCCTTGATCAGGCTGAGGCCCTTGAGCCCTTCAAGGATAGGGTCCAGACCCGCCTTGGCACCCTCTTCGCGCAGGGCCCTGATCTGATCGAGCCAGTCGGCTGTGGCCTCGGCGGGGCGAAGGGCCTCATTGATCAGGCGGCGGCGCCATTGGCCGCGAATCTCATCGTCATGGTCCGTCGGCACGGGCCAGACCTGAACCGACTGGCGCTCTTGGCCCGCCCGTTCAAGGAGCCGCTTCATCGCCCCTTGAGGATGCTGTTCCCCAACCTGTCGCCAAGCCGCTTCGGCGAGGTCTAGGTCCAGACCGGGAAGGACAACCGCGCCCTGCGGCACCTGAGCAATCACGGCCAGCAACTCCGCTGTTGCCGGGGCGGTTCCGGTCGAGCCAGCCGCGACCAAAACCCCTTGCGGTGGATGGTCGAGCCAGCGTTGGCGAAGGGCGCGCAGCAGGGCCACCCGCCGCGTGGCGACATCCGATAGGCCCAGCCGATCCAGCCGCTTGGGCCAGGCCTCGACGGCCAGTTTGAGGAACCGGGCTGAGGCTTGCCAGTGCTGGGCCAATTCGCCCTCGACCAAGGCGTCAAGGCGCGAGGGGTCAGCGACCTCCTCGATCTGGACGCTGTCTAGGAACCCCGCCAAGGCGTCGGCAAGGTCCATGGCCGATGAGGCGTCAAGCGTTCGCCCGATCATGTCCGAATGGTCAAGGACCAGCCGCGCCAGCTCAAACCGGCGACGCAAAGGGCTGACCGAAGGCGGCAGGTCGAGGGCCAGATCGCCGGGCTCAAAGGGCGGCTCTCCGGCTTCTAGATCGCCGAGGGCCCGGATCTGCGGCAGGAGCACGGCCTTGCCACCGGCGGCCTCGACAAAGGCTTCGGACAGGGCCCGCGCGCCGCGACGGGTCGGGGTTAGGACAATGGCCTCGGACAGGGCCGCAGGATCATGCCCCTGTCCCAGCGCCAGATAGAGCCCGCTGGCCAGATCGCGGACGAAGGAGCGATGGGCGGGAATTGTGAACCATCGGGGTCCGCTCTGGTCCAGAAAGGACGTCATCGGGTCCGCCTCAAGAGGGGGTGAGGGTCAGGCGCGCCTCGGCCTGATCGCGGGAGACGGGATCTCCCACATGCATCCAATCCCCATCGAGCACAACCCCAAATAAGCGATTTTGCGCCGCCAGGTCGCGCCAGAGCGGAAACAGTGAAAAGGCCCCCTCTGGACCCTCATCGACGATCTGAGGCTTGGTGATGTGCAGGCCCATATAGGCAAAGGGCGCGCTGGGGGCGGTACCGCGAAGGGTTAGGGCCCCGTCATCGGCAATGAAACAATCCCCCAGGCCATCAAAGCCGATGGATCGGTTCAGAGGGGCCAGTGCCAAGAGCACATCCATCCGCTCTGGGTCCCAAGCGGCCTTTAGGGCCTTTGTGAGCGCTGTTCCCGTCTCGCGCCAAACCGAATCAATATTGGCGACAAGAATCGGCTCTTCCCCCAGTAGGGGACGGGCCAGACGCAGACCGCCGCCGGTTTCCAAAACCTGCGACCGTTCGTCCGAGATCATGATGGCAGGTGCGGCGGTGCGGGCCTTAAGGTGGCCCTCCAAGCGATCGGCAAAGGCATGGACATTGACCACGGCGGTGGTGACGCCCGCCTCGGCCAGCCGGTCGAGCATATGGTCGATCAGGGGCTTGCCCGCCACCTCGACCAGAGCCTTGGGCCGGTCATTGGTCAGGGGCCTCATGCGGGTGCCAAGGCCTGCAGCCAAGACCATGGCTGTGGAGAAGGGCGCGCTCATGCCCGCGCCTCGTTCGGAACGTGGCGATCAAACCAGGCCTTTAAGGGGGCCATGGCCGGGTCGGCGAGATTGCGCTCCAGATAGCGCCAGGTCCGAGGCATGAAATCAACATATCGCGGCTTGCCAAAGCCCGCGACCTGCCGTGCAAAGATAAACAGAATGCGGCTGGCATTGAGGGCGGCGAGCCCGCGATAGTCGCGCAAGAAGGCCTCGCGATCGACGCCGGGCCGGGCCGCAAAATAGCGCTCTAGCATGGCGGCCTCGAGGGCGGGATCAATGTCGCGCCGCGCATCTTGCAGCAGGGACAGGAGGTCCCAGGCCGGATGGGCGCGAAGGGCGTCTTGGAAATCGATCATGCCGACGCGGGCTATGCCTTGGCGCTGTGGCAACCAGAGCAGGTTCTCGGCATGATAGTCACGGTGGGTAAAGACGCTGGCTCCAGCCTCGCCCCGGGCTCGGATCGGCGACCAGAGGCTCTCCCACTCGGATGAGGCCTCGTCGGAATAGGCAGGCGTCTTGGAAAATTTCGGCCACCATTCGCGGAACAGGTTGCAGCCGGTCTTTAGCGCCAGATCATCATAGGCCAACAGCGGCCAGCTTTGCCCATCGGCCTGCAGGATCGCAGGCGGCGGGGTCTCATGCAGGCGCACCAGAGCGTCGATGGCCGGGCCATAGAGTTCGGCCTCGGCCATGCCGCCAGCGACCTTATGGACAAAGAGATCATCGCCTAGGTCTTCGAGCACGGCGAGGCCTTGAACAGGATCGGCCGCATGGATCAGGGGCGCGGATAGGCCTTGGGCCCGAAGATGGCCCGCGCAGGCGACAAAGGCCTCAATCCGGCCTGCCGCCAACCGCGCCATGGAATTATAGCCCAGATCGATCCGTTCGGCGGGGCTGGCATCCGGCGGACAGGGCTGGGTTTCGAGGGCTGGCGGCTGATCCATCAGGATCAGGCTAGCCCCGCCACCTACGGGATAGAGTCGCTCATAGCGCCGGGTTGAGGCATCGCCGGGCAGGGCAACACGCCGCGCGTCGCCAAGTCCATGGGCGCCAAGAAACTCAGCCGTCGCGGCCTCACGTTCAAAACTCAAGCCCGCGTCCTTCCCAACTGCCGTGAGGCACCAGACGCACCTGCCTGCCCCCGCTCTCATGATCTGTATTAAAGACTATATCGAGTCGGTCGTGAGGCAGATCCTCCTCTAACCGTTCTGGCCATTCGATCAGGGCCGCGCCATCCTCGAGGGCCTCGTCCAGACCGATCTCATAGGCCTCCGATGCACTGCTCAGGCGGTAGAGGTCGAAATGGGCGAGGGGAAAGTCCGGCCCCTCATAGAACTGAACGAGGGTGAAGGTGGGGCTGGGGACGTCCTCGTCTGGGCAGGTCAGGGCCCGGATCAGGCCGCGCGCCAAGGTCGATTTTCCAGAGCCGAGCGGCCCCCACAGGCAGATCGCCTCGCGCCGCAAAATCTTGTCCGCCAAGGCCGCGCCCAAGGCGGTCGTGGCCTGTTCGTCGGGTAGGTGGTGCCAAGGGGCTGTGGCGTTCAAACGCAAGGGTCCAAGCTGTAATCTACCGGGTCAACGAAAAGGGCTGATCCGGATGAAGCGGAAGGTGGCGTTCGACATAGGCCTTGATGGCCACAGTCGCCAAGGCTGAATCGTGTCCCAGATCGCCGGGCGGGATCAGGGGCCCGATGGTTAGACCGAACTGACCCCGACGCTTGTTGAGCAGCTCGTGGAACAGGGTGATATTGCGAAGCTCACGCGAAAAGCCGTCGAAGAATTGAAACAGGTGCGGATAGGGACCGGTCAGGTGTATCGGCAAGACCGGGGCGTCATATTTACGGGCCAGAGAGATGGCACTCGGCATCCAGTCGGGATCCTCAAGGCGGCCATCCTCGCCGCGCACGGCCAAGCGCCCGGCGGGGAAGATCATGATCGCCCGTTCCGCCTCAAAGGCCTCCTGCGCGCGTTTCAAGGTCAAGCGGGCCTTTTCGCGGGTGCGCTTTTCCTCGACCCACTCGACCGGAATGAGCACATCGTCAAAGCCGGGGCAGACCCGATGGGCATCGGCATTGGCGAAGAAGCAAAGATCCTGTCGCAAGGGCAGTAGCCCATCACGCATGGCGATCCCGTCGGCAATTCCAGTGGGATGGTTCGAGACAATCACCACCCGGCCGGTGGTGGGCAGGCGCTCGGGCTGGTTGAGGGTAACGCGGACCTGCAGCATGCTGGACACATAGTCCATGGCCTCGACCCCGCCCATGTTGGCAATGGCGTCGGCCATCCGGCGCGCCTTGCGATAGCCGAGGATTTCATAGAGCAGCGGGCGCAGGATCGGCCACAGGCTGGATTGCACCAATTGCGGCGCGCGCTCATAGATGAGTTGGTCAACGATATGGCCGCGGGCCAAGGGCGCCGCCTGCAGATCGGTCATGGTTCGAGCCTTCGCATCCTGATCGGTAGGATGACCTGACCCTAGGCCCTTCGGCAAGGGTCAGGTTGCAAAGACTTTTAGCCCCGGTCGGTACCAGACATGGGCAAGGCTTCCATCAGGGCGCGGCGAAGCAGTTCGGAGGCCTCAGCAATGATCACCTCTTGAGGCAGGCGATCTTCTTCGAACAGAAGTTCGTCGGCGCTGAAGGCAAACTCTAAGGCGATACGGACCCGCAGCCACAGATCATCCCTAGGCGGATGACCGAGCGTCGCGCTGAAGACCGAGGTGACCATGTCGGTCATGTCTCGGTAGGTTTCAACCCGCACATGGGCCAGTTGCGGCACGGCGCGCAGGGCCTTGAGGATCCAGACCGCACCGGGCTCCTTCAGCGTTGCGGCCCAGGTGTCGCCGAGAACGGCTGGCAACCCATCGGCCAAGGCCTGCTGACCCTTTGGCGCCGTTTCGGCGAGCCATAGGGTGAGGATGTCAGAGCGACGCGAGAGCAACCGACGGCCCAGCGCCTCGAGCACCGCATACTTGTCTTTAAAGTAGCGATAGAGCGCCGGAGGGGTCATGCCCGCCCGGGCGCAGATCAGATTGGTGGAGATTCTCTCAATGCCAACTTCGGCCAGTAGATCACCGGAAACGTCCAACAGGCGCTCGTAGGTCTGAACGGCACGGCCCTGTTTCGGCATTGCACGGGTACTATCCTGAAAAACTTCTGTTGAGTCGGGCATGGACACCTCGATGCTAGCTTTTAATACCGATTTTAGAACCTAAGCAAGTACAGCGATATTAACCTTTGGGGTGCGGCACTTTCGCTAATGGATAATATATGCAGCTTTTCTGATCAATCGGAAAAGTAGCGAAAATGTCCATTTTGAGAAAAATTCTTCAACTCCATCAATAAGTTAGTTTTCACTATCTAAATGGCCGACCTGACCGAACCTTTGCGATGAGAGGGTTGGCATGAGCATTAGACTGGCAAAGATCCGTTAATGGTCGCATGAAAAGAGGACGGTGGAAAAACAGTTGGCATGATGACGCTGAACCAACCCACGGAAATTGAACTGAAACTGGGCGTCGCTTGGTCAGATGTTGCCCAGCTTATGGCTTCGCCCATTTGGAAGGATCAGGAGCCGCGCGCCCTGACCTCAATCTATTTCGACACCGCTGATCATCATTTGCGCCGAGCCGGTTTAACTTTGCGGCTGCGTGCTGGAATCCAGACCCTCAAGGTTATCGCGCCCGAGGCTGCGGGCCTTTTTGAGCGGGCTGAGTGGGAAAATCCGGTCCAGGGCACGACACCGGATCTGTCTTTGCTGGCTCAAACCCCTTTGGCCGCGGTCGATTTGAGCGCGAATCAGTTGCGTCCCGTCTTTCTGATTCAGGTCGATCGGCGAACCGCCCTCATTAACCCCACGCCCGACTGCCAGATCGAAGTGGCGTTCGATATGGGGCGCGTCGAGGCCGGTGGGCGGATGCAGGACTTTGCCGAACTGGAATTGGAATTGATTGAGGGACCCACGCGCGGCCTGTTTGATCTGGCCTTGAGCTTGGCGGCCGAGACCCGGCTTGTCGCTTCATCCCAGTCTAAGGCCGATCGGGGCTTTGCCCTGCTGTCCAATGACCCGGTTTTGCCTCTCAAGGCGGAAAGCCGATTAGACCTGTCTGGCCTGAGCGTGGGCCAAGCGCTGAGCGCCATGGTCCGAGAAGGGCTTGGACAGATTTTGCACAATGGCGCTCTGGTCGCTCAGAACCGAGAGGTCGAGGCGCTCCACCAGATCCGCGTCGCCCTGCGCCGCCTTCGGGCGACCTTGGGCCTCTTTAAGGCGGTGGTCGCCGATCAGACCTTTATCGACATGCGTGGCCGTCTTCGCACTCTTAGCCAAACGATGGGCCGCGCGCGCGATCTGGATGTCCTGATTGCGCTTATCGAGACCTCGGACCAACCTTCCGCCCGCCTGCTTGAAGCCCTCATCCTTGATCGCGGTCAGGCCTATGATGAGGTCGGCCGGGTCTTGGCGTCACACGCCTATGGTCAAACCCTGTTGACGGTCATGGCTTGGGCTGAGGCAGGCGATTGGCGTCAGAGCCCTTGGTCACAAGCCGACCTGCGTGATCAGCCTGTGTTGGATTTTGCTGACCGGGCGTTGGAACGTCTGCGCCGCAAGCTCAAGACCGATGGCAAGGACCTGACCAACCTGCCCGCAGAGACGCAGCATCGGGTCCGTATTCGCGCCAAAAATTTCCGCTATGGGATGGAGCTCTTTGCCAGCCTCTATCCGGAGGGCTTGGAGCGCCGTCGCCATCTGATCGATGCGGTCAAACAGGTTCAAGATCGGTTGGGTCTCGTCAATGACCGCGCCGTCGGAGAGACACTGCTGCGCGCCCATGCCAGCGGTCCCTATGCCTTTGACGCCGGTCAGGCCCTTGCCAGCCTTTATGCTGGACAGGCCGATGCAGCCCTGAAGGCGGAGCAGGCCTTGGGGCTCGCGCTGGACCTGCCGCGATTTTGGTCCAAGCCCTAAAGACCGCAGACCTCAGCCGTCTGGACGGCGATCTGACCTTCTTCGTCTGTGGGGATCACGCAAAGGGCGAGGCGTGATCCTGCGCCCAGCCATGCAAGTCTTTGGCTAATGTCTTGGCGAATATGGGATGAATTTTCTCCGATCCCGGCGGTAAAGATCACCCCATCAAGCCCGCCCAGTTCCCCGGCCATGGTGGCGATGCCCACGGCGACGCGGCTACAAAAATAGTCCAGGGCCTGTTTGGCCTGCGGCTGATCTGACGCCTCAAGATCGCGCACGTCTGCCGATAGGCCCGATAGGCCGAGCAGTCCTGAGCGCCGATAGAGCAGGTCTTCAATGGCCTTGGCGTCCATTCCGCGGTCGGTCATTAGATAGAGCAAAACCCCCGGATCGATGGCACCCGTGCGCGTGCCCATCGGCAGGCCATCAAGGGCCGAAAAGCCCATGGTGGTGGTGATGCTGGTTCCCTGATCAAGGGCGCAGAGCGAACAGCCAGAGCCCAGATGCGCGATGACGATCTTACCCATCGCCAGATCTGGGCGCTCATGGCGCAAACGCTCCAAAACCGAGGCATAGGACAGGCCGTGAAAGCCATAGCGGCGAACACCCTCCTCATAGAAGTGGCGCGGCAGGGCAAAGGCTTCGGTCTCAAAGGCACGCCCCCGGTGAAAGGCCGTGTCAAAACAGGCGACATGCTGGGCCTTGGGCAGGTCCTGCTGCGCGGCCTCCAGCACGGCCAGATTGGTCGGTTGATGCAGCGGAGCGAGGGGGGACAGGCGCTTGAGGCCGGTTAAGACAGCCTCATCGATCAGGCATGGACCGGCATGGTCGGCCCCGCCATGGACGATGCGATGTCCAACTGCGACGATCTCTAGCTCGCTGTGGCGGGCCTTAAGGGCGGGCCAGAGGGCATGGAAGGCCGCTTGCGCATCGGCAGGCCCCTCGCCCTTGGCCCAGTCCTGCAGGTGGTCGGCAAGGCCCGGCGCGCGAAGCCGCAAGCGCGGTCCCACGCCGAACCGCTCGATCACCCCGTCGCCCAGGCGGCGATGGGGCGCTGCGGCCTCAAACAGGGCGACCTTGAGCGTCGCCGAGCCGCCATTGAGGGTGAGGATGGCCTTCAAGGTCTTAAGCCCTTTGTGACGGCGGGACTTCAGCCAGAACGGCCCAATCCATGATCGGCTCGCCTGTTCGCCGCCAAACATCATAGGCCAGAGCCACCGCGCAGGAGGCGACCCGTGCTGCGGCATCGTCAGAGCGACTGGTCAGAATGATCGGCACGCTCGCGCCGACCACAAGGCCCGCAGAGGCCGCGCCACTGACAAAGATCAGGTCCTTGGCCAGCATATTGCCCGCCTCGATATTGGGGACGATCAGCACATCGGCATGGCCTGCAACCTTCAGGTCCAAGCCCTTGGCCATGGCCGCTTCCAGGTTCATGGCATTGTCCATCGCTAGTGGCCCGTCAACGATAGCGCCCGTGATCTGACCGCGCTCGGCCATCTTGGACAGGATCGCCGCATCGACCGAGGACGGCATGGCGGGACTGACGGTCTCAATCGCCGACAGGATGGCGACCTTAGGCAAGGCGATGCCAATAGCTCTTGCCAGATCAATGGCATTTTGGGTGATGTCGACCTTTTGCATCAGGTCCGGCGCGATGGCGATGGCGGCGTCGGAAACAAGGATCAGACGGTCAAGGTCATCACTATCCATGACAAAAACATGGCTTAGCCGTCGGCGGGTGCGCAGGCCCCCTTCACGCCGAACGATGGGGCGCAAGAAATCTTCTGTGTGCAGATGCCCCTTCATCAGGGCGCGCACCGTGCCATCGCGTACGAGGGCAACACCGCGCTCAGCCGCTGTGATCGGATCGGAGGCCTCATCAATTCTAACATGGCTAAGGTCAGCCTTAAGCGCTTGAGCAAGGGCCATAATCTTATGGCCATTACCAATTAGGATCGGGGTGATGAGCCCCAAATCCCGGGCCTCGAGGGCACCGGCAAGGGCTTCGGACGATTCTGGGGCAATAACGGCGGTCGGTAAGGGACCAGAATCTTTTGCGATCTCGACGAGCCGCTCAAGCCGATGGCCGCGCGTTGGAATTTGAGCGGGGGGGATCACCGCAGGGGCGAGGTTCTCATCCATCAAGCGGTGTCCTAAACCTCGTTGGCCTCGTCAGGCGCTGCCACCGGCGGGCCGTCATCCAGGTGATCATAGAGGATGCGGGCCGCGTCACCTTGGGGATCATCATACTGGTTGGCCTTAAAGGTCCACCAAAAAGCCGCCAGAGACCCGGCTGCCATCAACAGGGTCAAGGGCGCAAGCAAGAAGAGGATGATGTTCACGCCCTAGGCCTCGCCATCCGTCCGGCCAGCCTTAAACGCAGGGCATTGAGCATCACCACCAAGGATGAGCCTGACATGGCCAAGGCCGCAATCAAGGGCGTCACCAGCCCAAAGACCGCCGCAGGTGCGGCAATCAGATTATAGACCGCCGCGAAGGCAAAATTCTCCATCGCCCGCGCCTTTGCCGCGCGCGCGACCTCGATCACGGTGACGACGACGGCCAGATCATCGCCTTGAAAGACCAGATCGGCCGCAGACTGACTGGCATCGGCCGCAGCGCCGGGGGCCATCGAGGCGTGGGCCTTGGCCAGCGCGGCGGCGTCATTGAGGCCGTCCCCAATCATCAAGGGCTTGCGGCCTGCTGCGATGAGGCCATCGATAATGGCGGCCTTGTCCATCGGGGTCAGGCCTGCGCGCCATTGGCTGATGCCAGCCCCCTCAGCAGCGCGTTCGACGGCCCCCGACAGGTCTCCAGAGAGGATCTCGACGCCGAGGCCTAGGGCCTTAAGGGCCGCCACCGTCTTGGCTGCATCACTGCGCAACTGATCGGCGAAGGTAAAGCGGTGGGCGAGCTCGCCCTCAAAGGCAAACCAAAGCTCGGTCTCGCTGGCCGATTGGCCTTGAGCCCCGACAAAATCGGCCCGGCCCAGTCGGGCCTTCCGTCCATCGATCAGGCCTTCGACACCCTGTCCGGCAAGCTCTTGCACCCCTTGCGCTGCCGGGCCCGGACCTGCGGCCAAGGACAGGGTACGCGACAGGGGATGGCGCGAGGCGCGGGCCAGAGGGGCAGCAGCCTTAAGGGCCTCGGGATCAAAGCTAACCAGCTGTGCGCGGCCATAGGTCAGGACGCCGGTCTTGTCGAAGACCACGTGATCAACCTCGGCTAACCGTTCGAGGGCCGCGCCGGATTTGACCAGCACGCCGCGCTGAAAGAGCCGCCCGGAGGCTACGATCTGGACGGCGGGTACGGCCAAGCCCAGCGCACAGGGGCAGGTGATGATTAGGACCGCTGTGGCCCGCATCAGGGCATCGGGGAATGGCAGACCTACCATCCACCATCCCGCAAGCGTCAAGGCCGCTAGGGTGTGGACGGTCGGCACATAGATCTCAGCAGCACGGTCGGCCAATCGCACATAGCGCGACTTGGACTGGGCTCCGGCCTCCATCAGGCGGGCAATGGCTGCGAGGGTCGAATCTTCCGGTAGGGCCTCGGCACGGATGACCAGAGCGCCGTTCAGATTGAGGGCTCCGGCGACAATGCGTGCACCTGCGGCGGTGGCCACGGGCGCGGTTTCTCCGGTCAGGAGCGACAGGTCGAGCAGGGAGGTGCCGCTTTCGACCACGCCATCGACGGGCATCCGGTCTCCGGGCGCGACGGCCAAGCGATCGCCGACCTGAACATCGCGCAGGGCCACCGATTGGGTGGACCCATCTGGTTGAAGCCGCGCGGCGGTCACAGCTTGAAGCGCGAGAAGATCACGCGCCGCGCCCTTGGCTTGGGCGCGCAAACGATGGTCCAGATAGCGACCGATCAGCAGCAGGAACAGCAAGGTGACGGCGGCTTCAAAATAGGCATGCCGCGCATGGATCAGGGTCTCATAGACACTGACGCCAAGGGACAGGATGACGCCGAGCGAGATGGGCACATCCATATTGGCCTTGCCGCGCTTGAGCGCATTCCAAGCGCTTTCAAAGAACGGCATCCCGGCATAGAGGGCGCAGGGTCCGGCAATGATGGCCGTTAGCCAATAGAAGGCCGTACGTACACCCTCGCCCATCTCTTGGCCCATCAGGCCTGCCCAGATGGGGACGGTAAACATCATGGCATTGCCTGCGCCGAAGCCAGCGACCCCAAGGGCTATGGCCAGACGGCGGCCTTCGCGGTCCTCGCTCTGGCGGGCCTCTTCGGGATCATAGGGCACGGACGGATAGCCAAGGTTGGCGAGGGCCTCGACCACTTGGGCCGGTTGCAGGCGGTCCGAGCGCCACTGAACGGCCAACTTGCCGGTGGTCAGGTTCATGCGCGCCACTGTGACGCCGGGCAGGGCGGCCATGCCCTTTTCGATCTTGTTCAAACACCCAGCGCAGCGGGCACCTTGGACAAGAAGTTCTAGCCGTCGCTGACCATCCTCGGTCCCGCGCACGAACACGGCAGGGTCCGGTCCGGCGCCCCCTCCGGCCTTACGATCCCAAAGGTCCAGCGCGCCGTCGCTCATTGCCAGTCCACCCGTCGCTGAGCGGTGCGGCGCTCGCCCCGGGCGTCGGTCGCCGTGACCGACAGGTCCCATGCGCCGGGCGCAGCCGTCACCTTGGCCTCATAGAGCCCGGCGGATTGCTCGACAAAACGAAGGTCGTGGCTTTGTTTTTCGGTCGCTGGCCGAATGATCTGTCCGGCAACCTTGGCACCGCTAAGGGGGTGGCCCGCGGCATCGAGCCACTGGACGGCAATGACGGTGCCGGTTGATGAGGCGGTAATGTGATCGACCTTAGCGCGCCAGCCAAGGGCCCGTTCGCTCGCCTGTTCCTTAAGGGTATGGTTGTAGGCTAAGCCCGCCTCATAGGGCTGGCTATTGACCTCGCCGGGGAAGGTTCGGATCGCCTGAACGACCATCAAGATATTGACCGACAGCATGATGCCGAAAAAGACGACAAAGATGATCAGGACGTGCCAGCCGGTCAGTTGGCCGCGTTGATCGGGCGTCTTGGGGGTGGCTTGGCCCATGCTCATCGGTCATCTCCTGCGGCGAGGAATACAGTCTTCTTCTCAGCCCTTTGACCGTCCTGCGAGGTGATCACAAAGGTCGCGGGGCTGCTGTGGTCGAGGTCATGTTCGTCATGGTCTTGTGGAACGGTGACGAAGACGCGCAGGCTGCGCTGGCCGTCTGCCGCAAGGGGCACGGCCAAGGTTCTTGTGGTTGCTGTCTGGCCAACGGCCCGGACGACCGCGTCCTTAGGCCCCTTGAAGTCCACCCAAAAGACCGTGGGATGGAGGGAGCGGTTCATGAGCTTCAGCGTGTAGCCGTTACGCACCGCGCCGTCGGACAGCTGAACATATTCCGGATTGCGGTCGCGCAGCACATCAATGGCGACGGGCGAGCGTGTCAGAAGCCCATAGAGCATCAAGCCGCCAACCAGAGCCAAGGCCAAGGCATAATAGACCGTCCGGGGGCGGATGAGATGATAGGTCGGCTTGCGCTTGGCAAGCCGCGCAGCAACCGCATAGTCGGTATCATAGGCGATCAGACCACGCGGACGCTCGACCTTGTCCATGATCTCGTCGCAAGCATCGATACAGAGGCCGCAATTGATGCACTCCATCTGGGCACCATCGCGAATGTCGATCCCCATCGGGCAGACCACGACACATTGCTGACAATCGATACAGTCGCCGCGACCTTCCCAGCGCTCGCCCTTCTTATGGGGGCCGCGGGTCTCGCCCCGGTCTGCACGGTAGGTGACCTGCAAGGAATGCTCATCCAGCATCGCCCCCTGAATGCGCGGCCAAGGGCACATATAGGTGCAGACCTGCTCGCGCATTGACCCGGCCAGCGCATAGGTGGTGAAGGTCAAGATCGCGACAGACAGATAGGCGCTGACCGCGGCTGAGCCGGTAAAGATCTGGCCCATCAAGGTCGGGGCATCGTCGAAATAGAAGACCCAGGCCCCGCCGGTGACCAGAGCCACCAGCAACCAGACGGCATGTTTGCCGACCTTGCGCCAAACCTTGTTGAACGAGGTCGGGGCCGCATCCAGCCTCATGCGGGCACTACGATCCCCTTCGAACAGCCGTTCGACGACGATATAGAGATCGGTCCAGACCGTCTGAGGACAGGCATAGCCGCACCAGAGCCGTCCAAACAGGGCCGAGACGAGGAACAGGGCCAGGGCCGCCGTAATCAGTAGGCCGGTGAAATAATAGACCTCTTGCGGCCAAAGCTGGATGAAGAAGAAATAGAACCGCGCATGGGCGAAATCGACCAGAACCGCTTGGTTCGGCGTCCCCGGTCCCCGATCCCACCTCAGCCATGGCAGGATGTAATAGACGGCCAAGGTAACCCACAGCAGGACCCACTTGATCATCCGAAACTGGCCGTGGACCAGCTTGGGATAGATCGGCTCGCGCTTCTTGTAGAGGGGCGCGGGATCCGGTGCCTTGGGACGCCTGTCCCCGTTTACAGTGTCAATCAGGACGGGCACGAATGGCTTTCTTTCACATCATCCAGCGGCCTATTGACCGCTGGCATTGGCGTGAACATAGACCGTCAGGGCCTTGATCGTTGCCGTATTAAAGCGCTTTTCCCAGCTCGGCATGACACCAGCCCGACCATTCCAGATCTGGGTATGGATGCTGTTAGGGTCGCCGCCATAGAGCCAGTCTTGGTCGGTCAGGTTTGGCGCGCCGACCGTCTGATTGCCCTTGCCCTCAGGGCCATGGCAAACCGCGCATTGGGCTTGGAAGATGGGGGCAGCGCGGCTGACGGCAGCGGGGCTGGCCTTGCGGCGCGACAGGGCGGTGACATATTCGGTCAGGTCATTGACCTGCTGACCGGTCAAGATCTGGTCGCGTCCGAAGGAGGGCATCTGCGATTGGCGCGCATCAGGATGGGTCGAGCGAATGCCGACGCGCAGGGTATGCTCAATCGCGTTCAGATCGCCGCCCCACAGCCAGACATCGTCGCGCAGGTTGGGATAGCCCTTGCCGCCCGTACCGCCGGTCCCGTGGCAGGTGGCGCAGTTGTCCCCGAAGATCGAGGCCCCCGCCGCTAGGGCATAGGCTTGAAGCTTTGGATCGGCTTCGATCTGTTCCAGCGAGGCCTTGACCAAGGCCTGTCCCGCCGCGCCGCGCGTGGCCGACAGGTCGTTGAGCGCGACCGACAACTCACCTCGGTCAGACTGGTGCAAAAGCCCCTTGGTATAGCCATGCAGGCCTGGCCAGGCGGGCATTAGGATCCAGTAGCCGATGGCAAAAACGATGCAGCCATAGAAGACATAGAGCCACCAGCGGGGCAGGGGATTGTCCAGTTCGCGGATGCCGTCCCACTCATGGCCGGTGGTGTCGACGCCGCTGACCTCGTCCTTATGAGGGGTGGGCTTGTCGTGCTTGGAGTCAGCCATAATTTAGTCCTCGTCCAAAGGCAGGCGCGCGGCGCGATCAAAGGTCTCTTTGTTCTTTGGCCAAAAGGCGTAGACGCAGACCAACGCGAACAGCAGGCTGAAATAGACGGTCCCGCCCTGCTGCACGATTTTGGATAGGGTTTCGTAGGTCATGCCCGCCTCACCTTAGGTTTTCGCCGGCATCGGCCTTGTAGGTCGTAAAATCGACCGTGGTGCCGAGCATCTGCAGATAGGCAATCAG
>CANFKD010000019.1 GCA_947447115.1 Caulobacteraceae bacterium
CGGCGGCTTGATCCCAGCGGCCATGCCGACTAAAACGCCCTCTCTCGCGATGCGAGCCGCCTTAGCTCAGTTGGTTAGAGCGCCGGTTTGTGGAACCGGAGGTCCTCAGTTCAAGCCTGAGAGGCGGTACCATCCCAAAATCCACAGCCCCTTGAGATGAGACGCGGTCAGCGGTCCATATTGCGCGACTGGATTTCGGCATCTGATCCGGCCAATGCGGCCATCCCCTGTCCGGTTAGCCATGCCCTCGCGTCGGCATCATCCCTCAAGGCCGCGTCCCAGTAGGCGAGGCTGGCGGCCTTGATCAGTTGCCGGAAACGCTCATCCTTGGGTTTGCTAAAGCCCAGCTCTTGGCGTCCAGAAAAGACCAGATGATCGGCGCCATTGAGGACCACCAAGGCCGAGGGCGCACGCTTCATGGCCAGGTAAGGTTTTTGCCGTTCCGAGGCATCTAGTACCTTGCCATTGACCGTCAGACTATCATCCGAGCCGGTGAGAAACAGAAACGGCCGAGTAATGTCACCAAAGGCATCAGCATTGTGACCGTCAGCGGCGCCCGCAGGGCTCATGGCCAAAAAGGCCTTGAATTCGTCGTGACCCATTTTCCGGCCTCGCGCAAAGGCCTGCCCTGCCATGGCTTGGGTGGTTGTCGCGCCATAGGAATGGCCTGACATGCCAATGCGGGTCAGATCGATCCGGTCCTTGAGCGCGCCGGGTTGGCGATCGAGGCTGTGGAGGGCGAAGACCGCCAGATAGATGTCTTGAAACCGGTCCATCGCGCTTTGGGGCGACACGGCCTTGCGAAGATCAGCACTGATTTTAGGGTTCTTGAGATCCGGGAATTGGCCGCCCCAGATGCCTAGGTCTGAGCCGGGATGTTGGACATTCAAGACGATGTATCCGTGGCTGACCAGATGGTCGGCATAGTAGGCGGCGCTTTCCTTAGACCCGCCAAGGTCGTGCGAAAAGATCACCACAGGCAGACGGCCGGGCGCATCCTTGGGATAGCGGATCAGGAAGGGAATGAGACGCGCACGGCGATCATCTTTCCAAGCCCCTTCTGCCGCTTGCACTGTGTAGGGACCGGGTCGGTCATAGGGCTTGCTGGCCTTGTCGGGCTGAACGGCAGGTGGGGCAATGGTCTGGGCAAGGCTGGGTCCGCTGATAAGGCCGGCCACCAAGCTGATGGCTAGGGCCGATGCGGTGAATAGGGCACGCGACATCCTCAACTCCTCCTTAAGCACCCTCTTGCACGGGATGCGATAGCGAACCTTGGTCTGAAAATGACGAAATGACTAGCCTGAGCGATATGGAAGGCTAGCGCTCCCAGATTTTTGTGCATTGTCCCAAGGCGTGTTTGTGTCTGTGATGGGTCTTGCGCTATGTCGAACCCAACAAGACTTTGCGATCTCGCGAGACTATTGGGGAAGGACACTGCCATGACCACGTCTGATCAGGCTGCTGCGGAGGCGGGCCATGTCGCCCTATTGGAACAGCCCTTTGGCCTCCTGTCCGACCTGATCCGCTTTAATGCGCAGGCCCGGCCCCATTCGCCCGCCCTGATCAAGGATGACGAGGTCCTGACCTATGGCGCGCTTGATGTCCTGATGGATCAAATCGCCGCCAGCCTGCAACGGGACGGCGTCCTGCCGGGCGAGGCCATTTCAATCTGTGCCGGATCGTCCGTGGCCTATGCCGCCACCTTCTTGGGCGGGCTGCGGGCCGGGGTTGCGGTTGCCCCCTTGGCCCCGTCCTCAACGCCAGAGAGCCTCGCCGTCATGCTGGCGGACTGCGGCGCAAAGCGGTTCTTCCTCGACCGGTCTGTCGCCAAGGCGCTGGAGGGCATCAGCCTGACCATGCCCCTGACCGCCTTGGACGGCTCTGATGCGGGCGGCTCCTATGAGGCTTGGTTGGTGCCTGCCGGGTCCAAGCCTGCGCCGGTTAGCGTTACCCCCTCCATGCCCTTCAACATCATCTATTCCTCAGGCACGACGGGCACGCCCAAGGGCATTGTTCAGTCGCACGAGATGCGTTGGTCCCACACGGGCCGGGGCGGCGGGCTGGGCTATGGCCCGGGGTCGGTGACGCTTTTGTCGACGCCGCTCTATTCCAACACCACCCTGGTCAGCTTCTTCCCCACCATGGGCATGGGCGGCGCGGCGGTCTTGATGGATAAGTTCGACGCCCTCGGCTTCCTGAAGCTGTCTCATCAGCACCGCGTGACCCACGCCATGCTGGTGCCGGTGCAATATCGCCGCATTCTCGAACAGCCGACCTTTGGCGACTATGACCTGTCCAGCTTCCAGATGAAGTTCTGCACCAGCGCCCCATTCGGTGCGGCCCTAAAGGCGGATATCCTCAAGCGCTGGCCCGGCGGCCTGATCGAATATTATGGGATGACCGAGGGCGGTGGCAGTTGCGGCCTGATCGCCCACGAGCATCCCGACAAACTCCATACGGTCGGCCAGCCTCTGCCCGGCCACGATGTGCGCCTGATCGACGAAGAGGGCCGCGAACTGCCTGCGGGCGAGGTTGGCGAGGTCGTTGGCCGCTCCCCCGCCATGATGAACGGCTATCACAATCAGCCGGGCAAGACCGCCGAGGCCGAGTGGATCAGTCCAGAGGGCCTTCGCTATATCCGCACCGGCGATGTCGGCCGGTTTGATGCAGAGGGTTTCCTGACCCTGATGGACCGCAAGAAGGACATGATCATTTCGGGCGGCTTCAATATCTATCCGAGCGATCTGGAGAGCGTCATTGTCGGTCATCCCGCCGTGCTCGAAGCCGCTGTCGTCGGGGCCCTGTCGGACCGCTGGGGAGAGACGCCCGTGGCCTTTGTGACCCTCAAGGCCGGGGCGACGGCAACGGCGGATGAGGTGCGAGACTGGGCCAATGCTAAGCTGGGCAAGACCCAAAGGCTGGCCGCCTTGAAGCTGATGGATGTTCTGCCGCGCAGCGCCATCGGCAAGGTGCTGAAGCGCGAACTGCGCGATCAGTTCATGGCCGAAGAGACGGTCGCCTGAGACCACGCCGCCGATTAGGGCAGGGTCCAGTAGCGAAAGCTTGCTCAACCCTGCCTTAAACCGATAATTAGACGTCAGGCGGCTTGTGGTTCGCCCGATTGGAACCCAGTCCTATGGCCTCGCGTCTACCTCCTGCTGCCAAACCGACCGGCGAGACGCCTCGTCCGGCCTATGTGCCTGGGCGGGTTGATCTTTCCGTGATTGTGCCGACCTTTAATGAGCGCGGAAATGTCGAGCGGTTGATCGCCGCCCTTGATGTGGCGCTCGCAGGAGTCGCTTGGCAGGTCATCTTCGTCGACGACGATTCTCCGGACGGCACGGCCGCCGCAGTCAAGGCCATTGCCGTTCACGACAGCCGGGTCCAGTGCCTGCACCGCGTCGGACGTCGAGGCTTGGCCGGAGCCGTCATTGAAGGGATGATGGCCAGCGCCGCCCCCTTTGTCGCTGTGATCGACGGGGATATGCAGCATGACGAGGCGCTGCTACCGGCCATGTTCAATGCCCTGCGCGATGATCTTGCTGATCTGGTGATCGGTTCACGGTTCTTGCAGGCTGACGGTCTAGACCGAGGCCTGTCGGCGGTTCGCAAGGCCGGAAGCCGAGGGGCGGCTTGGCTGGGCCGCAAGGCACTTCGGGCTCAGGTCAGTGATCCGGTCAGCGGATTCTTCATGATCCGCCGCGAATTGGTTGAGGCCGTTGCGCCGCGCCTGTCGACCGATGGGTTCAAGGTGTTGTTCGATATCATTGCCTCCCAGACCACACCGCCGCGCATCCTCGAAATGTCTTACGCCTTTCGCGAGCGGGAGGCCGGGACGAGCAAGCTCGATACCCGCGTTGTCGTCGACTATGCCGGGCTGGTTCTCAGCAAGCTGACCCGCGATGTCCTGTCGGTGCGGGCGCTTCTGTTTGCCTTCGTCGGCTCGACCGGAATCTTGGTGCATATGAGCGTGCTCAGTCTGCTGATGACCGCAGGGCACAGTGACTTTTCCCGCGCTCAGATCTTGGCGGCCTTGGTGGCCATGACCTCCAACTATTTCATCAACAACGCCCTGACCTACCGCGATCGCCGCCGCAAGGGCTGGCGCTTGGCGACCGGTTATGTCCAGTTCGGCATCGTCTGTAGTGTTGGCCTTGCCGCTACCTATGCGGTCGCCGGTCTGGTTGAACAGTGGGTGCCCGGCTGGGTCTTGGCCGGAGCCGTCGGTGCGGCGGTCGGTGCCGTCTGGAACTATGTGATCAGCACCTTGACGGTTTGGTAGGCGGTCTATGAGCGCCATCACCCGGCGGCTTTTGCTTTGGATCGGCCTCATCACAGCGGTGAGGTTGGTCTTTGCCGCCCTCATGCCCCTGACCGACGATGAGGCCTATTACCGCCTCTGGTCCCAGCATCTGGCCCTTGGCTATTTTGACCATCCCCCGCTTGTGGCCTGGGCCATTCGACTGGGGACCAGGCTGCTTGGCGACAATGGTCTGGGCGTGCGGCTATCGGCGGTTCTCGCCAGTGGTGCCACCGGTCTGGTCCTGTTTGATCTGGCCAAGCGTTTGGGTCTGACGCCCGTCACCGCAGAGCGGGCGGCGCTCTGGTACAGCGCGACCTTGATGATTGCGGTTGGGGCGATCCTGTCGACGCCGGACGCCTTTGCGACCCTCTTTTGGGCCACCACCCTTTGGTGCTTAGCGGTGGTGTTCGAGCCGGGACGGGAGCATCAGGCCGCGCGCTGGTGGTGTCTGGCAGGCGTCGCCGCAGGTTTGGCGACGCTCTCGAAATATTCCTCACTGTTCATCGCCCCGGGCGTTCTGTTGTGGGTCCTAACGTCGGCCCAGCGACGCAAGAGCCTTGCGACACCTTGGCCGTGGGCTGCCGCCGTGATCGGTGTCGGTCTATTCGGTGTCAATGTCTGGTGGAATTCCCAGAACCAATGGCTGACCTTCGCCAAGCAGTTTGGCCGGGTAGAGCCATCCGGCCTGCAGCCCAAATTCGTGGTCGAACTCATTGTCACCCAAGCCTTGTTGCTCAATCCCTTCATTACCGGCTTTGCGATCCGGGGCCTGACCATGAAAGACTTACCGTCCGAGGCGGTTGCCGAGGGGCGCAAGGTTGACCTGTCCGTTCTGGTCCTGACCGCCTTGCCGTTCGGGCTCTATTTGGTGGTTCACGCGCTGCATGATCGGGTGCAGGGCCATTGGCCGACGCCGCTCTATCCGGCCTTGGCCTTGATCGCAGCGGTCGCGGCGTCACGGCTATCCACCTCAGCTCTGAGCGCCTTTGCCCGGCGCGCCGTCCTTCCCTTCGGTTTGGGAATTGGCGCCTTGGCTTTGATGTTCGGGGCCACCACCGACTATCGAACAGGTTTTAAGGGCGACCCAGCCCGGACCCTTCGCCAATGGCCCGCCTTCGCCTCTGCTGTGGCTTCGGTTCGCCAAGAGCAGGGGGCCAACTGGGTTGGGACCTTTAGCTATGTCACCTTGGCGCAGTTCTCTCATCAACCGACGCTCAATGGCCCAGTCATCCAACTGACCGAGCGGGACCGATATGCGGCAGCCCCCCTTCCGAAGGGCTTGGATATGACACGGCCGGGGATGGTGGTAGATTTGGATCGACGGATTTCACAAACCGATCTGACGACCTGCTTTGCCAAGGTCGAGCGCCTGCCAGACCTGCGCCGAGGCGGGGATGGGCCGGGGGCCTTGGTCTATGGTGTCTATCGGGTCGAGGGACCCTTGCGCGACATTACGGGTAAGGGCTGTTGGTCGGCCAAGACCTTGGCCGACTCAATCAAGCTTGACGCGAAGCGAGCGGCAAAAAAATAGACTTTCTTGCCCTCCATTAAGGCTCGCGTAATCGCTAATGTTCACTATTGAGTTGGTTTCAATGGTCGAACAGGATTTAGGGTCATGACGGACATGTCTGCAAATGCCAGCCCTACCTTGCGCGAGTTGATCTCCTTTCGGATCGGCACTCAGGAATTCTGTGTCGACATCACGTCGGTGCGAGAAATTCGCGGCTGGACCGAGACGACACTCGTGCCTTTGGCTCCCGCCTATGTGCGCGGTGTGATCAATCTGCGCGGCACGGTTATGCCCGTCGTCGACATGTCCCTGCGGCTTGGTCGCGAGCGCACAGAGCCCAATGATCGCCACGTTATCGTCGTCACCTATATCGGCGATCAGTTGGTTGGACTGTTGGTCGATGCGGTCTGTGAGACCCTGACAATCAAGGACAGCGATATTCAAGCCGCTCCGGATGTGGGGGCAAATGCTGTGCAAGCCCTGGTCAAGGGGATCATAGATGTCGATGGCCGCATGGTGACCCTGATCGCCCTAGACTATGTCCTGCCAAGGATCGACGAGCCGTCTCAGGCGGCCTAAGGGCCATTTGATCGCCTTTTGGGCGGGTTTTTCGCAAGATTTCCAGAAATTTAGGTCTGCGCCCTTGACCTTGTGCGGCTCTAGGGCTGGCTAGCGGCCATGACAGCGGCATCAGCTAAATCGATTGTGATTGCAGGCGGCGGGGCCATTGGCTTGACCTGCGCCCTGATGCTGGCCCGTGCGGGCTATGGGGTGGTTCTGGCCGATCCTGCCGCGCGCGGGGCCAATGCGTCTGGTGTCGCGGCCGGTATGCTGGCTCCCGCCTTCGAGTCGGTGCTGGACCCGGCCTCCAAGGGCCTGTTTGCGCTTCTGAGGGCCGGGCGCGACGCTTGGCTGGACCTCTTGCCCCAAGAGGCTGGCCGCCCCACCGGTCTGTCTCAGCCCGGTGCCCTTTGGGTCCCGACCTCTTCAGGGATCGGCACCGATGCCATGGCCGAGAGCTTTATCGCCATCGGCGCACAGTTTGAGATCCTAACGGCTGCTGCCGCGCAGGCCCTATCGCCGGGGCTCGATCCCAAGGGCGTGGCCTGTCTTTTGACGCCAGAGGACTGGTGCCTCGATGTGACGGTCGTGACGGAACACCTCTATCAAGAGGCCGCTCTTTTGGGCGTCCAGTTCGCCCCGGCCTCAGTGACCGATTTTTCGCCCGGTACAGCTACCCTGTCGGATGGCCGTCTGATCCAGGCTGATCATCTGATCATCGCCGCTGGCCTTGGGCGAGGAATGGCATCCTTGGCGCCGGAATTGGCGTGTCTGTCTCCCATCAAGGGCCAGATTCTGTTCTTCGAGGGGGCAGGGCCTAGGCAAGGCCCCGCCATTCGGTCAGCGGGCGGTTATGTCGTGGCGCGTGCTTCGGTGGCCATGGTCGGCGCGACCATGGAGTTTGGGCTCGAGGATTTGACGCCTGATGCGGTCATCGGCGAGCGCTTGCGAGGGATGGGGGCGAGCCTCTATCCGAACTTGGCAACCGCGACGGCGCAGCATTGGGCTGGCGTCAGGGCCGCGACGCCGGATGGCCTGCCCTTGGTCGGCCCGAGCTGCGCTCGGGGTGTGATCCTAGCCTGCGGGGCTCGGCGCAATGGGTGGCTGCTCGCGGCCTTGGTGGCCAAGACCGTTGCGGCTCACCTTTCGAATGAGGCGCTAGACCCCTTCGCAGCCCAGATGGACCCGCGACGCTTTGATATGGCCTGAACAGCCTTGAGGGCGTTAGGGTTTGGTTAACCCTAAAAGTTCACCTTTCGCTCATGGCAGTCGAGTCGATCAAAGGCGTCGTTCAAGCGGCATTGAGGCGTGCGTCCACCGCGACGGGCGTTGATTTTGGCTTTCTGCTAAAGACGGCAAACCGAGAGAGTGGCTCGAACCCCAATGCGCGGGCGGGGACCTCCTCGGCGGCAGGTCTATTCCAATTTGTCGATCAGACCTGGATGAGCACGCTCAAGCAGCATGGCGCCAAACACGGATATGCCAACTACGCCGCCCTGATCGACAAGGGCTCCGATGGTCGTTATCGCGTGGCCAATGGCGCGTCGCGTCAAGCGGTGATGGACCTGAAGCTCGATCCCCATGCCTCTTCCATGATGGCGGGTGAATTGACCTCGGACCATGCCGCCTATCTGCGCGGGCGTGTTGGGCGTAATCCGACGACGGGGGAACTCTACGCCGCCCATTTTCTGGGGCCTCAAGGCTCTGCCAAACTGATTGAGGCGGTAGAATCTAAGCCCGGCGCGTCGGCGGCCTCGCTCTTTCCCGATGCGGCCGCCGCCAACCGTTCGATCTTCTATCGCAGCGGTCGGCCCGCAACGGTTGAAGAGGTCTATGCCAACCTGACCAAGGTTGGTCCGGGGCAGGGCGCTGTACCGGTCGGTCCGGCACCTGATAGCGGATATCTGCACTATACCTCGGCGCGCAATGCAGACGCCAAGGCCCAGCAAGAGGCTCTAATCAGCCTCATCTTGAATGGCACCCAAGAGCCCAGCAGCCCGTTTGGCAATACGAGCTCTGACAGCAGCGGCTCTAGCCTCGGCAATTCGATCTTCACCTCAGAGATGCTGCGCATGCTGTCCGAGGCGCGGGACGCTGGCAAAAAGACCTAAGCGCCGCTGGCCGCTAGGATTTCATCATCGTTATAGCCAAGGGCAGACAGGATCTCGTGGGTATGTTGCCCCATGGTGGGTGCAGGTCCCTTGGGTCCATCATCCGCGCCGGGGAAGCGGGCAGGGCCGCCGGGGGCCTTAAAGGTCCCGCCCTTGCCGTCTGGCGTATCGACAATACAGCCTGCAGCAATGGCTTGCGGATCGACAGCAACCTCTGCCGGGGTCTGCATCGGCGACCAAGCGATGTCGGCGGCGTCTAGGCGCTCAGCCGCCTCGGCAAAGCTCAAGGCGCCGAAGGCCTGATCGAGCGTGCGAACCAACTCCGGTCCATTGGCGCGGCGGTCCTTGGCCTTGGCAAAGCGCGGATCATCGATCAGGTCGGGGCGGCCTGCGGCATTGGCAATCTTTGGCCAGTCCGATGAGCCTTGACGTGGCAGGAGGCAGATCCAACGCCCATCACCGGACCGAAAGAAGTTGCCGAGCGGATTGACCGCCCCTTCGCGGGGGCGACTGGAGGCGATGCGGCCAAAGCGCAGTTGGATGGCCATGTCGGAGCCGATGGAATAGACGCCGGTGCGCAAAAGCGAGGTCTCGACCAAGCGCCCGACGCCGGTGCGGCTGCGTTCAACCACAGCGGCCAAGATGGCCGAGGTGGTGGCCAGCGAGGTGATGTGATCGCCCATGGCCGTGCGCAGGGGGAAGGGCTCTGAGCCCTTGGGCGTGGTTAGGGCCCCCACCCCCGCCCGCGCCCAATAGGCGGCCGTGTCAAAGCCGGGTCGATCAGCATCCGGGCCGGTCAGGCCGTAGCCGGTCACCGAGCAATAGATCAACTTGGGATGGTCGGCCTTGAGACTATCATAGTCGAGGCGCGCCCGTTTCAGGGCGGCTGGGCGGACATTGGTCAAGAAGACGTCCGCATCCTTGATCAGCCGGACCAGAGCCTCACGGCCAGCAGGTTTTGAGGTGTCGAGCACCACGGAGCGCTTGCCGCGATTGTCCAATTCAAAGACCGGGTTTGCCGACTGGTCTGAACCGATACTGTCGAAGAAGCCTCGGATCGGATCGCCGCCGGGTTGCTCGATCTTGATCACCTCAGCGCCCCAGTCGGTCATGATGCCGCCAGCGCCGGGGGCTGCGATATAGCTGGCAAATTCAATGATCTTCAGGCCTTCGAGCATGATGTTCCCCCATGTTTTTATGTCTGCGCCACGCAGGTGCGCTTCGAGCTTCATACTGTCTTGGTGCGCCTTCAGAGGGAAGGGCTCGATTATAGGAAACAGATCCTTAAGCATATTCCATCATCTTGCCGCCTGCGTGTTGTCGATGGCCGTTCGGGCTTGAAAAGGCTCGCGAGCAAGGGTGTATGAGCAATAGGCAAACAGCTTTAGCCGATGCCAACCTTCATAAGATGGTGAGGGGGGCAGTGGCCTATGAGCGGGCGGTGGAGGCCCGTAAGCTGTTCATGGCGATGGACCGGGCTGTGCTGACGCCTGCCGACCGCGCCCACGCCCACGAGATCGTTCGGATTATGGCTGGAGATGCCGCGCGGGCGGTTCGATTTGCCCTGTCTGTGACGTTGAAGTCGTCCCCCCTGATTCCGCGCGACGTGGCCTTGCGGCTCTCGCACGACACCGATGAGGTGGCGCTTCCGGTGATCAATGCCTCTGGCGCCTTTTCCGACGAAGACCTTGTCGAGATCATTCGCACGGCTGGACTGACGCGGCAGGTGGCCATTGCCACACGTCCGATGCTGAGCGAACGGGTGACCGGGGTGATTGCCGATGTTGGCCTGCCCGAAGCGGTGATGGCGGCCTGCGCCAACGACAATGCCGCCTTTTCTGAGCGGGCGCTGGGCAAGGTGATCGACCGGTTTCCTCTGTCTGAAGACATCCTCAAGGCCATGGCCTATCGCCAGGTCTTGCCTCTGGCGGTGTCAGAACGCCTGATCGCCTTGGTCGGTGAAGAGGTGCGCAAACATCTGATCGCCCATCATCATGTCTCCCCCGACATGGCGACCAAGATCGTTGAGGGCACCACAGAGCGGGCGGTTATTGATCTCTTGGATGAGGTCAAACATGTCAAAGATTACAAAGAATTTGTCGTCCATCTTAATGCGCAGCAAAAGCTCACAGCTTCGCTTCTGTTAAGGGCCGTGGCCCAGGGGCACATGACCTTTGTCGAATGGGGCCTGTCCGAGTTGGCTGGCGTGACCTATCAGCGGACCTGGATGATGATCCATGATTCCGGGCCCGTCGGGTTTAAGGCCATCTATGAACGGGCAGGCCTTCCCAGCCGCCTGTTCCTCGCCTTTAAGGCGGGCGTCGACACCTATCAGCAGATGGAATTTGACGGGCAACTCGAAGACCGCGAGCGGTTTCAGGAGCGCATGTTGCAGCGGTTCTTGACGCAGGATCAGGCCATCGGCAGCGATGATCTGGACTATCTGCTCGATAAGCTTGGCCGCCTGTCGCGGGATAATTCACGCCCAATGGCCACAGAATTCACTTTGCAGGCCTTGAGCGCTTGATCGGCGGATCAATTGCTTCACCATGAGGACTTCAGGGCGCGACAGACGCCTAGCTTGGAGGTCCGCTCATGACAACAGAACCCGCTCCCATCCGTCCAGCGGCCACCATATTGCTGGTGCGTGACGAACCTCAGTTTGAAGTGCTGATGGTCAAGCGCCATCACCAGATCGACTTCGCCTCAGGCGCCCTGGTCTTTCCGGGCGGCAAGACCCATGCTGGGGATCACGATGCGGCTTGGGCCGAACGGTCCTTGGGCTGGGACGCGTTCCCCAACATCGAGCGCGAACTGCGCATTGCGGCGATCCGGGAAGCCTATGAAGAGGCAGGGATCTTGCTGGCGCGGGATGCGTCGGGGGAAATGTTCCGCGGCGATGACCGCGCCCACCAGGCCCGCGATATTATCGCCCAAGACCAGCGGCCCTTCTTAGATCTGGTCAGGGAGTTGGATCTCTATCTGGATCTTGGATGTCTGTCGGCCTTCGCGCGCTGGATCACGCCCTCTATGATGCCCAAGCGCTTTGACACCTGGTTCTATGTCGCCCGCGCGCCGGAAGACCAGCTTGCCGCCTGCGATGGTTGGGAGACGGTTGATTCGGAATGGATCACGCCGAACGAGGCTCTGCGTCTAGCCGCCTCGGGCGAGCGCAAGGTGATCTTCCCCACGCGGATGAACCTGCAACTGCTGGCCGAAAGCGCCAATGCCCATGAGGCCATGACCAAGGCCATCGCACGGCCTCTGGTCACGGTCGAGCCTAAGGTCGAGCGCCGCGAAGGCGGACCCGTCCTCGTCATCCCGCATGATGCAGGCTACGGCATTGTCGAGGAACCGATGGCAGCCTTGAACTAGGGCAGCAAGTCCTATTCGCTGGCCAGGAACTTTTTGACGTTGGCTTCCAGTTCCTCGGCCAAGGTCTTGCCGACGGGGTGGCTGTCGTCGCGAATATTGGCGCGAACGGCTGCCTTGATGGCGTCGATATGGGCGTCAATGATCAGCAAGGGGGCCTTAGAGCGCCGCTCCGGTTCATCGATCAGGCGGCAGAGCGAGGCGGCAAGGCGCGTGATGATCGGGAACTCGTAGGTGGTGCCGAGCCCCTTAAGGTCATGGGCAGAGATATAGAGCCTCTCACAGTTCTCAGCATTCAGGCCCTGCTCGTGCACGACTTGGCGTGCCTTTTCGAGCTTGGCGATTTCTTCTTCGAGCCACTGGGTGAAGTTGTTCGAGAGGCTGGCAAGGGCCGCCTCCGCCTTGGCAATGGCATCGGCATCAATCCCTGGGAACCGTCCGCCGACCTTGGCCGACAGGGGGCTACGTACCGGGATCATTTCACCCTTCGGGGTCTCGCTCATGGTCAATCCTCTAGGACTGCAGCACTATTCCAACAGGTTTGGTACTACAGACTACAATTATCTGCTTAATAATCCGAAATTGTCGTAAATGCACGGCAAAGGTTATTACAAGCGACGATTTAGCCTGAAAATTGTTCAGCCAAGACCCGCTCTTCGAGGCCGTGGCCCGCGTCGAACAGCATGCAGAGGCTGGTTTCACGATCCTCGCCAATGTGAACCTCGACAATATCGCGCACTTCGAAATTGTCGGCGACGGCGCTCACGGGACGTTTGTCGGCCTCAAGGACCTCGAAGGTCACGCGGGCAGAGTGGGGCAGGAGCGCGCCGCGCCAACGCCTGGGTCGAAAGGCACTGATGGCGGTCAGGGCCAGAATTCTCGCTGAAATGGGGATGATTGGGCCATAGGCTGACAGGTTATAGGCCGTCGATCCTGCAGGCGTGCAGACCAGCGCGCCGTCACAAACCAATTCGCCCATGCGCACCTTACCGTCGATGGAAATGCGTAGCTTGGCGGTCTGGCGGGTCTGACGCAGAAGCGAGACCTCATTGATCGCGAGGGCCTTGTGCTGACGCCGCTTGGCATCGATCGCGACCATGACCAGAGGATGGATGACGGCCCGTTCGGCGGCATTGATCCGCTCGAGCAGTTCATCCTCGCTATATTCGTTCATCAAAAAGCCGACCGACCCCCGGTTCATGCCGTAGATCGGGGTCTGGGTGCTCATGGTCCGGTGCAGAGTTTCGAGCATGAAGCCGTCACCGCCAAGGGCGACAACCACTTGGGCCTCTTCAAGGGGCACATCCCCATAGCGCGCGGCAAGCCGGTCGCGGGCCTCTTGCGCTTCGGGACGGTCGCTGGCGACGAAGGCCAGACGGCGACTGATGGGTTTTGTTCTGTTCATAGCCCGTGGACCAAGCCCGCCCTCGCTCAACTTGTCAAACCCGCGCTGCATCCAAAGCCCATTTCAGGGCCGCTTTGGCCTGACTTGGGCTGAGATTGCCAAAGGCTCGGTCAGCCGCGTGACGACCATCGCCGCCGGGCCGATCGCCCCATAGCCGCCGAACATGGGCCAAGAGCGGCGAAAAGGTACAGCGGTCCAGCCCGATGGCAAGGCAAGCGAGGGCCAAGAGGTCGGGCGTCGGCGCCTCGACCATCCGGCGCACAGCCCCCAGATCAAGGTCGCTCAACCGCGCCAAGGCGGCCATGAACAGTGAGGGTTGGTCTTCACGCAGGGCGCGGAGGACGGCGCTGGGATGGAGATTTCCGCTCGCCATCAGCTTGTCAGCCAGCCTCTGATCCATCTCGCTTTGATCTGAGCCGATGGGCTTTGCTTTGGGAGACAGATGAAAGCGGTTGGTCAGGCTGGACTGCAGGCTTGTGCCGACCCAAGCCAGCATCATCTCCGCCATTGGCGCGGTGAGCCGAGGATGTCTCGCCAGAGGTGCGCGAAGGCTCGCAAACTGGCGTGAGGCCTGAACCAGACAGAATAGATCCGGGCGCGAAAGGTCGAGGGCCGCATTGGTTGAGAGTGTGGTCAGGACGAGGGGATCGGCCTGTTCCACAATGGCCTTGATGACCGCGGCGCTCAGCGAGGATCTGCTGGCCACGGCAATATGATGGTCCAGCGTCGTGCCGGATAGGATATCCAGCAGATCGTCATCGGTCAGCAACGGGCTCGCCGCGATGATCGGCAGGGCGATGGCCAACTCGTCCTGCGACAGGCCAACCACCAGAGCCACAGGCACCCAGTCCTTGGCGGCCAAGCGTGCGGACAGGCGGGCGCGTGTGGCCGGATCAGCCTGCATCACCAAAGGCATCAGAATATCATCGACGAGGGTGAGGATCTGGTCGCTCTTGAGTGCCCCAACCATAGCCGGACTTTCGATGAGCGAGATCAATGCGCCAAGCAGTTGCTCACGGTCTTCGGGTGAGCGAAGCTTTGCGAGCTCTGTTAAGGCCTGCGCCAGTTGCGCTAAGGTCAAGGAAACGACTCCACTTTCCGCGCCAGAGCGTTAGACACGATTAACCATATCAGAATCTTTATAGGGGGGAATCAGGACATGGGCGAGCCATTGCTTTTGGCCTTGGATCAAGGCACCACCAGCACCCGTGCCATCCTGTTTGATCGTGGCGGCAAGCCCTTGATCACGGCCAGTCGGCCGCTTCGCCAGTCCTATCCGCAAGATGGCTGGGTCGAGCATGATGCCGAAGAGATCTATGCCGCCTGCGTGGCGGTCCTGCGCGAGGCGGTTGAGACCTCTGGGCGCGATGTTGCCGACATTGCCGCCATCGGGGTGACCAATCAGCGCGAGACGGTGGTGATCTGGGACAAGGAGACGGGCCGTCCCATCCATCCTGCCATCGTCTGGCAAGACCGGCGTACCGCTTCGGTCTGTGATGCCCTGCGAGATGCCGGCCATGGGCCTGAGGTGTCTCAAATTACCGGCCTGCTGCTCGATCCCTATTTTTCCGGAACCAAGATTGCCTGGATGCTTGACGCGGTGCCGGGCGCACGCGAGCGGGCGGCGGCAGGCCAGCTTTTGGCCGGGACCATGGACAGTTGGGTCGTTTGGCGTCTGACGGGCGGCGCGGTCCACGCGACGGACGCAACCAACGCTTCGCGCACACTGCTGTTTGATCTGGAAGGCCAAGACTGGTCGCCCCAGATGCTGACCCTTCTAAATGTGCCCAAGGTCCTGTTGCCTAAGGTGCTGGATACAGCCGACGACTATGGCCAGACCATGGCCGATATTCTGGGCCGTTCGGTGCCAATCCGCGCCGTGGTTGGAGATCAGCAAAGCGCCCTGATGGGGCAGGGCTGTATCCATCCGGGCGAAATGAAGGCCACCTATGGCACCGGCTGTTTCATGCTGCTCAATACTGGCACCACCCGGCCTATTTCGCGGGCACGGCTTTTGACGACCGTGGCGGCAAGGGTCCATGGCCAGACCAGCTATGCGCTAGAAGGGTCCATCTTCGTCGCCGGGGCCGCCATCCAGTGGCTCGGTGAAGGCCTCTCCATCAGCGGTGGTCCGCAGGCGGCTGAAGCCCTCGCGCGGCTTGCCAAGCCCGATCACGGTGTTGTCGTGGTGCCTGCCTTTACAGGCCTTGGCGCGCCCTGGTGGGATGCCGATGCCAGGGGCGCGATCTTGGGCCTGACCCGAGATTCCGGATTGCCAGAGATCGCCGCTGCGACCTTTGATGCCGGTGCCTTTCAGACCCACGACCTGATCGACGCTATGCGCGCCGATGCGCCAGACTGTTTTGGCGAAGGCTCCGAACTGCGCATCGATGGCGGTATGGCCAATAGCGACTATTTCGTTCAGCGCCTGACCGATCTGACCGATGTGCCGGTGCGCCGGTCGGAATTTCACGAGATGACCGCTCTGGGCGCGGCCCTGTTCGCGGGGCTGGCAGCGGGGGTCTATAGCTCGCTCGAAGAGGCCGCCGCGATACGCCCAACCTCAAAGCAGATCCGGCCCAACATCGACCCTACTGAGCGTCAATCGGCACTGGCCCGCTGGGCTGACGCCGTGCCGCGCGTTCGGTCGCGTCAGAACGCTTGACGGCAGGCCCGCTCGGGGCGATTTTGGACATCAACATCTATCGGAGGATCAGACATGGCTGACGGATCATTGGCGGGCCTCGGCTCCGTAAAGGGCAGGGTAAGCGAAGCAGAATGGAATGCGCGGGTCGATCTGGCCGCGCTCTATCGTCTGGCGGCCTTGAACGGCTGGGACGATATGATCTTCACCCACATCTCGGCGCGGGTACCGGGACCTGAGCACCATTTCCTGATCAATCCTTATGGCTACCACTTCGACGAGATCACGGCCTCCAGCCTGGTCAAGATCGATATGGAGGGTAATGTGGTCGATGAGACCCCGTTCTTCATCAATCCCGCCGGGTTCACCGTCCATTCGGCGGTCCATATGGCGCGGGACGATGCCCATTTCGTCATCCACCTGCACACCGATCAAGGGGTAGCGGTCGCGGCCCAACGCGAGGGGCTCTTGCCCATCAGCCAGCATGCCCTGATCGTCATCAACGGCTTGGCCTATCACGACTATGAGGGCATCGCGCTCAACCATGATGAGCGCGAAAGGATAATAGCTGACCTGGGCGATAAAAAGCTGATGATCTTGCGAAACCACGGCACCTTGACCTTGGGTTCGACAGCAGGTGAGGCATGGCTGAATATGTTCTTCCTCGAGCGGGCCTGCAAGCAGCAGACCATGGCCTTAGCGGCGGGTCGCGAGAACATCTTGATCGCCCCCGAGGCGGCTCAGAACGAAGTGCGCGGTCAGACCCGCAACGGTATGGGTGGCAGTATGTCGAGCTTGGCTTGGCCTGGCTTGCTGCGTCAGCTGGACCGCGAGTTGCCGGGATACGACGCTTAAGCCGCGTCACGGAAAAGGGGGCAACCCCTTTAGCAATCATCGCCGCCGTGAGCCTCGCGCTTGCGGCGGCGTTTGTTTGTGGTCCCGCCCATGCAGGGGCTTGGCCGATGGAGCCGGGCCGGACCCAAGCCATTGTTAAGGTCGAGACGCAAAGGGCCAGCGAGGCCTTTGATGAGGCCGGGCAATTGGTTCCGATACCGGTCCATCATGACCTCGCCGCCGATCTGTTTGTCGAACGGGGTGTGACTGAGCGGTTAACCCTGCAGGGAAAGGTCTATTTGGCCTCAGCCAAAGAGGACGGCCTATCCCAGACCGCCTATGGCAATTCGGAACTGGGGGCGCGCTGGACGGCCTATAACGGGACCAAGGGGGTGCTGTCATTTTATACAGGCCTGACCTTACCGGTGGCGGGTACAGAAAAAGGACAGGCGGGTTTTGAGGCGCGTGTTCTGCTCGGCCGTGCCGTGAAACTGGGTTCACGCAAGCTGGTGGCCGATATGCAGTTGGCCACCTTGTCCGGCAGCGGTTACGGCCGAGAAACCCGGCTCGAAGGGACCTTGGGACTGGAATTAAGCGAAAACTGGACCCTGATGACGCAAATGCAGAGCGGCCAGATCGAAAATGGCACGGCTTGGCTAAAGGACGAAATCTCGATCACACGCAATCTGGGCCAGAACAGCATCCAAATTGGCTGGCGGCAAACCCCTTTTGCCAAAAATTTCACAAAAGCTTCGGGACCAATAATTGGGCTTTGGCGACGGTTTTAATTAGACTTTTTCCGTAACTGTCACTGGACGTGATGGATTTCAAGCGGCATACAGCCGTGGCTGTTCAGTGCCGAAGTTACGACCCGCCCAGAGGAGATTCTGGTTTTGTTACGCAAACATTTCTTTCTCGTGGGCGCTGCGGCAGCCTTAGTTCTTATGGTCATTGCTGGCGGCCTGATGTTGGTCGCCAACTCTGCAGTCAAAGCCAAAAAGGCCATGGGCGCGGGCGCTGCGGGTCGAACAGTCGCTGTGGCTGCGGCGGTCATCTCACCTCAAGATTTTACGGACCGGATTGAAGCCCTCGGCGTGGCCAAGGCGCGGCAGTCGGTGACGGTGACCTCCAACACAGCCGAACTGATCACTAAGGTCCTGTTCCATGACGGGCAATCCGTGTCCAAGGGTCAGGTTTTGGTCGAGCTTAAGGGCGACGAGCAGGATGCGGCGGTGGCTCAGGCCCAGTCCTTGGCCGCTCAGGCGCGCCTTGATGCCGCCCGCTGGAACGACCTTGCGGCAAAGGGCTATTCCCCCCGGGTGACCGCAGAGCGCTATCAGGCTGCGAGCGTGCAAGCCGATGCCGCCCTGAAGGCCGCCCAGTCTCGACGTCTGAACCGCGTGATCCGCGCTCCGTTTTCCGGTGTTGTGGGCCTTTCGGACGTGGCACCGGGCGCTTTGATTGCTGCCGGTGGTCCGATTGTGTCTTTAGATGATTTGGCGGTCGTGCGGATCGACTTTCCTGTGCCGGACCGTTTCTACGCTCGCTTGCACAAGGGTATGGTCCTAACCGCTAAGGTTGATGCCTATCCGGACGCTCAGTTTAAGGGCGCAGTCGCGGAGGTCGATACGCGCATCGACGAGCGGACAAGATCGGTGCGTGCGCGCGCTGAGTTCGCCAACCCTGACGGACGTCTACGTCCCGGCATGCTGGCTAAGGTGGTCGTAGAGCAGGGGGTTCGTTCCGCTCTTGCCGCGCCCGAAGCCGCCGTCCAGTTCGAGGGCGAGCAGGCCTTTGTCTTCACCATCGTCAAGGATGATGAAAAGGGCGATGGCCCTGTCGCAGGCCAGCGGCCCGGAAAACCGAAGAAGATGCCTGAGGGCATGGCCGCCAACGCGCCTAAGGGCCCGAAGATGATAGCCCATCGTCAAACCATCGTCGTGGGTGCGCGTCAGAATGGCTATGTTGAGGTCGTGTCAGGCCTTCGCGCAGGCGAAACCATTGTTGGCGACGGTATGAACCGGGTGCAGCCCAATCAGGCTGTACGGGTAGGAAAGCCTGACGGTGCGGGCTTCGGTGGCGCCGGTAGGGGTCATCGTCCCGGTGGCCCGAGCGGTGCGCCGGGTGCGGGCGGTAAGTGGTCGAAGGGGGCGGCTGAATGACCCTTTCGGACCTCTCTGTCCGCCGACCGGTCTTTGCGGCAGTCGGGGCCATTATCCTCTGTGTGATCGGCTTGGCCGCCTATTTCGCCTTGCCTGTACGCGAACTCCCCGACGTCGACTCTCCGGTCGTGTCGATCTACACCAGCTATCGCGGCGCATCGGCTGAGGTGGTTGAGGAACGCATCACTCAGGTCATTGAGCGCCAAGTCGCCGGCATTCAGGGTATCGACCGGGTTAAGTCGAACAGCCGTGATGGCTCGTCGCGCATTTCGATTACCTTTGATCTGTCACGCAATATCGATTCAGCGGCCAATGACGTGCGCGATGCCGTCTCGCGAGTGACCTCGCAACTGCCCAATCAGGCCGATCCGCCACAGATTTCCAAGGCCCAGTCGGACGGGGGCTCCTTGATCTTTATGAACTTGGTCTCGACCACCTATGACAAGCTGGAATTGGCTGACTATGCCAACCGCTATCTGGTGGAGCGACTGTCGACCATTCCCGGTGTCGGTCAGGTCGGCTTGGCCGGTGCGCAGATCTATTCCATGCGCGTTTGGCTGGATGCAGATGCTCTGGCAGCGCGCGGCCTGACGGTGGACGATGTCGACATCGCGCTGCAGACCCAGAATGTCGAGTTGCCCGCCGGTTCGCTGGAGTCCAGCGCCAAGGATTTCACGATCCGGGTCAAGCGCGGTTACTCCTCGGCAAAAGAGTTTGCCCAACTGCCCATCGTGCCTGCTGGCACGCGCAATGCTGCCGTTCAGGTCAATGGCGTCACCAATGCCAATGGTCTGGGATCTCCGGTCCTCACCCGCCTTGGTGATGTGGCGCGAGTAGAGGAGGGACCCGATGAGCGACGGCGCCTGTTCCGCTCCAATGGCGTGGCGCAGGTCGGCATATCGCTCAGCCGTCAGGCCCAAGCCAATGACTTGGAAATTTCCAAAGCTGTGACCAAGGAATTGGCCGCGATCAGTCAGACCCTACCGCCCGGCATGGAGTTGGTCGTTACGGTGGATAGCTCGACCTTTACCAAAGAGGCCATCCGAGACGTCTGGTGGACGATGGGCATTTCTTTGGCCCTGGTCGCAGGCGTGAATTTCTTGTTCCTCGGCACCTGGCGCGCCGCCCTGATCCCGTCGGTGGTCGCGCCCATCTGTATCCTTTCGACCTTCATCATCCTCGCGCCATTGGGCTTTTCGATCAATCTCTTGACCCTGCTGGCCCTCGTCTTGGCCATCGGTCTGGTGGTCGATGATGCCATTGTGGTGGTGGAGAATATCCAACGCCGGATCGACGAGGGTGAGCCTCCTCTGGTGGCCGCTGAACGCGGGGCCAAGCAGGTTTTCTTTGCCGTTATTGCCACCACGATCGTCCTGTTGTCGGTGTTTGCGCCCCTGATGGCGCTGCCGGGTTACATCGGTCGTCTGTTTGTCGAGCTTGCCGTCGCCATCGCTGCTGCTGTGGCCTTCTCGGCGGTTCTGGCCTTGAGCCTGTCGCCGATGCTGGCCTCGAAACTGCTGCGTCCATCGGCGGGCGGAACTTGGCTGTCGGTTCGCGTTGACCGGATCATGGAGGCCATGAGGGTTTCCTATCGCTCGTCCCTCGAAATGCTGACCGCAGAGCGCAAGGCCGCTGGCGGTGTCCTGGGCATGGTTCTGATCATGGGCATGTTGGCGGGCGGGGTCTTTCTGATGCTGCCCAAGGAACTTGTGCCCACAGAGGATCGGGGACGGGTGGATATCTCGCTGCAGGCCCCAGAGGGCGCGGGGTACGACTATACGGTCGGGGTCATGCTTAAGGCGGAGGCCTATTTTAAGAGCCTGTACGACAAGGGTGAGGTGGAGCGGTACAACATCGGCGTCCCTCGCTTTGGCTCCTCACAGGGCAATTCTGGTTCGGGTATTTTGGTTCTTAAGGATTGGACGGATCGCAAGGTCACTGCCGATCAGATTGCCGCCGAGACCAATAAGGCCCTGTCGAACCTGACCGAGGCGCGGGTTGTGGCCAGCGTGCGCGGGCCGTTCCAGCGATCAGGCGGTGGTGGATCGGGCAACAATGTCGATCTGATCGCTGCCGGGAATGACTATGAAGAGTTGGCCGCTTGGATCGATCCGATCTTTAAGGCCGCGCAGGGCAATCCGGGCCTGGCCCGGCCCCGCTTGAACTATGAACCGACATCGCCGCGCCTTCTGGTCGAACTGGACCGTGACAAGGCCGCCTCCTTGGGCGTCTCCCCTCAGGCGGTTGGCCGGGCGCTGGAGACCATGTTCGGGTCGCGTAAATCCACCACCTACATCAAGGGTGGTCAGGAATATGACGTCATCCTGCAGACCGACCTTGAAAAGCGCCGGACCGAGCAGGACCTGAACACCCTCTATGTTCGCGCCAATTCGGGCGAGTTGGTGCCTTTGGCTTCGGTGGTCAAGACCTCGGTTCGCGGCGACACGCCCGATCGTGAGCGGATCAATCGCCAGCGGTCTGTGACCCTGACCGCAGAGTTGAACCCCGGCCACACGGTCGAGGAGGCCGTGCAGTTCTATCGCGATCAGGCTGCGCAACAGCCCAGCAAGGGTGTCACCATCCTGTGGGGCGGGGTGGCCAAGGACTATTTGGAAGCCAGCGGCGGCATTTCCTTCGCCTTTGGCATGGCGCTGCTCTTGGTGTTTTTGGTTCTGGCCGCCCAGTTTGAAAGCTGGATCCATCCCGCCGTCATCATGCTGACCGTGCCCCTTGCCGCCTTGGGCGGGCTCTTTGGCCTGCTCATGGCCGGCTCTTCGATCAATACCTATAGCGAGATTGGCCTGATCATTCTGGTCGGGGTTGCGGCTAAGAACGGCATCTTGATCGTCGAGTTCGCCAATCAGCTCCGCGATGATGGCCTCCAGATCCGCGAGGCGGTGATTGAGGCGTCGGTTCTGCGTCTTCGCCCGATCATCATGACCTCGATCTCTGCCGCCTGCGGGGCCTTGCCGCTGATCTTGGCCTCTGGACCGGGGGCGGGCAGTCGCAAGACCATCGGCGTGGTCATCTTCTCCGGAGCGATCTTTGCTACCCTGCTGACCCTCTTTGTGGTGCCGGTGATCTATAATCTCTTGGCGCGCTATACCAAGTCGCCGGACTGGACCGCCCGTCAGATTGAGACCTTCGAAAAAGACATTGCCTAGGCCTTCAACCCCGTCAGTATGACCTGACGGGGTTGGCGTCTTGCGCGGCGCACCTTAGAAGGGGGCATCCTTCTATTTTCTTTTCGGCGCGCCCCCATGCATGACATCAAGGCAATTCGCGATAATCCAGAGGCCTATGATGCGGCCTGGGCCAAGCGTGGGCTTGCGCCTCAGTCCGCCGCCATCCTCGCCATCGACCAGCGCCTGCGCGCCGCCCAGACGGCGGGGCAAGAGGCCCAGTCCAAGCGCAATGACGCCTCCAAGCTGATCGGTCAGGCCAAGGGCCGCAAGGACGAGGCCGAAGCCGCGCGCCTGATGGAGGCGGTCGAAGGCTTCAAGGTCGAACTGGCCGCTGCAGGCGATGCTGAAAAGGTCGAGTCTGAGGCCTTGCGGGGCCTTCTCGCCTCGCTGGCCAACCTGCCCGCCGACGATGTGCCGCTGGGCGAGGACGAACATGGGAATGTCGAGGTTCGCCGCTGGGGTGACCCCAAGGACATGCCCGCCGCCACGCTGAACAAACCCAAGGACCATGTCGATCTGGGCGAAGGCCTAGGCATGATGGATTTCGACGCCGCCGCCCGCATGAGCGGCGCGCGGTTCGTGGTCCTGAAAAGCCAGATCGCGCGGCTGGAACGGGCGCTCGGCCAGTTCATGCTCGACATGCAGACCGTCCAGAACGGCTATATGGAGGTCTCACCACCCTTGCTGGTCAAGGACGAGGCCCTCTATGGTACGGGCCAGCTACCGAAGTTTGCCGAGGACCTGTTTCGTACCACGGGCGATCACTGGCTGATCCCCACCGCCGAGGTCTCGATCACCAATATTGTGCGTGAGCAGATCGTGGCGACCGAGGACCTGCCCCTGCGCATGACCGCCCTGACGCCAAGCTTCCGCTCTGAGGCCGGGGCCTCGGGCCGGGACACGCGCGGCATGATCCGTCAGCATCAGTTCTATAAGGTCGAGCTGGTATCGATCACCACGCCCGAACAGTCTGAAGAGGAACATCTGCGCATGGTCGGTTGCGCCGAGGGCGTGCTTAAGGCGTTGGGCCTGCCGTTCCGCACCATGCTGCTCTGCACGGGCGACATGGGCTTTGGCGCGCGCAAGACCTATGACCTAGAGGTCTGGCTGCCGAGCCAGAACACCTATCGCGAGATCAGTTCCTGTTCCAACTGCGGCGACTTCCAAGCCCGGCGCATGGATGCCAGGTTCAAGGCCGCAGGCGAGAAGGGCACACGCTTTGTCCACACGCTCAACGGGTCGGGTCTGGCGGTCGGCCGCACGCTGGTGGCGGTGCTGGAAAACTATCAGCAGGCCGATGGCAGCATCCTGATCCCGGAGGCCTTGGTGCCCTATATGGGCGGCGTGACCCAGATCGGTGGCAAGGCCTAGGGCCGGACCATGCGCATCCTGCTGACCAATGATGACGGCATCCATGCCGATGGCCTCGCCTGCCTCGAAAAGATCGCCGCGGCCCTGTCCGATGATGTCTGGGTGGTTGCGCCGGAGCGCGAGCAGTCTGGGGCCAGCCGTGCGGTGACCCTGTCCGAGCCCTTGCGGGTGCGCCACATCAGCGAGAAGCGGTTTGCCGTCTTGGGCACGCCCACCGACTGCACCCTTCTGGGCATTCAGGAACTGATCCCCGGCAAGCGGCCCGATCTGGTCCTGTCCGGCGTTAACCACGGCCAGAATATGGGCGAAGATGTCAGCATGTCGGGCACGGTTGCCGGTGCGATCCAAGGGATGGCCCTTGGCGTCCCAGCCATGGCGCTCAGTCAAGCGCGCCGCATCCGCCATCAAGACCATCATATTCACTTCGCCACCGCCGAAGCCTTCGGGCCCGGCGTAATCCTGCAGGTGCTCAAGGCCGGTTGGCCCAGCGACGTGGTGATCAACATCAATTTCCCCGATCTCGAAGCCTCTGAGGTCAAGGAGGTCGAGGTCACGCGGCAAGGCTTTCGCGACAATCCGCTGATCCAGGCCGAGCGGCGAACGGACCTGCGCAACAATGACTATTACTGGCTGGGCTTTCGCGGGCAGATGTCTAACCCCGCTGAGGGCACCGATTTGCGTGCCATTTATGATGGCAAGATCTCGGTCACGCCGCTCCATATCGACCTTACCCACAATGCCACAGTCCATGACCTGAAAAAGGCTCTGGGCGGCACGCCGCCAAGAGGGTAGCAAGGTTCATGACCGATGAGCCAGACACAGACGACACCCGGCGCGCCCGCCTGATCTTGGGTCTGCGTTCGCAAGGCGTCACCGATCCCAATGTTCTGGGCGCGCTGGAGCAGACGCCGCGCGACCTGTTCGTGCCGGATCTGTTTTTGGACCGGACCTGGGAAGATTCGGCCCTGCCCATCGCCTGCGGTCAGACCATCAGTCAGCCCTTTATTGTCGGCCTCATGACCCAAGCCCTGACCTTAGAGCCTCGCTCACGGGTTTTGGAGATTGGCACCGGATCAGGCTACCAAACCGCTGTGTTGGCGCGACTGGCCCGCTATGTTTATACCGTCGAACGCTATCGCACCTTGATGGGCGAGGCCGAAAAGCGGTTCAAGACGCTCGACCTGACCAATATCATCACCCGGTTTGGCGATGGCGCTGAGGGCTGGCGTGAGCAGGCGCCTTTTGACCGTATTTTGGTCACAGCGGCGGCACCTGGAGAGCCTAGAGAGCTTTTGTCGCAACTGAAGCCTTCCGGTGTGCTGGTCGCGCCGGTTGGACGTGGGCCGGTCCAGAGCCTGATGCGTTATGCGGGCGATGGAAAGGGAGACTTCACGGTGGAGACTCTCTGTGATGTCCGGTTCGTACCCCTGCTTGAGGGTGTGGCTCGGGAACTATAACTTGTGGAATTATTTATTGATTTGCTTGAGTGGGCGGCATGGTAAATGGTGCCCGACCATGCCAACGGTGATTCCCGCCATCTTTCGTTTGGAGCGGCGATGAAAAAAGTCCTGATCTTGGCCTCGGCCCTTGCCCTCAGTGTGAGCCCCCTGAGCGGTGAAGTCCTGCGCGCCGATGCTGCGACCCATAGCAAGTCGGCCAAGCGGTCAATCACAAGCGCCGATTCTGACGGCGCCTACACGGTGGTATCGGGCGATACGGTCGAGTTGATTGCCAAGCGCTTGGACATGACCCAAGCCGATCTGATTGAAATGAACGGCCTTAAAAAGCCTTACAAACTGTCCTTGGGCAAGGTCCTGAAGGTGACCCCTTCCAAGGCTGCCAAGTCCTCGTCACGCATTGACGCCAAATCCGACAAGGCCACAGACTCCAAAGCCAAATCTAAGGATGTCAGCCTCTCGACCTACAAGGTTGCCAAGGGTGACACGGTGGGCGGTATCGCCAATCGAACCGGTGTTAGCCAAGCCGACCTTATCGATCTGAATGGTTTGAAGAAGCCGTACGCCCTAAAGCTCGGTCAGGTTCTCGCCTTGACCGAAACGAAAGCCATCATTTCGGCGGAGCCTAAGGTTAAGGCCAAGCCGGTCGAGCCACCGGTCGAGACGGCCAGCGCTACCTATCGGGTGAAAAGCGGCGATACGGTCGGCCTTATCGCCAAGCGTTTGAAGGTCAGCCAAGACGACATCATCGCGCTAAACGACCTCAAAAAGCCCTATGGCCTGTCCGTGGGAAAGCTGCTGAAGGTGCCGGGTCAAGCGGACGCCGCGCCACGCGTGAAATCTGACAGCAAGTCTGCGCCTGTTGTCGAGGCCGCCGAAACCTTTGATAGCTACAAGGTGGCCAAAGGTGACACCGTCGCCGTCATCGCCAAGCGTTTGAAGGTCAGCCAGTCTGAGATCATCGCGCTGAATGGGCTGAAGAAGCCCTATGCCCTAACGCGCGGCAAGGTCATAAAGGTCCCTGGCTCGGCGGTCGCGCCAAGTCCAGTTGAGGCTGATGCTCCGCCCGCGATCGAGATCTCGACCCAGTCCTATGCGGCGCTGCCGAAGCACGTGCAGGGCGGCAAGGGCACCTACAAGGTCGTACGCGGCGATACGGTCGCCAGCGTCGCCAAGCGTCTGGGGATGGACAAGGACGACCTGATCAAGATGAACGGCCTGAAAAGGCCCTATGCCCTGCCCAGGGGCAAGGTGCTGAAGGTTCCTGCGCCGATGGTCTATGAGGTCCAGCGTGGCGATACCTATTCGGACATTGCCAATCGCTTTGATGTCAGCGTCTCAGATCTGACCAAGCTGAACAAGACCACCTCGAGCAAAGGCCTGCGCCCCGGTCAGAAGATCAAGCTGCCCGCTGAAGTTCAGGTGCGCTTGGTCAAAAAGGCCGAGGCCGCTGAGCGCGCCGCGCAACAGGCCGCTGCCGACCGCGCCGAAGCCGCTCGTTTTGAAGCCGAGCAGGACATCATTCGTCGTGAAGCGGCTCGGTTGGCCAATGAGCGTGCCCTTGCCGCCAAGCGCGCGGCCGATGAGGCCGCAGCAGCCCAGCCCCTCAATCAATCTATGACATCAACAACCCCGACCGTTCTGCCGCCTAAGCCGGTCGTCAATGGCACGCTTCCGCCGCCCGTCCGGCCTGAGCCGCGTCCCGTGACCTTGCCGCCAGCCCCGATGGCTGCTGCGGAGACGGGGGTGCTGCCGACGGAGTCTGAGGTCATCGCCTCGGGTCGCGGACGCTTCCTGTGGCCTGTCCGCGGCGACGTGATCTCTGGCTTTGGTATCAAGCCCGGTGGTCAACGCAATGACGGCATCAATCTCAGCGGCAAGGATGGCGATCCCGTTCGTGCGGCTGCGGGCGGTGAGGTAGTCTATTCCGGCAATCTGGTCCCCGGCTTTGGCAATCTGGTGCTGATCAAGCACGAGGGCGGCTGGGTCACGGCCTATGCCCACATGGCCAGCACCGCGGTCAAGATCAAGGACCGTATCGCTCAAGGCCAGACCATCGGCACGGTAGGCCGCACCGGCGGCGTCGAGGCCTCGCAGCTCCACTTCGAACTGCGCTATGCCCCATCGCCCAAGGAAAAGGCCCGCCCGATTGATCCGGCCTTGGTGATGCCGCGGTAGGACAGTTTTGGGTCCTCCCCATGCTTCGACAGGCTCAGCATGAGGAGGGGGGATCGATATGTTCCGCGTCATTGCGAGGCGCATCGCGCCGAAGCAACCTAGGGGAACATCAGCTCTGGCTTGTGTCAGTCTTCTGAGTTGCTTCGCTTCGCTCGCAATGACGCGAATGAAATAACAAGGCCCTTTCCCCCCTTGAGGGGGAGAGGGTTGGGAGAGGGGGGTATCCATGAACCTCTCAACCGCGTGAACGGGTCTGGATCCCCGCCTTCGCGGGGAAAGCGGAAGAAAACAAGGCCCTCTTCGGCCCTTTAGGCCACTTGCTCCAAAAGTGGGAAGTACCGGCGCAGCCGGGGTAGGGGGATCTACCCCTGCAAATCCCGATCCAACTCCCCCGCCAAGTCCCGAATGAACTGCCACGCGACGCGGCCTGATCGGCTGCCGCGAAGCTGCGACCACTGTAGGGCGCGGCGGTCGAGGTCCTTGATCGTCAGGTCAAAGCGCTGGGCATAGAGGCGCACGGCCTCCAGATAGGTCGGCTGGTCCATGGGCGGGAAGCCGATCCACAGGCCAAAACGGTCGGAGACCGAGACCTCCTCTTCGGCATCTTCGGCAGCCGCCATGGCCCCCTTGGTCTCGTTGTGGTCGCGCGGCATCAGGTGACGGCGGTTGGAGGTGGCGGTGAAGAGCACATTTTCCGGTGGCCCGCCGACCCCGCCTTCGAGCGCCGATTTCAAGGCCTTGGCCGAGGCCGCGCCCTCTTCGAACGACAGGTCGTCACAAAGAACCAAGAATCGCTCAGGACGCCCGCGCAGCCGCTCGAACAGGCGCGGCAAGGCGGTGACCTCGTCGCGGTCGACCTCGATCAGGCGAAGGCTGGGCTGTTCGGCAGCCACAGCCATAAAGGCGGCCTTGACCATCGAGCTCTTGCCCGCTCCTCGCGCGCCCCAAAGCAGGACCGGATTGGCGGGCCTGGACTTGGCAAAGCGGCGCAGGTTCTCAACAAACCGCGATTTTTGCCGCTCCACCCCAACCAAAAGGTCCAAAGCCAGCGGATAGTCCGGCGCAGGCACGAACAGGCCTTGGCCCGCATCATGGCGAAAGAGCTTGGCGCAGGCGAAGTCTGGCTCGGGCACAGGGGCGGGAACCAGCCGTTCTAGGGCCTCGGCAATACGGATCAGGGTGGCATTTAGATCATGGGTCATGGCCAATGGTTCCTAAAGCGGTTGGCGCTCCATTGCAAAACCTGCTCTCAACGCCTAGTTTCCGGCAACTTCAGGCCGACGATGTTCGTACCGGCCGACCATAACAGGTGAGACTTCATGTTCGCGACCCCGGCTATGGCCCAGACCGCTGCAGCAGCAGGCGCCCCGATGGGCGGCTTTGAGAACTTTTTGGCGGCGATGGGGCCGATGGCCCCAATCCTGCCGGTGATGGTGCTGTTCTACTTCCTGATGATCCGTCCGCAGCAAAAGCGCGCCAAGGAACATCAGGCCCTGATCACCGGCATCAAGCGCGGTGATACGGTGGTCCTGTCCAACGGCATGATCGGCAAGGTTGCTCGCGTCGAAGAGACCGAAGTCGGCGTTGAAATCGCGACTGGCGTGACGGTGAAGGTCGTTAAGTCGATGATCTCGGACGTGCGCACGCGCGGCGAGCCTGCGGCGGCCAACGACACCAAGTCCTGATGATCGCGGCGGCGGGACCATCCTGCCGCCGTTCTTTTTGATGTTACCGCCCATCCTTTAGGCGCCGAAAGTCCAAGCCCATGCTCAATCTTGCCCGCTGGAAGGTGATCGCTTGCACAGCCGCACTGCTGTTCGGCCTTGTGTTCACCTTGCCAAACGTCCTGCCCAAGTCGGTGATGGATCAGATGCCCGCTTGGGCCCCGCATCAGAAGCTTAATCTGGGTCTTGACCTGCAGGGGGGCTCCTACCTTCTGCTCGAAGTGGACACGGACGCGCTGAAGCGTGAGCGCTTGGCCAATCTGCTTGAAGATGTGCGCGGCACCCTGCGCACCGATCAGATCGTCTTTAG
>CANFKD010000020.1 GCA_947447115.1 Caulobacteraceae bacterium
ACCCTTGGATATCGATGTCCGACCGCCCTGCCGTCGTCACCCGCTTTGCCCCCTCGCCCACCGGCTATCTCCATATAGGCGGTGCAAGAACGGCATTGTTCAACTGGCTTTTTGCGCGGCACTGCGGCGGAAAGTTTCTATTGCGGGTTGAGGACACCGATCGCGAGCGCTCGACCGAGGCTGCCGTCGCCGCAATCTTTGAAGGTTTGGACTGGCTAGGGCTTAAGGCTGACGCTGAACCGGTGTTCCAATTTGCCCGCGCCGAGCGTCACCGTGAGGCGGTTATGGACCTGGTCGCCAAGGGCCGCGCCTATCGCTGTTACATGACGCCCGAAGAGGCCGACGCCCAGCGTGAGCAGGCCAGAGCCGAAGGCCGCGCCCTGCGCTCGCCTTGGCGCGATCAGGTCGCTGGACCAGACAAGGACAACCAACCCTTTGTCATCCGCTTCAAAGGCCCGGTCGATGGCGACACGGTCGTTGAGGATCTGGTCCAAGGTCGGGTGACGTTTCACAATCGTGATCTGGATGATCTGGTCCTTCTGCGCACGGACGGCGCGCCGACCTATAATCTGGCCGTAGTCGTTGATGATCACGATATGGGCGTGACCCACGTCATTCGCGGCGATGACCACCTCAACAATGCCGCCCGCCAAAGCCTGATCTATGAGGCGCTCGACTTTACCAAACCCGCCTTTGCCCACATCCCCCTGATCCATGGACCGGACGGGGCCAAACTGTCCAAGCGCCATGGCGCGCAGGCGGTAGGAGACTATGCGGAGCTTGGCTATCTGCCCGAAACCCTGCGAAACTATCTGGCGCGCCTGGGCTGGAGCCATGGCGATGATGAGATCTTCTCCGACGAAGAGGCCATCGCTTGGTTCGATATTGTCGATGTCAACAAGGGGGCCTCGCGCCTCGACTGGGACAAGCTGAACCATATCAACGCCCATTATCTGAAGTCTGCGGATCATGATCGGATTGCCGATCTGGTGCTCAAGGCCTTGGCGGCGCGCGGAACGGTGCTCGATGCACCCATCGAGGCGCGGCTTCGAGAGGCCATGCCGCTGCTACAGGATCGTGGAAAGACGGTTCTCGAACTGGTCGATCAGATGGCCTTTGTGATTGCCCAGCGCCCCTTGGTGCTCGACGAAAAGGCGACCAAAAACTTGACCGAAGAGACCGTCGCGCGGCTGTCGCGATTGCGCGATAGGTTGCACGCAGCACCGGTTTGGACCGCTCCAGACCTCGAAGGCCTGCTCAAGGATTTCGCCGAACAGGAGGCTGTTGGATTTGGCAAGTTCGGCCCTGCCCTGCGCGCCATTTTGACCGCAGGATTGCCCGCTCCTGACCTAGGAAAGACATTGGCGGCCCTGAACCGCGACGAAAGCTTGACGCGGATGGACGATAGGCTTTTGTAATCAAATTTAGTCACTATAAAGCTTAAGAAGCGCAGGGTCCGCCCCGCACACGACGAAGGATGATTGGCATGAACGATAAGACCACGCCCAAAGCGGCCGCGAGCCTAACCCTAGGCGGTAAGAGCTATGATTTGCCGGTGCTGTCCGGCTCCACCGGTCCGGACGTGGTCGATGTGCGAAAGCTCTATGCCGACGCCGACGTCTTCACCTTCGATCCAGGCTTCACCTCCACGGCAAGCTGCGAAAGCAAGATCACCTTTATTGATGGCGACGCGGGCGTGCTTCTGCACCGCGGCTATCCGATCAGTCAGTTGGCCGAAAAGTCCAGCTTCTTGGAGGTCTGCTACCTCTTGCTGAACGGCGAACTGCCCAAGGCTGATGAGTTTGCGCAGTTCCAGCACAACATCACCTATCACACCATGCTGCACGCGCAGTTTGACCGCTTCTTCGAGGGCTTCCGTCGCGACGCTCACCCGATGGCGATCATGACCGGCACGGTCGGCGCCCTGTCAGCCTTCTATCACGACAGCATCAATGTCGATGATCCCGAACAGCGCAAGATTTCGGCCCATCGCCTGATCGCCAAGATGCCAACCATCGCGGCCCGCGCCTTCAAATATTCCGTCGGCCAGCCCTTTGTCAGCCCACGGAACGATCTGGGCTATTCGGAAAACTTCCTGCGCATGTGCTTTGCCGTGCCCGCCGAAGACTATGTGGTGAACCCCGTTCTGGTCCGCGCCATGGACCGGATCTTCATCCTCCATGCCGACCACGAACAGAATGCCTCGACCTCGACCGTGCGTCTGGCCGGGTCATCGGGTGCGAACCCGTTCGCCTGTATCGCCGCCGGTATCGCCTGCCTTTGGGGCCCAAGCCACGGCGGGGCCAATGAAGAGGCCCTGATGATGCTGAAGGAAATCGGCACAGTTGACCGCATTCCTGAATATGTTCAGGGCGTCAAGGACCGCAAGTACCGCCTGATGGGCTTTGGTCACCGGGTCTATAAGAACTATGACCCCCGCGCGACCGTCATGCAGAAGACCTGCCATGAGGTTCTGGCCGCTGTGGGCGACCCCAACGATCCGCTGTTGAAGGTGGCCATGGAACTGGAAAAGATCGCCCTCAGCGATCCCTATTTCGTGGAACGCAAGCTCTATCCGAACATCGACTTCTATTCGGGCATCACCCTCAAGGCGATGGGCTTCCCCACCGACATGTTCACCGTGCTTTTCGCTCTGGCCCGCACCGTCGGCTGGATCTCGCAGTGGAAAGAAATGTTCGAAGACCCAGCGCGCAAGATCGGCCGTCCGCGCCAGCTCTATACCGGTGCCCTGCAACGCGACTTCGTCGATATCGAACAGCGCTAGGCCAACGGCCTTTGATCAAAATGAAATCGGGCGGGACCTTTCGGTTCCGCCCTTTTTTGTGTCTAACCGCGACCCTATCGGCGCTTCAGATAGTCCATCACCACATCTGCGGCCCGCTCGGCCGGGTCAGGGCCGCCTCGGCCCATCTTGTCGAGGGCCGCGAACTGGTCGGCCGACTGCTTGGCGCGGCGTTCGGGATCATCGAGCAGGTCTGACACGGCCTTGGCCATCAGGGGGCCGGTACAGCGGTCTTGCAAAAATTCGGGGGTGACATACCGGCCTGCCGCAATATTGAATAGGGTCACATAGGGCGTGCGAAGCAAGAGCTTGAGCACCGCATAGGTCACTGCTCCGATCCGATAGCCCACCACCATCGGACATCCGGCCAGAGCCAGTTCTGTCGTCACTGTGCCGCTACAGGCCAAGGCAACGGTCGAGGCCACCATGGCGTCGCGTTTCAGCGCCTCGTCGCGAAGGACATGGGCCCGGAACGGCCAACTGGCGACCTTGGCGGCGACCTGATCGGCCACGGTCGATGCGGCGGGGACGACCACGTGCAGACGCGGATGGGCGGCCTTGATCAGCCGCAGGGCGTCCTCAAAGGGCGGCAGGACCTTGGCGATCTCGGCGGGGCGACTGCCGGGCAGGACCAGAAGGATCGGATCCTCACGCCCTGCGCCAATATGGGCACGCAGCCGAGCCGGATCAGCGGTCTCAAATCCAATCGAAACCGCCGTGTTGCCGACAAAGGTCACCGGCAGGCCTTCGGCCTCGAAATAGGGGGCGTCGAAAGCATGGATGGACAGCAGGTGGTCAACAGCGGCGGCCAAGGTCTTGGCCCGGCCCGGACGCGAGGCCCAGACCTGAGGGCCGACATATTTGATCAGGGGCAGCTTCGGGAGCTGTTTGCGAAGGCGGGTGGCGACCCGCAGGGTAAAGCCCCAGCTATCGATCAAGACTGCCACATCAGGCTGTTCGCGCACGGCCAAGGCTGCGGCCTCATCGGCGCGTTTGACCACGCGGCCATAGGCGGCGACGCCTTCGAGGATACCGAGAATGGACAGTTCCGAAATCGCGAACGGGCTGACAATGCCCTGAGCGGCCATCTTCTCGCCGCCAATGCCGACAAAGCGAACCCCATCGCCCAGCCGCGCCTTGAGCACCCGGGCCAATCCGGCCCCCAACGTATCGCCAGAGGCCTCGGCCGCGACCAGCATGACACAGAGGGGCTTAGGGTTCGCGTCTTGGGTCACCTTAGGCCCCTGCCCCGTCGTCGTCCGGCGCATGGGGGATACCCAGAATGAACAGGCCCAGACTATCGGCGGCCTCAATCACGGCCTGACGATCAATGACCAGCAGGGCCCCAGCCTCACCGACAATTCCGCGAAGGCCAACACGGGCCGCTGCGCGAACCGTGGCCACACCGATGGTGGGAAGGTCCACGCGGCGCTCTTGGATGGGCTTGGGAGCCTTGGCCAGCACGCCGCAGGCCTCACCGGTCTCGCCAACGCGCAGGGCCTTGGGCAGGTCCGCGCAGCGCGCCAGCATGGCATCGGTGCCCTCTTGCCCCTCAACCGCCAATACGAGCCCACGCACGACCACTGCGCCCTGCCCGATATCCATCCGGCCAATGGCGCGGGCGACCTCGATGGCGCGGGAAATGTCGGTCTTGTCGCTGGCCTCAGGCACCACAGCGCCCAGCACGCCGACCGGAAGGGTTAGGTCATCAACGACCTCATGAGCCCCCTCAATGACGAAGCCCTCCATCTCGAACTCGGCCAACAGGGCCCTAAGCAGGCCATCATCACCCTTGCGCGCCGCCGAAATGACCCGTGGCAGGGCCATCATGCCGCGCATATCGGGCTTTAGGGCGGCGAAATCAGGCCTTGCGACCAGACCGGCAAAACAGACGGTCTCGCATCCCGCCTTTTTGAGGGCGGAAAAACACTTGCCCAGTTCGGCCATGCCAATGTCGGCGCCCGGAAACTCTGCCATGGCCTTATCGGCAAAGCCCTTGAGCCGGACGACAAAGAATGGACGCCCCGCATCGACGCAGCGCTGGGCCAGCGTCCTTGGCAGGTCGCCGCCACCGGCAATGAGACCAAGCTTGCGCATAGGCGTGCTCAATCGTGTGGCAGACAGATGGGGCGATTGGCGTCGGAGCGGATGAAGTTGACGATTTCCATCACTTCGGCCGAGCCCTGATAGACCTCCATCGTATCATCGAGCCGCTCTTGGAACGTGCCCTCATCGGCAAACATCAGGCGATAGGCGGCGCGCAGATTGTTGATCGCCTCGCGCGAGAAGCCCCGGCGCTTGAGGCCGACAAGGTTCAGGCCTTCGAGATGGGCATGGTTGCCCCAGACCGAACCGTAAGGAATGATGTCCTTGGTCACCACGCCGCCGCCGCCGACAAAGGCATAGCGGCCAATGCGGGTGAACTGGTGCACGGCGCTCAGCCCGCCCATAAAGACGAAATCTCCGACCTGAACATGGCCACCGAGGGTGGCATTGTTGGCAAAGGTGACATTGTTGCCGACGATGCAGTCATGGGCGACGTGTGCCCCGACCATATAGAGACTGTCCGACCCAACCCGTGTCACGCCACCGCCGCCGACCGTGCCCGTATGCATGGTGACATTTTCGCGGATGACATTGCGCTCGCCGATGATCAGCTCCGTCGGCTCGCCCTTGTGAGCCAGATGCTGCGGCGGGCCGCCCAAGAAGGCCAAGGGATGGACGAGGGTCTGGGCCCCGATCGTGGTGTGACCGTCGACAACCACATGAGAGGTCAGCTTGACGCCGTCGCCCAACACCACATTGGGCCCGACCGTACAGAACGGCCCGACCTGTACATCCACGCCCAACTGGGCCTTAGGATCGATGATGGCGCTGGGGTGAATCTGGGTCATTCTGGGGTTTCCACGACCATAGCGGCGAACTCACACTCAGCAGCGACCTTGTCGCCAACCAGAGCTCTGCCTCGGAATTTAAACAGGGTAGACCGCGCCCGCACCACCTCGACCTCCATACGCAGAACATCGCCCGGACGGACCGGATGGCGAAAGCGCGTATTGTCGAGCGACATGAACAGGATGGTCTTGCCGGTGACGTCGGCATCGAGCGTCTTAGACATCAGCAAGGCCCCGCTCTGGGCGATGGCCTCCACGATCAAGACACCCGGCATAACCGGATTGTTGGGAAAATGGCCCTGAAAGAAGGGCTCATTGAAGGTCACGCACTTGATACCGACAATGGACTTGTGCGGGACATAGTCCTCCGCCCGGTCCACCAGCAAGAAGGGATAGCGGTGCGGAATGCGCCGAAAAATCTCATTAATATCAATGGAGGTTGAGGGCTCGGCCTGGGTTTCGATCTCGCTCATTCGTCATCACCTTTCACACGGTCCGACTTGGCACCGGGCTCACGATCATTCACGCGCTGGGATACCCATGCGGTTTCACGCAGCCAGCGACGGATCGGACGGGCCGGATAGCCCCCCCAAGATTCGCCCGCTGGAATATCTTTCATCACGCCAGAGGATCCGGCAATCCGGGCCCCCGCGCCAATTTTGGTATGGTCCGCCGTCCCGGCCTGACCGCCAAAGGCTGCGCCATCACCGACCGTGACACTGCCCGCAAAGCCAACCTGAGCGGCAATCACGCAGTTGCGGCCGATAACGACATTGTGGGCGATCTGAACCATATTATCGATCTTGGTGTTCTCGCCCACGACTGTGTCGTCAAAGGCCCCGCGATCAATGCAGGTCCCTGCGCCGATGGTGACGCCATCTTGAATAATGACCCGGCCAAGCTGAGGCACATCCATCGCACCCTTTGCCGACCCTGTTATGCCAAAGCCCGGCTCACCAAGGCGCACGCCCGCAAAGATACGAACCCGATCACCCACCATGGCAAAGCCAATGGTGACATTGGGGCTGATCTGGCAGTCGCGACCGATGGAGACCCCCGGACCGATGGTCGTATTGGCCCCGATGACGGTTCCAGCCCCAATCGTAGACCCTTGGCCAATAACGACACCCGGTGCCAGTTCGACGCCCTCTTCGAGATGGGCGTCTGGATGAATGGCAATCGCTCCGGCATGACGTTTCGGCCGAAAGAACGCCTCTGCGCATTGGGCAAAGGCGGCCTGCGGGGTCGGCGTGATCAGGACTGCGCAGCCCTTGGGCGCCAAGGCCTGCTGGCTTGCCGCAAGGAAACAGGCGCTCGCCCCCGTGGCCTGAAGGTCGGCTCGGTAGCGGGGATCAGACTGAAAGCTGATCGCCCCCGCCTTGGCCCTGTTCAAAGGCAAAACCGTGGTCACGACCTGATCAGCCGTCTTTGGATCCGCAAGGACCGCGCCCGTCAAATGAGCGAGCGCCTTGAGGGTAAAGGGCCCCAAATCGTCAAAAAACCGTAGGTCCGGCATGCGTCCCCCCGCGAAACAACAGCGGTGGACAGGCCGCAAAGCCCGCCCACCGCGTTAGCTTATCTGATCAAGATCGCCCTAGAGCGATATTGGATCATAAAACAGACTATTGAGCCGGAGCGGGCTGCGCCTCAAGACGCTCGCGCTCAAAAGCAAACTGCGTGATCTTGGCGTTGAGCTTGACCACAGCCGCTTCGGTAATGTCCATGGCCGGATTGGCCAGCATCACGGCGTTACCATCGAGCAACAGGCTACAGGCGCGCTGTTGGAACACATCGCGGACCAGAGGCAAAAGCTCATCATTGACCCGTGACAGGGCCTTTTGCTGCGTGGCTTCGATTTCACGACCACGCTGCTGGGCCTTGCGTTGCAGAGCCTGACCGCGCTGGTTCAACTGAAGCGCCTTTTGCTCCAACTGCTCCTGCGGGAGGGTTGCGCGTTGGCCTTCAAGCGTCTTGCCTTCCGCGACGATGGCGTTCTTTTCCGCCGTCAGTTCTGCGTTGGCCTGGGCTTCGATTGTCTGGATGCGGGTCAGCACGAACTTACCGACCGTCGAGGACAGGATCGCGCGGTCGCCTGAATAGACGCAAACGCCTGCGATTGCTGGGCCGGTTGTCAGTGGCGAAACAACCGGGGCAGCCGGAGCCGTCTTAGCTGCGACCGGAGCGGCTTGGGCAGCGGCCGATTGCGCAATCGCGAAAGAGGCCAGCAGGCCAAGGCCAGTAGCACCAATGGTTTTCAATGACATGAGATTAGAACCTTGTTGATGTGGAGAAACGGAAGGCTTCAGTGCGGTCATAGGTTTCTTTTAGCAGCACTTGGCTGAAGTCAAAGCGAATGGGCCCCATGGGTGACTTCCAGAAGATACTGGCGCCCACGGTTGCACGAGGGGTGAGGTCATCCTTGATCGTGTCACAGTTGGTTGTCGCCGCGGTCGAGAGGGTGCCATCCGCTAGGGTCGTACCCGCAGGATAGGTCACGCAACTGCTCTTAGACTTGCTGTCCAACATGCCCAAGGTACCGAAATCGGAGAATAGCGCGGCCTTGATGCCGTACTGCTCAGGCAAACCGGTGGGCAGGGTCAGTTCTAGCGAGCCAATGGCATAGGCTTGGCCACCCAAGGCGTCATTATAGGTCAGGTTGCGCGGACCAATACCGGCGGTCTGGAAGCCTCGGAAGGTATTGCCGCCCTTATAGAAGCGGTCATTGATCCGGATACTGTCATTGCCATAGGAGAAGATGTAACCGGACGACAGTGACGCGCTGAAGATGATGCTCGGCGTGAAGCCGTGATACCAATCGGCATCGGCCTCGGTCTTGAGATATTTCACATCGCCGCCGATGCCTGCGAAGTCTTGCTGCACATCAACCGAGAAGCCCCGCGTCGGCTTGATCGGATCATTGCGGCGATCCCACCGGTAGGAATAGCCCACCAAGGACGTGATACGCGATCCGGCCTGTTCGCAGAGCAAGATTGAGACGCTGACGCCGCAAAGCCCGGCCTGAACCACCACATCATCGCTACGCAGATTATAGCGGGTCGACATGGACGCATTTTGGGTCAAGGGGAAACCAAGACGCACGCCCAAACCGGTCGATGCCGTATCGTAACCGGAATATTGCGAGAAATTGTACTTGTATGAGAACAGGTCCAGACCGGCGCGAAGATCGCGGTCAAGGAACCGAGGCTCGGTGAACGAGAAGTCAATCTGCTGGCGCATGGAGCCCATCGACACCTGCGCACGAACGCTCTGGCCACGGCCCCGGAAGTTCCGCTCGGTAACGCCGAGGTCGAGCACCACCTTATCCAAAGACGAATAGCCCGCACTGAACGACAGTTCGCCGGTGGGCTGCTCGGTGACCTTAACCTTCAAGATCGTGCGGTCAGGCGCACTGCCCGGCAATTCTTCGATATCCACGTCTTTAAAGAACCCGAGGGCCTTAACCTGGTTCTTAGAGCGGTCAACCAGAACGCGGTTGAAGGCATCGCCTTCGGTCAGGCGCAGTTCACGTCGAACGACGGGGTCGAGCGTGCGAACATTCCCGACAATATCGATGCGCTCGACATAGACGCGCGGGCCTTCCTTGACCTCAAAGACGACGTCGACCGTCTTGGTGGCCTTGTTGGGCACATAGCGCGGCCGAATATCGACGAACGCAAAGCCCGCAGCACCGGCGGCGAAGGTCAGGGCGTCGGTCGCGTCTTCGATCCGCTTATCTTCGTAGATCTGGCCCTCTTGAATCGGCAGCAACATCCGCAGGATATCGCCGTTCAACTTCTTGAGGTCGGTGTCGACGGTCAGTTTGCCAAACTTATACTTCGGGCCTTCATCAAGGCTATAGGTGACGGCAAAGCCGTTCTTGTCTGGTGCCAGTTCGGCAACGGCCGAAATGATGCGGAAATCATAGAAGCCGCGGTTGCGATAGTGTTTACGCAGTTGCTCGCGGTCATATTCGATCCGGTCTGGATCGTAATTGTCGTTAGAGGTCAGGAACTTGTACCATTCCGACTCTTTGGTCACGACCACATCGCGCAGATCGTTATCGGAATATTCCTTATTGCCTAGGAAGTTGATCCGAAGAACGCCACTTTTCGGGCCTTCATTGATCTCAAAGACCAGATCGATACGCTTTTGCGGCAGCTCTACCACCTTAGGCGTCACGGTGGCTGAAATCCGGCCGGAGCGGCGATAGAGTTCGATGATCCGCTGGACGTCCTTTTGGACCTTCGAGCGGGTAAAGATACCGCGCGGACGGATGGTCACCTCATCGCGCAGCTTATCTTCCTTGAGATTATCGTTCCCTTCAAAGACCACCTGATTGATGATCGGGTTCTCAACGACGGTCACCACCAGATCGGTCGACTGGATATCCAACTTCACGTCGGCAAACAGCTCGGTCCGGAACAGGGTCTTGAGCGCCAAGTCGATCTGAGCCGGTCCGACCAGATCGCCGGGCTGGATCGTCAGGTAGGACAGGACTGTGCCCTGCTCAATGCGCTCATTGCCCTTGATAATGATCCGCTGAATGACCGCCGTCTGGGGGGCCGCCGCCGCCGGCGCGCCGGTCGCCTGAGCCAAGGCCGGCCCAGACAAGGCCGTACCGGATAGAAGCAAGGCAAGCCCCGACATGAGCCCTAAACGGGCGACAGTGCTGCGGGCGCTAGAATTCTGCATATGATCAGCCATCGACGCGGGGCGGGAATTCACGAGAACAATCCGCCGAGGAAATGAAACACTTGGAGTTGCTGCAAATCGTTCCAAGTGGCGAACAACATCAAACTGAGCAGCATAGCAAGCCCAACCCGATAACCTGCCGCTTGGATTCCGGCATTCATGGGGCGGCGGGCAATAGACTCATAGGCGTAAAACAGCAGGTGGCCGCCATCGAGTACAGGAATGGGTAGCAGATTCATGAACCCAATCCCAACCGATAGAACAGCGGCAAGGCCAAGCAGGGCAACAAAGCTTCCGATGATCTGCGTTGCAAAACTAGGGGCCCCTTCTGCACCGGCCTGTGCGACGGCACCCGAAGCCCGCGCGATCCCTAAGGGGCCGCCCAACTGCTTCGCCGACTCACGACCGGTTACGATCCGGCTGAGATAATAGACGGTCGTATCCAATACGTCCCATGTTCGACCCGCACCCCGTGCCAAGGCCTCGATAGGGTTGTAGCGCTTAAGGGCCAAGTCCTGCTGACGCGATTGGTTGGACAGGCCGAGCACACCGACGCTTTGCTTACCGCCAAAGGAGTCCGTGACGTCGCGGCGATCGGGGATGGCGATCAAGGAAACGCGATTACCGCCACGATCCACTTCAAATTTGATCGGCGTATCGGCCCGCAGCATGACGATCTGCTGCAGGTCCGTGAAACTTTCGATCCTGCGGCCATCGGCGCGTTTGATAATATCACCGACCTGAAAGCCCGCCTTGGCTGCGGCCTGGTTTGGCGCAATGCCATCAACGCGCGGCACCGAAACACGCTCGCCAATCATCATCAACAGCAGGGCAAACAGCACTGTCGAGAGGACGAAATTCGCAATCGGACCGGCAGCGGTTACGAAGGCGCGCTGCCACAGGGGCTTAAAGTGGAAATAGCGGCGAACACCCTGCGCCCCCTCATGGGCGGTGATGGCCTTGCGCAGATCTTCAAGGCCGTTCTGATCCGGGACGCTGGCCTCATTGACGTCGCCTGAAAAGCGCACATAGCCGCCCAAGGGGATCCAGCCGATCTGCCATTGCACGCCCGAGCGATCGGTCCAGCGCAAAAGGGGTCGACCAAAGCCAATAGCAAACTGATCCACGGCCACACCACAGGCCTTAGCCGCCCAAAAGTGCCCGAGTTCATGCACGGTGACGACGAGCGTCAGCACGAACAGGAACGGGACGATGTAGGTGATCGCGGTGTGCGCGAAGGCGAGCATGATCAGACGGTTCCTTGTCGGCTATGACGAGCGCGCGAGGCCAGCCACCACATCGGTGGCTACGCGTCTGGCGGAGGCATCAACCATCATTGCGGTCTCCAGTATGTCATCACCCGCGCCCGTCTCCAACTGGCCAAGACTATTCATCCTGTCCAAGGTCTGATCAACGGTCGCGGCAATATCGAGAAAGCCTAATCGCCGGTCAAGGAAAGCCGCCACGGCCACCTCGTTAGCGGCATTCATGACCGTTGGTGCGGTCCCGCCGTGAGAGAGGGCCGCACGAGCGGTCGCTATGGCTGGGAACTTTTCAAGGTCCGGGGCCTCGAAGGTCAGTTGCCCGTATGTGGCCAAATTAAGGGCCGGTGCGGGCCAAGGCAAGCGGTCAGGCCAGGCATAGGCCACCGCGATGGGGCTGCGCATGTCCGGAGGGCCAAGCTGGGCCAGGGTCGAGCCATCTTGATATTCGACAAGACTGTGGATCACGGACTGGGGATGAACGACCACGTCAATCCGCTCAGGACCCATGCCGAACAGGTAGGACGCTTCAATCATCTCCAACCCCTTGTTCATCATGGTCGCAGAATCGACCGAGATCTTGGCCCCCATGGACCAGTTTGGATGGGCGACGGCCTGTTCAGGGGTCACCCCCAACATCGCATCGCGCGTCCACGTCCTGAATGGCCCTCCAGATGCGGTAAGAATGAGGCGAGAAACGCGCCTTTCTTGGTCCGGATGCAAAACTTGGAAAATAGCCGAGTGTTCGCTGTCAACCGGAATGAGGGTTCCACCCGCCTGTCGCGCCGTTTCAATCAGGGCCGGACCGGCGCAGACCAAGCTTTCCTTGTTGGCCAGAGCGATAATCGCGCCCCTCTTTGCTGCCTCTAAGGTCGGCGCGAGACCGGCAAAACCGACGATCGCCGACATGACCCATTGGGCCTCCATCGCCGCCGCCTCGACCACTGCCGAAGCCCCTGCCCCACAGCGAATGCCAGTCCCGATGAGCCCGCTGCGCAGGACGGATAATTCAGATTCATCTTCAATAACAGCAAATTGCGGCCTCCATTTAAGGCATTGCTCAATCAACAGATTAACGTTTCTTCCGGCCGTCAAGGCGATGACCTCGACCTCGGCCGAGCCATGGGCTGTCGCCCGCTCGAACAGATCAAGCGTCGAAACGCCAATGGACCCCGTAGATCCCAACAGGGTAACCGTCCGCCTCAGGGTCAAAAGGGAAATCCGATAAAGGCGATCAACCGCGCGCCTGCGACGATCACTGCCGCAAACATCAGACCGTCTACACGGTCCAAAAGCCCGCCATGGCCCGGAATCAGGTCGCCGCTATCTTTTACGCCATAACGCCGCTTAAGAATCGATTCCCACAGATCTCCGGTCATTGTGGCAAGGCCGCCCACCAATCCAACGGCCGCCGCGGCCCCAATCGAGATCTTCAACTTGGACAGAACGGCAACGGTCACAGCGGCCACTACGGCACCGACGAGCCCGCCGACAAAACCAGACCAGGTCTTATTCGGAGAAAATTTCGGCCACAGCTTTGGCCCCTTCACAACATTGCCGACCGCATAGGCGACAATGTCAGCCGACCAGGTGACCGCGAACAGGGCAATGGTCCAGGTCAGGCCTTGAGGCGTGGTGCGAAGCCAGGTCAGCGCAAGAACCGGCAGGCCGATATAGAAAACGCCATAGGCGCAATCGCCGGGCTTTTCCCTCAGTCCGAGGGCGGCTAGGGCGGCCACAACCGTTCCCACGCCAAGGGCTATGGCTGCGTCGTTGAAATATCCCCAGTGGGCATAGAAGGTTGGCGCGAGCACTGCCGCCGCAATGACGATGGCCATCCGAGCCGAGGCCTTAGAGGCACAGAGCTGGCCCCATTCATTGGCCAACAGCGCCACCGCGACAGCCGTCATGAGCAAAAACAGCCAGCCGCCGGTCCAGATGGCTAAAACCACCATCGGAATCAGAATCGTGGCGGAAATGACCCTCAGGCCAAGATTGGACCAATCAAAGGCCTTAACCGGCGGCGAGGACGTCATTGACCTCAACTCCCCCGAACCGGCGATCCCGCGTCCGATATTCTGCGACAGCGGCCTTCAGGGCCTCTTCGCCATAGTCGGGCCATAGGACATCTTGGAACACCAGCTCGGCATAGGCCGACTCCCAGAGCAGGAAGTTGGACAGGCGGCGCTCACCACTGGTGCGGACAATCAGATCCGGCGCGGGCCCAGACGCCGTTGAGAGGTACCGCCCAAAGGCCGCCTCATCCAAATCAGAAGGTTCAATCAGACCCGCCTTCACATCGGCTGCGAACCGGCGCGCAGCATCGGTAATGTCGGCCTGACCACCATAGTTAAAGGCGACCTGCAGCAGGAACCGATCGTTGGCGACCGTCAGACGCTCCGCCCGCTCAATCGTCTCGAGCAGGTCCTTGCGAAGGCCATCACGGCGACCAAGCACACGAACCTTGACACCCTCGCGATGAAGCCGGTCCAGATCGCTGTCGACATAGCTCTTGAGCAGCCCCATCAACTCGGCGACCTCACCCGCAGGGCGGCGCCAGTTTTCGGTGGAAAAGCCAAAGACGGTCAGGCAACTGATCCCAAGACCCGGCGCGGCCTCAACCGTGCGCTGAAGCGCCTTGACCCCTGCCCGATGGCCAAGCGTTCGAGGCAGGCCCCGCGCCTTGGCCCAACGGCCATTGCCATCCATGATTATGGCGACATGCAGCGACGGCGCGGCGCAGGCCGTTCCGGTCGGTTGTCCCACAGTCGAGCCGGATGACGGCGCCATCAATTGAACCTCAGTTGTACGGTCTCGAAAGACCGACGGGCCTTTAGACCTGCATGATCTCTTGTTCTTTGGTTTTCAAGGTCTCGTCCACCTTCTTAATGGCCTGATCGGTGAAGCCTTGCACCTCTTCACCCATCCGCTTTAGCTCATCCTCGGTGATAACCGTGTCCTTTTGCGCCTTTTTCAGGTCATCCATGGCGTCGCGGCGGACATTGCGGATGGCGATCTTTTGCTGCTCGGCATATTTGCCAGCCAGTTTGGCCAAATCACGGCGACGTTCTTCGGTCAGGGGCGGCACAGGGATGCGTAGGGTCATGCCCTCGACCACAGGGTTCAGCCCCAGGCCCGCCGCGCGAATAGCCTTTTCGACCGAGACCACAACGCCCTTGTCCCAGATGCTAACCGTGATCGAGCGCGGATCAGGGACGCTGACCGCGCCGACCTGGCTGATCGGCACCGTTGCGCCATAGGCCTGGACCATCACCTGATCCAACAGGCCCGCTGAGGCGCGTCCGGTGCGAAGGCCTGAAAACTCTTCTTTCAGAGCCAGAACCGACTTGTCCATACGATCGCGGTAACGAGAAAGTACCGGTTTTTCTGCATCTGCCATTGTCTATCCAATCTTAAACCAAACCGTCGATGGCTTGACCGGTCAGGAGATGACCGTATGCACACCATCACCCGTCAGAACGTTCAAAAATGCCCCCTGCTCGCGGATCGAGAAGACCACGATGGGGATGGCATTGTCACGCATCAGGGCGATGGCCGAGGCATCCATGACCTTAAGGTCTTGGGCCAGAACCTCAAGATAACTCAGCTGATCATACCGCACCGCATTGGGATCCTTCTTTGGATCGGCGGTATAGACGCCGTCGACGCTGGTGCCCTTAAAGAGGGCGTCACAGCCCATCTCGGCGGCGCGTAGGGCAGCGGCAGTGTCGGTCGTAAAGAAGGGGTTGCCGGTCCCGGCAGCGAAGATCACCACCCGACCCTTTTCCAGGTGGCGAACAGCCCGGCGGCGAATGTAGGGCTCGCAGACCGTGGCCATCGGAATGGCCGATTGCACGCGCACATCGACGCCCAACTTTTCCAAGGCATTTTGCATGGCCAGCGCGTTCATCACGGTCGCGAGCATGCCCATATAATCGGCGCTCGCCCGTTCCATGCCGCGCGCAGCGGTCGATAGGCCTCGGAAGATGTTACCGCCGCCAATGACGAGGCAAAGCTGAACGCCCTGCCGGACAATCTCGGCAATATCGCGGGCCACAGCATCGACCGTATTCATATCAATGCCGTAGGGCGCGTCGCCCATCAGCACTTCGCCCGAAACCTTGAGCAAAACCTTCTTGAAACGCGGGGCACTGGGGGCTTGGGTCATGGGTTATCGCCTCTTCAGTCCGCGGACAGATCGAATCGTCTGTGTAAGATAGCCGAAGGGCGCGGTACGTCTAACGTGCCGCGCCCCATTATCAGCAAAAACTGAACAGATTAGCCTTGGCCAGAAACGGCCGCGACCTCAGCTGCAAAGTCTTCAGTCTTCTTTTCGATGCCTTCGCCGAGCGCCAGACGCGCAAAGCCCTTGATCACGACGGGCGTGCCGAGGGTCTTGGCGGTTTCGGCGACCAGTTGCTCGACAGTCAGGTCCGGGTTCATCACGAAGGCCTGCTTGAGCAGAACGACTTCTTCGAAGAACTTGCGGATGCGGCCCTCGACCATCTTTTCGACCACGCCAGCGGGCTTGCCCGATTCCAGAGCCTGCTCGGTGAAAATGGCGCGCTCGCGCTCAACCGCTTCTGGATCCAGATCGTCGGTTGACAGGGACAGGGGCTGAGTTGCAGCAACGTGCATCGCGATCTTGCGACCCAGTTCACGCAAGGTCGCCTCATCGCCTTCACTCTCAACGGCCACCAGCACGCCGATACGGCCCAGATCAGGGGCCGTGGCATTGTGGACGTAGGAGGCAACAGCGCCCTTGGAGACTTCGAAACGGGCGGCCCGGCGCAGGACCATGTTCTCGCCGATGGTGGCGATCAGGTTGGCCAGCATGTCAGTGACCACTTCTCCTTCAGCCGTCTTGGCCGCGTTCAGGGCCTCGACGTCGGAACCGACGGTCAGGGCAGCCTGAGCGATCGACTTGGCGGCGCCTTGGAACAGGACGTTGCGTGCGACGAAATCGGTTTCGGCGTTCAGCTCGATCATCGCACCGGCATTGCCCGACACAGCCATGGCCACAAGGCCCTCGGCAGCAATACGGTCAGCCTTCTTGGCGGCCTTAGAAAGGCCCTTAGTGCGCAGCCAATCGATGGCCAATTCGACGTCGCCGTCGTTTTCGACCAAGGCCTTCTTGCAATCCATCATGCCTGCGCCGGACTTCTCGCGCAGGTCCTTCACCAGAGCAGCAGTGACTTCCGCCATGGGATATCCTCCAGTTATAAAAACGACCGGACGCGGGAAGGCGGCCGGCGGAAAGGGTTGGAATAGAACCGCGGTCTGGAGACGAAGAGATCGCCGCCAGACCGCGAGATCAGATTAGTCAGCCGCCACTTCGGTCGCGACAGCTTCGGCAGGAGCCTCTTCAGCCACGGCCAGTTCAGGCGTCAGTTCACGCTGCAGAGCAGGCTCCATCGGGGCTTCCGAAGCGCCCAGATCAACGCCCGACGAGGCTTGGCCAGCGGCCAAACCGTCGAGGACGGCGTCAGCGATCAGATCGCAATAGAGCTGCAGAGCGCGCGCGGCGTCATCATTGCCCGGGATAGGGAAGGTGATGCCGTCAGGATCGCAGTTGGTGTCGAGGATCGCAATCACAGGAATGTTCAGCTTGCGCGCTTCCTGGATGGCAATGCCTTCCTTGTTGGTGTCGATCACGAACATGATGTCGGGGATACCGCCCATGTCCTTGATGCCGCCGAGAGACAGTTCCAGCTTTTCGCGTTCGCGGGTCAGCTGGAGCAGTTCCTTCTTAGTACGGCCCGTATCTGCGCCATCCAGAACGCCTTCCAGTTCACGCAGACGCGCGATAGAACCGGAAATGGTGCGCCAATTGGTCAAGGTGCCACCGAGCCAGCGGTGGTTCACATAATATTGCGCGCAACGCTTAGCGGCCGTGGCCACGGGATCAGAGGCCTGACGCTTGGTGCCAACGAACAGGACGCGGCCACCGCTTGCTGCGACTTCACGAACCTTGATCAGGGCCTGGTGCAACAGAGGGATGCTCTGCGACAGGTCGATGATGTGGATGTTGGCGCGCGAGCCAAAGATGTAGCGCTCCATCTTCGGGTTCCAGCGGTGGGTCTGGTGACCGAAGTGCATGCCCGCTTCGAGCAATTGGCGCATAGAGAATTCGGGTAGAGCCATAGCAAATTTTCCTTCTTCCGGTTTGCCTCCGCAGACCAACGCCCCTGTTTAACCAAGAGCCCGGAACGGTAACCAACGGGGATTGACCCGAACGCTGCCGAACGTCTGCGTGTGAGATGGGGGTGTGACTAGAGCCAAGACATAGGAAATGCAAGGCATTTAACGCGGTTGGTGCCGTTCTAGACGTCTTCGAGGAACGAAACCCCCGGCGCAGTCTTCAAGGCCCCTCTGAGGGAGGCATCCAAACTATAGCGACCGGGAAGCCTCATCTCGACCTCACGACCACCATCGATGGCACTGACCAGACTGATCTCGCCGCCGCGGGCATTGATCGCCCCCTCAAGGCGGCGCTTGAGCACGTCGATCTCGGTTGAACGCGGCGACAGGTGAATGCGCAGATTGGCGACGACATTCTCCATCGCCTTGTCAATCGGCTCGGCATCATCGCCAAAGAAGCGCACCTCGCCGTCGCGGCCCTTGGCCCGAACCTTGAGCAGGATCGAGGCACCCGGTTCCAACACCTCTCGGCAGCGACGCAGCGCTTCGGGCGGGAACAGGACCTCATATTCGCCGGTCGGATCGGACAAGGAAATGAAGGCGAACTTTTCACCCGATTGCGAAGCGCGCTCCTGACGGCGGCGCACCACACCGGCCATGCGGAAGGCCTCAGCCCCCTGCTCCGCCGCGACAATGGCATCGGCCAGCAAGGTCACGCGGCGGCGGCGCAGGACCGTGACCATATCTTCGAGCGGATGGCCGCTGAGATAGAAGCCCACGGCGGACAGTTCTTCATCCAACTGGTCTGGCCCGGTCCACGGATCGACCCGCGAAAGCCGCGGCCTTGCGGCGTCACTGTCACCGCCAAACAGGCTGGCCTGAGAGGAGGCCCGCTCGGCCGCCACGCTCTGGGCATAGGCCATCAGGGCATCGATATTGGCGAGGATCTGCGCCCGATTGGGATGGATGCGGTCAAAAGCCCCTGCCCGCGCCAGATTTTCCAGCGCACGCTTATTGACCTGACGTGGATCGATGCGCTCGACAAAATCGAACAGGTCGCGGAACGGCCCGCCCGCAGCCCGCGTGGCAACCAGATTGTCCATCGCCGCCTGACCGACATTGCGCACCGCGCCGAGGGCATAGAGCACCTCGCCGTTCTCAACCTCAAAATCGGCAGCAGAACGATTGACATCCGGCGGACAGACCTTGACCCCCATCCGCTTGGCGTCCTGATAGAAAACGGCCAGCTTATCGGTGTTGGAAATATCGAGGCTCATCGAAGCGGCCAAGAACTCGACCGGCGCATTGGCCTTCAGCCAGCCGGTTTGATAGGCGATGATGGCATAGGCCGCCGCGTGGCTCTTATTGAAGCCATAGCCGGCAAACTTGGCGACCAGTTCAAAGATGCTGTCGGACTGATGTTCGGGCACGCCAAGCTCAGTCGCGCCGGAGACGAAACGGGCCTTTTGTTGGTCCATCTCCTCCTTTTTCTTCTTACCCATGGCCCGGCGCAGCAGGTCGGCCTCGCCCAGCGAATAGCCCGCCAAGATCTGGGCGATCTGCATCACCTGTTCTTGATAGACGATGACGCCGTAGGTTTCCTTAAGCACCGGCTCCAGACTGGGATGGAGCATGTCGGCGGCCTTGCGCTCGAACTTACAGTCCACATAGGTGTCAATATTGTCCATTGGGCCGGGGCGATAGAGCGAGATCAGGGCGGTGATCTCTTCAATCGAGCTGGGCCGCATCTTGCGCAGGGTGTCGCGCATGCCCTGACTTTCCAGCTGGAACACGCCGATGGTCTGGCCTGATGCCATCAGATCAAAACTGGCCTTGTCTTCGAGCGGCAGGGTCGACAGATCAATCCCCGCCCCGCGCTTTCTCATATGTTTCACCGCCCGGTCGAGGACGGTCAGAGTCTTGAGGCCCAAAAAGTCGAACTTGACCAGACCGGCGCTCTCAACCCACTTCATATTGAACTGGGTGGCGGGGAGCTCAGAGCGTGGGTCCTGATAGAGCGGGGTCAGCTCGATCAGAGGCCGGTCGCCAATGACGATACCCGCGGCGTGGGTCGAGGCATTGCGAAATAGACCCTCAAGCTTCAGCGCCGTTTCCAACAGCCGCGCGACGCTCTCATCGTCCTTCTTGGCCTGTTTTAAGCGCGGTTCGATCTCGATGGCCTGGGCCAAGGTGGTCGGGCTGGCCGGATTGTTCGGGATCATCTTGGCAAGACGGTCAACCATGCCCAAAGGAAGCTGCATCACCCGCCCGACATCGCGCAGCACGGCGCGCGCCTGAAGGGTGCCGAAGGTGATGATCTGGGCCACGCGCCCGACACCGTACTTGTCCTGAACATAGGAGATCACCTCTTCGCGGCGATCCTGACAAAAATCGATATCGAAGTCGGGCATCGAGACCCGCTCCGGGTTCAAGAACCGCTCGAACAGCAGGCCAAACCGCAGAGGGTCCAGATCGGTGATGGTCAGGGCCCAGGCGACAAGCGAGCCCGCCCCCGAACCGCGTCCTGGCCCTACCGGAATGCCGTGTGCCTTGGCCCATTTGATAAAGTCCGACACGATCAGGAAATAGCCGGGAAAGCCCATCTTGATGATGACGGCAATTTCTCGCTCGAGCCGGTCCCAATAGTCCTGTTCCGGTGCCGCCATCTGATGGACAGCAAAGCGAGCGCGCAGACCTTCACGGGCCTGATGGGCCATCTCGTCGGGCTCTGATCGCCCACCCACGGTCGGGAAGCTGGGCAGGATCGGGTCATGCTTGTTGACCATGAAGGCGCAACGCCTAGCGATATCGATAGTGTTGTCGCAGGCCTCGGGCAGATCGGCGAAGAGCTGGCGCATTTCAGCCACCGATTTAAAGCCATGTTCGGGCGTAACCCGGCGCCGTTCCTCTTGGCCGACGAAACTACCGTCCGAGATACAGAGCAACGCATCATGGGCGCTATAGAGATCGCGGCCGACAAAATAGACGTCATTGGTGGCGACCAGTGGCACGTCTTGCTCATAGGCATAGGCCACCAGATGGGCCTCAGCAGCAGCCTCTTGCGGCGTCCCATGACGTTGAAGCTCGACATAGAACCGGTCGCCAAAGACAGATTTCATGGTGTTGAGCGCGGCCACCGCCTCGGCCTTTCGCCCCACACCAAAGAGCGGGTCCACAGGACCATCGGGCCCACCGGACAGCAGGATCAGGCCTTCATTATGGGCAACGATCTTGTCCCAGGGCACCGAGGGCTCGGCTTCACCGCCGCCATCGAGATAGGCTGACGACGACAGGGCCGAGAGGTTCAGATAGCCCTGCTCATTTTGCGCCAGCAGCACCACGGTCGGCACCCGTGCCCAGCGCTCGGGCTGACCCTCGCCTATGCCATAGACCGCTAGAGCCACCCCGATAATGGGCTGCACCCCGGCCTCTTTGGTGGCGACAGAATATTCAAGCGCGCCGAACAGATTGGTTCGGTCGGTCAGGGCCGCGGCAGGCATACCGGCCTTAGCCGCTAGCTCGCCAATGGCATCGGCCTTGATCGCGCCCTCAAGCAAGGAATAGGCCGAGCGGACACGAAGATGGACAAAGCCCTGCTCCCCAACGTCCGCCATGCTCAACCCCTTTTGCCATCAGCGCATCATCATCGACTCACCCGATCAGATGCGCAACCGAGCACACCATCCAAACGAACCCCGTAACAGATGCAAGCGACAGCGTGTCTCGCGCCAACTGGATCATGACTTAACTCCCATATTTGTTCCTTTTATGTTCTATATTCATGCTTTGTTCTCATTGCAAGGGGTGTTATGAAAAATCTCGGAATCGAACAAATCTTGAAGCGTACGCCGCATTGACGTACAACAAAGAGAAACCGAATGGGTGCACAATGACGGCGATAAAGTTGCCCGCAGGCGAGACCAACTCCGCACGGATGAATTTCAGGACCAAGCCGCAGATCAAGGCCACGATCCAGCGCGCGGCGATCTTGGCGGGCATTCACGACTCGACCTTCACCATCAATGCCGCCTATCAGTCCGCCCTCGCCACCATCGCAGCCCATGAGCGGACCCTGTTAGCACCGGTCGATCATGAGGCCTTCTTTGCGGCGCTCGAACAGCCCGCCACCCCGACTGAGCGGCTGAAAGAGGCCCTCGCTCACTATAATGAAACCGTGACCTCGGCCTGATGAGCGGGTCACCGCGTGGGCGCAACAGGATCGTAGCCTTTGATCCCGCGATCCATGACCGAACCGCCTTTTCCTGCGAGGTCCGTCAGGTCGATAACTATTTCAAGACTACGGCAAACAAGCTCGCCAAGGCGGGTCATGTGCGCATCTTTGTGATGGTCGATGCGCAAGATCAGGTGATGGGCTTCTACGCCATCAATGCCCATGCCGTGGACTATCAGGACCTTCCACCATCCTTTGCCCGAAACCGTCCGGGCCATGGACAGATACCGGCCGCCTTCATTGCTATGATTGGGCGCGATAGCCGATTTGCGCAGACGGGATGCGGCGGGGACCTGTTAATCGACGCCTTGAGGCGGATAGGATCGACGGCAAAACAGCTTGGACTGTCGGTCGTCCTACTAGATGTCCTTGACTGCGGCGATCCCCAGCGCACGGCAAGGCGCATGGCCCTCTATCGGGACTATGGGTTCATCCCCTTACCGTCCAATCCCATGCGCCTGTTCATTTCGATTGGAACCATTGCAGCACTCTTTGCATCGGACGGTCAGGGTTAGGTCCCCACCAACTCCAACCGCCCGTCCTTCAAGGTGAACACCCGGTCCATATGTCGGGCGAGGTCCATATTGTGGGTGGCGATGAGGGCGGCGACGCCGGTGTCTCGCACGAGGGCGAATAGGTTGGCGATGACCGCGCTAGAGGTGGCGGGATCGAGATTGCCGGTGGGTTCGTCGGCCAGCAGGATGCGGGGACGATTGGCCAGGGCGCGGGCGATGGCGACGCGCTGCTGTTCACCGCCGGAGAGCTGGGCGGGCTGATGGTTGAGGCGCTCCCCAAGGCCCAGATGGGATAGGAGATCGTCGGCCCTCGCGCGGGCCTCCGGCTGGCGTACCCCGGCGATCATCTGCGGCAAGGCGACATTGTCTCTGGCACTGAATTCGGCGAGCAGGTGGTGGAACTGATAGACAAAGCCGATCTGGTTCAGACGCACCTGGGTGCGGGCCTTCTCGCCCATCGGAGTGCAGTCTTGCCCGCCGATCAGCACCTGCCCCGCCGTGGGCCGCTCCAACAGGCCCGCCGCGTGAAGCAGCGAGGACTTGCCCGATCCCGACGGCCCGATCAGGCCAACCAGCTCGCCCGGATAGAGGTCCAGATCGATGGATTTGAGCACCTCGAGCTGCCGGTCGCCCGAGCGATAGGTGCGCGCAATGCCGCGAAGGCTGAGGACAGGGGCGGCATCACTCATAGCGCAGCCCCTCAACTGGATCGAGCCGCGAGGCCCGCCAAGCCGGTGGCAAGGTCGCCAGAACCGACATCAGCAGGGCCCAGAAGGTCACGGTCACAACCTCCGACCAATCGATTTTGGCCGGAATATGGGCGAGGAAATAGACGTCGGCACTGAACACGGTCGCACCGGTCACCCACTCCACAAACTGCTGAATCTCGGCAATGAAGGTGCAAAAGAGTACCCCGACCACGAGCCCTGCCAGAGTTCCCGCAGCCCCGATGCTCGCACCGGCCATGAAGAAGATACGCAAGATCGCCCCCTGCCCGGCCCCCATGGTTCGCAGGATGGCAATGTCGCGGCCCTTGTTCTTCACCAACATGACCAGACCGGAAATGATGTTCATGGCCGCGATGGCGACGATCAGCATCAGGATCAGCCGCATGACATTGCGCTCGACCTGTAGGGCGTTGAAAAAGCTCTGGTTACGGTCACGCCAGTCGGTGACGAGGGCGAAGGTCCCGGCCGCACGCGCGACCTGCGGCTTGATGTCGGGCAACTGATCAACATCGGTCAGCTTGACCTCGATCACGTCGACGCCGGTGTCGCGGCCAAAGAACAGCTGCGATTGGGACAGGGGCATATAGAGGAAGGCCTGATCATATTCGCTCATGCCGATGCTGAACACCGCCCCGACCGTGTAGGTCTTGCGTCTTGGCGTCCCTCCAAAGGCTGTGGCACCGCCGGTGGGCGAGATCAGGGTAATGGGATCACCCGGCCCCACGCCCATATTGGCCGCCAGTCGGTCGCCAATCAGGATCTCATCGCCGCCATAGTCGCCCTGACCAAAGCCCTTGATCGAGCCGCCCTTGATATTGCCGGTGATGATCTTGATCGATTTGAGATCTTGCGGGGTTACGCCGCGCACGACGGCGCCGGAGATCTGCCCCTGCCCGACGACCATGACCTGGGCCTCGACCATCGGTATGACTTGCGCCACTCCGGGGATGGCGCGGATACGGGCGATGGCCTCATCGCGATCTGGCCGGGTCAGAAGCTCGCCGCCGACATAGAGATGGCCGTTAAAGCCAAGGATGCGGGACAAAAGCTCGGTGCGAAATCCGTTCATCACCGACATGACGATGATCAAAACCGCCACCGCAAGCGTGATCCCAACAAAGGAGATGCCAGAAATCAGGGCCACGCCGCCATTTTGACGCTTGGTGCGCAGATAGCGGCCCGCAAGCTGGCGCTCCCACAAGGAGAAAGGCCTCGCCGAGCGGATTGTGAGGCCCTCGCCCTGCCCCATGCCTATGAACCAGCCCTTGCGCTAAGGAGGTTCAGGGCTGCGTCCAGCGACAGGGATTGCCGCTCACCGGTGGCGCGGTTCTTGATCTCGACCTCGCCCGAGGCCAGCCCCTTGGGACCGATGATCAACTGCCAAGGCACGCCGATCAGATCCATGGTCGCAAACTTTGCTCCGACGCGCTCGGACGTATCGTCGAGCAAGGGCTCCTTGCCCGCTGCGGTCAGATGATCATAGGCCTGCTGACAGGCCGCATCGACGGCCTCATCGCCCGGACGCAGGTTGATCACCGCCACGCCGAACGGCGCGACCGATTCTGGCCAGATGATGCCATTGTCGTCGTGGCTGGCCTCGATGATCGCGCCCAGCAGGCGAGAGACACCCACGCCATAGCTGCCCATATGGACCGGACGCTCGACCCCATCGGGGCCTGCGACGACGGCTTTCATAGGCACGGAATATTTCTCACCGAAATAGAAGATATGGCCGACCTCGATGCCGCGTGCGGACAGGCGCATCTCTTCTGGCACTTCGGCCTCAAAGCGGGCGGCGTCATGCATCTCCTCGGTCGCGGCATAGAGCGAGGTGCGCTGATCGACCAGATGCTGCAGGTCGCTGTCCCAGTCCTGATCGGTGCCGGGAGGGCCCATCTCGACCAGATCACGGTGACAGAAGACTTCGCTCTCGCCCGTATCGGCCAGAACGATGAACTCGTGGCTCAAATCACCGCCGATAGGACCGGTGTCAGCGCGCATCGGTACGACCTTGAGGCCCATGCGGGCATAGAGGTTCAAATAGGCGACAAACATGCGGTTGTAGGACCGCTTCGCGGCCGCCTCATCGACGTCGAACGAATAGGCGTCCTTCATCAGGAACTCCCGTCCCCGCATGACGCCAAAGCGCGGACGCTGCTCATCCCGGAACTTCCACTGCATGTGATAGAGGTTCTTGGGCAGGTCCTTGTAGGAGCGCACGGACGAGCGGAAAATGCCTGTGACCATCTCTTCATTGGTTGGCCCATAGAGCAACTCGCGCTCATGACGGTCGACAATGCGCAGCATCTCTGGCCCATAGGCGTCATAACGCCCGGACTCGCGCCACAGGTCCGCAAGTTGCAGGGTCGGCATCAGGATTTCGATGGCCCCGGCCCGGTCCATCTCTTCACGGACGATCTGCTCGATCTTGCGCAGGACCCGATGGCCCAGCGGCAGCCACGAATAGATACCCGCCGCCTCCTGCCGGATCATGCCGGCGCGCAGCATCAGCCGGTGCGAGACGATCTGCGCCTCCGACGGGGTTTCTTTGAGAACAGGTAGAAAATAGCGCGACAGGCGCATGATAATATCCGTGGGGTTGCCGAGGGTGGTTCACATAGCCCCGCAAGCGCAGGCTTGGCAACGGACGGGACCATTTGAGAGGTGGAAAGATCGCGAGATTGGACATTTCCCCCTTCTGAAGGCGAAAAAAAGGCCGCGCTATCGAGCGCGGCCTTGAAAGTCATATCGGGAGAAACGCCACGGAAGATGGCCGGACGAACCGGCCCCGTGGTTGAAGCCTAGGGGCTCAGGAGGTTTACTGGCAACCTCGCCTTCCCTATCAAGGGGCCCCTCCCGACTTTCGCTCACTTTTCAGACAACTCAAGGGCGCACGCCTTTGTGGTGCTAAAGAATTAAGCAGCCACTGACAGCCTAAGCCATAGGAACGTTGGGCAGCGGGATCAGATGGAACGTCAAGCAGACCATAATGATCGCCCAAATCACTGTCGCTACGATGGTCGTGGTGAGGAACTTGCGCTTTAGCTTGGGCTCGACCGGCGCGCCGGGGTCCCCGCCATCGCCATGATCTACGCCCGCCTCAGCATGGCTGGTCACACCAACGGGCAGGATGGTGAACAGGACCACCCACCAGGTCACCAGATAGATGGAAAGTGCAGTTACCGGACCCATCAGTGTGCTTCCTTCGGGGTTTCCATCAGTTCAACCAGAACGCCGCCCATATTCTTCGGATGGATGAAGATGATCAAGGTGCCATGGGCACCGATGCGTGGCTCGCCCAGAACGGTCGCGCCCTTGGCCTTCATCTCATCGCGGGCGACATAGATGTCCGGCACTTCAAAACAGACATGATGCTGGCCGCCCTTGGGGTTCTTTTCCAAGAAGGCATGGATCGGCGAATTTTCGCCGTAAGGTTCGATAAGCTCAATCTGGCTGTTGGGCAGGTCGACAAAGCTGACCCAGACGCCTTGATCAGGCATAGCGCGTTTTTCGGTCGCTGAGGTCGCGCCCATCAGGTCTTTGTACATGGCCACGGAGTCCTCGATGGACGGGGTGGCGATGCCGATATGGTTCAAACGTCCGATCATGATCTTGATCCTCTCCTAGGGTCTAAACCCGCAAAACCGTTGTCTCGACCAGCGGGCGTCTTTTCCAAATCCGGTGGGCTGCCTTCTTGACCGCACGACTAATGGCGGCCTCGACAGCGTCATCATCTTCAAGTCCGTCACCGCGAAGGCGGCTGAGGCCCTCTTCAGCAGCGATGGCCAGATCATCCAAGGCGTCATCCAAGGTGTAGTCCGCATCGCTGGGCAGACCCAGACCGCGCACTTGTGGACCCGAGAGGATCTTGCCCTTATCGCTTAGGGCAATAGAGACGTTGATCACGCCGTTAAAGGCGGCATGACGTCGCTCTCGCAAGGCATCGCCGTTCTCGACCGTCACAACACCGCCATCGACATAGAGACGCCCAGCAGGCACCTCATCGATAATTTCAGCCCGGCCAGGCGCGAGCCGGACCATATCACCATTGCGCGGCGCAACCCCTTGCGGGACCTGTAAATCCTTGGCGAAAGCCAGATGCTCTAGCAGGTGACGGCGCTCACCATGGGTCGGGACCGCGATCTGCGGCCGGGCCCACTGGTACATCTGCTTCAACTCATCGCGGCACGGGTGGCCGGAGACATGGATGCCCGGATGATCGCGTTCGGTATAGAGCCGCACGCCTGCGCCCGAGAGCTTGTTCTGTAGATTGCGGATCGGGATCTCATTGCCCGGAATGACCCGCGACGAGAAGATGCAGTGGTCGCCAGGACCGAAGCTGACATGCTGGTGCGTGCCATCGGCGATGCGGAACAGCGCCGCCCTCGCCTCGCCCTGGCTGCCGGTGCACAGATAGAGGATCTTGTCCTCTGGGAAGAAACCGGCCTCCGCATCGGACACAAACGGCGCAATGTCGTTGAACATGCCCACCGACTTGGCCGCAGCCGCCATCCGGTGCATGGAGCGCCCAACCAGACAGACCCTGCGGTCCGCCATCTGAGCGGCCTTGATCACCGTATGCATCCGCGCCACGTTGGACGCAAAGCAGGCCACGGCCACCTTGCCCTTGAGGCCCTTTATCAGGCTGGTCATGGCCACGCGGACCTCAGCCTCAGACCCAGCATGGCCGTCGACAAAGACGTTGGTGCTGTCGCAGACCATGGCCAGAACGCCCTCGTCTCCGAGCGCGGTCAAGGCCTCAATGTCGGTGCTTTCGCCGAGAATAGGATCGGGATCGATCTTCCAGTCACCTGTATGCAAGATCGTGCCCAAAGGCGTGCGGATCGCCAGACCATTGGGTTCAGGTATCGAGTGGGTCAGGGTCACCAAGGTCACTTGGAACGGGCCCAAATCAATCGAGCCACCCATCGGCACTTCGGTAATATCAGCGTCCTTCAGACAGCCCGCATCGCGCATCTTTTCGCGCAGCAAGAAGGCGGTGAAGGGCGTGGCATAGATGGGAGCCCGCAGACGCGGCCAGAGCCAGCCCATAGCCCCGATATGGTCCTCGTGAGCGTGGGTCAGGACAATGGCGATAATGTCGTCGGCATAGTCTTCAATATAGGACGGGTCGGGCAGGATGATCTCCACGCCCGGCGTGGTCTGATCCCCAAAGGTCACCCCAACATCAACCACGATCCACTTGCGCGCATGGGGCGGGCCGTAACCATAGAGGTTGAAGTTCATACCGATTTCGTTCGACCCACCTAACGGCAGGAAGACGAGTTCATCTTCGGATGTCTTTTTCATGCAGCACTTATAGGGGTGTTGCGTCGGTAAATTTCAAGCATGCCGCGGATCGTAAGATCTCCATCAAAAATATCGATAGCATCGGTCGCGCCT
>CANFKD010000021.1 GCA_947447115.1 Caulobacteraceae bacterium
CACCCGCTCCAGTGCACCATGGAAAAGGATTGAGAGGTCGCCTTTGCCTTCGTTTTCGCGCAACCTCGAAGAGACCCTGCATAGGGCCGTAGACTTCGCAAACCAGCGTAAGCATGAATATGCCACGCTAGAACATCTGTTGCTCTCGCTCGCCGATGATGAAGACGCGGCGGGGGTGATGAACGCCTGTGACGTTGATGTTGTTGCTCTGCGTAAGAGCCTGATCAACTATCTCGACGTGGAACTGAAATCTCTGATCGTCGATGACGGCGAAGAGGCCAAGCCCACAGCCGGGTTCCAGCGCGTAATTCAACGCGCCGTCATCCATGTCCAGTCTTCGGGGCGTGATGAGGTGACCGGGGCCAATGTCTTGGTGGCCATATTCTCCGAGCGCGAAAGCCATGCGGCCTATTTCCTGCAAGAGCAGGACATGACCCGCTATGACGCGGTCAACTATATCGCACACGGCATTGCCAAGAAGCCCGGTGCGTCCGAAGCCAAGCCCGTCAAGGGATCGAGCGACGGCGAAGAGGGCGAAAAATCTTCGGGCAAACCCGCAGGAGAAGCCCTAGAGGCCTATTGCGTCAACCTCAATGAGAAGTCGCGCCAGGGCAAGGTTGACCCCTTGATTGGCCGCTCGGCTGAAGTCGACCGCGCCATCCAAATCCTCTGCCGCCGGACCAAGAACAATCCGCTGCTGGTCGGTGATCCGGGCGTTGGCAAGACCGCTATTGCTGAAGGCTTGGCGCGTAAGATCGTCAATCACGAGGTTCCAGAGGTTCTAGACGGGGCCACCATCTTTAGCCTCGATATGGGCTCGCTTCTGGCTGGCACCCGCTACCGCGGTGACTTTGAAGAGCGGATCAAGCAGGTGATGAAGGAGTTGGAGGCTCATCCCAACGCCATCCTGTTCATCGACGAGATCCATACGGTGATTGGCGCGGGCGCGACGTCGGGCGGGGCTATGGATGCCTCGAACCTTCTGAAGCCTGCACTGGCCTCGGGCACCCTGCGCTGCATGGGCTCGACGACCTATAAGGAGTTCCGTCAGCACTTCGAAAAGGACCGCGCCCTCGTGCGCCGGTTCCAGAAGATTGACGTCAATGAGCCGTCTGTTGAGGATTCCATCAAAATCCTCAAAGGCTTGAAGCCCTATTATGAGGACTTCCATAAGCTCAAATATACCAATGACGCCATCAAGGCGGCGGTCGAACTGTCGGCGCGCTACATCACCGACCGCAAACTGCCCGACAAGGCCATCGACATTATCGACGAGGCCGGTGCCTCGCAGATGCTGGTACCCGAGGCCAAGCGTAAGAAGACCTTGGGCGTCAAGGAGATCGAAGCCATCGTGGCCAAGATCGCCCGTATCCCGCCCAAGTCCGTCTCCAAGACCGATGCAGAGTCGCTCAAGACCCTTGAATCGGATCTGGAGCGGGCGGTGTTCGGCCAGGACGCAGCGATCAAGCAACTGTCTAGCGCCATGAAGATGGCTCGGGCCGGTCTGCGTGATCCGCAAAAGCCGATTGGCTGCTATCTGTTCTCCGGCCCGACCGGCGTCGGCAAGACCGAGGCGGCTAAGCAGTTGGCCATGACCTTGGGCATTGAGCTGCTGCGGTTCGATATGTCCGAATATATGGAACGCCATACGGTCAGCCGTTTGATCGGCGCGCCTCCGGGCTATGTCGGACACGATCAGGGCGGGCTTCTCACCGATGCGGTGGATCAGCATCCCCATGCAGTCGTGCTGCTCGACGAGATCGAGAAGGCGCACCAAGACGTCTACAACATCCTGCTCCAGGTCATGGATCACGGGGTGCTGACCGACGCCAATGGCAAGAAGGTCGACTTCCGTAATGTGGTTCTGATCATGACCACCAATGCCGGGGCCGCCGACAGCCAGCGCAACGTCATCGGCTTTGGCCGGGGCAAGTCGGAAGGCGAGGATGAGGCGGCGATCAAACGCATCTTCACCCCGGAATTCCGAAATCGTCTTGATGCAGTCGTGGCCTTCAAGTCGCTCAATGCCGATGTCATCCGTCAGGTGGTCCACAAGTTCGTCATGCAGCTTGAGGTCCAGTTGGCCGATCGCGGCGTGACCTTGGAACTGGCCGACGATGCCGCCGATTGGCTGGCCAAGAACGGCTTTGATGAGCTTTACGGTGCCCGGCCTCTGGCGCGGGTCATCCAAGAGCATATCAAGATGCCGCTCGCCGACGAGATCCTGTTCGGCAAGCTGGTCCGTGGCGGTCACGTCAAGATCAAGCTCGTCGACGGCAAGATCGGGTTTGATATCGAGTCTGGTAAGGGGGCGGGGTCGAAGCAGGCCGAGGATGCTGAGCCTGAGCTGGTTGGGTAGAAACAAATCCCCACCTAGCCCTTTCCCCCCTTGAGGGGGAGAGGGTTGGCAGAGGGGGGTGTTCCACGAACGAACGCGCGGTGCCAACGGATCTGGATCCCCGCCTTCGCGGGGCACGCGGAAGAAAAGTAAGGCCCTCACCCAACCCTCTCCCACAGGGAGAGGGCTTATAGGCCCTCACCCTTCTCATCCCGCCGTCTTCCCCGCGAAGGCGGGGACCCAGGCCCTTTCCCGCCGACGGGACGTGGCCAGCAGGATGAATGTCTTCGCGGGAAGACGGAAGAAAACAAGGCCCCCTTCGGCCCTTCGGGCCACTTCCCCCAGAGGGGGAAGATTTAAGAACTGATGATCTTCCCCCTCTGGGGGAAGTACCGGCGAAGCCGGGGTAGGGGGTCTTGTTTACAGCGCCGCGGCAATCTGCGCTGCCAAGCCCCTCAGCTCCGCCATATCGGCCATATTGCCGTGGCCATGACCGGCCAGAGCCTCGCCCTCATAGCGGGGGATGATATGGACATGCAGGTGGAAGACGGTCTGTCCGGCGGGCGCACCATTGAACTGGGTGATGACCACACCGTCGGGGTTTAAAGCGGTGGTGACGGCCTTGGCTAACCTCTGAACCGTTGCCATCACCTCACCCAAAGCTTGCCCATCGATCTCCAGCAGGTTCCTCGCCTTGGCGGTCTTAGAAATGACCAGGCAGTGGCCCTTGGATTGCGGGAACACATCCATGAAGGCGAGGACGGCTTCGTCCTCATAGACCTTCACCGCTGGAATTTCCCCGCGAATGATCTTGGCGAAGATATTGTTGTCGTCATAGTGGCCCGAGAGGCTCATGGGGTTAGTCTCCAGAGGGTGGGGTCGGGGGCGTTAGCCGCCCGCCTTGAAGGGTGAATATTCTTCGGCCAGCCAGTCCATCTCGTTTTGAACGGCAGCCCGTTCCTGATCCAGATATCGGCGGACCGGTTCGCGCAGGGCGGGATCGGCGATGAAGTGGGCCGAATAGACGGGCGCGGGCAGATAGCCCCTCGCGATCTTATGCTGCCCCTGAGCCCCGGCCTCCACGCGCGGCAGGCCAATGCGGATGGCATGCTCGATGGCCTGATAGTAGCAGAGCTCGAAATGTAGGAACGGCACATCCTCGACCGCCCCCCAGTTGCGGCCATAGATGCAATCTCCGCCCAGCAGATTGAGGGCCCCAGCAATATAACGCCCATCGCGCTTGGCCATAATGAGCAGCACCTGGTCTGCCATGCGCTCGCCCATCATCGAGAAGAACGGACGGTTTAGATAGGGGCGACCCCACTTGCGCGCGCCGGTATCCTCGTAGAACTGGTAAAAGGCGTCCCATGCCTCTTCGGTCAGGTCCTTGCCGGTCAAGCCAACAATCTCTAGCCCCGCCTGAGCATCGCGCCGTTCGCGCCGGATGGTCTTGCGCCGATTGGAGGACAGGGCACCGAGGAAATCGTCAAAGGTCTCATAGCCGTTATTGTGCCAGTGATATTGCTGGTCTTGGCGTTGCAGCAGGCCCTCGCCGCCGAGAAAGTCCCAGTCGGCCTTGGAGGGGAAGGTGACGTGCACCGAAGAGGCTTCGAGCCGCTCACAGAGCGACACCGCCCCGCCCAGCAAGGTGCGCTTGGCAATGACCGGATCAACATCGGCCCGGACCATCATCCTCGGCCCCGTCACCGGCGAGAAGGGCGCGGCGCATTGAAGCTTGGGATAGTAGCGGCCACCGGCGCGCTGATAGGCGTCGGCCCACGAATGGTCGAAGACATATTCGCCTTGAGAGTGGGACTTCAGATAGAGCGGCATGACCGCCGCCACCTTTCCGGCCTCATCCTCGACAGCGAGATGATGGGGTGCCCAACCCGTCTGGGCAACGGCACATCCAGACAGCTCTAATGAATCGATAAAATCGTAACCTATGAAGGGGTTTGAGGCATATTCTGCGTTAGAGGTGCAGGCCTCCCAGCCCTCGCGGCCAATTTCAGCAACGCGGCGATGGACGCGAACGGCAGGCTTTAGGGCGATCATCCGTAGCCGAGCCTCACGCCGCAAAGCCTTCGAAAATCATATTGTCGCAGTGATCCTTGACCCGCTCCCAATGTTCGGGCTTGCGCACGGTCCAGGCCAGAACGGGCATGCCCTTAGCGCGGTAATCATCGGCCTTGGCGCTCGGCAGCATATCTAGGCCTAGGGCGAGGAAGTGCGGCTTGGCAATGGCAACGTGCTCCAGCGCGGCGAAGGCGCGGCGTTGTTCCGGCGCGACATGGCTCGAATGGGCGTCGTTGTAGGAATAGGAATCTAACCCACGCAGGATCTGCGGATGGTGCTGGGCAAACCAGGCGTGGCTATAGGGGTTAAAGCCGATGATGCAGGTTGGACCATTATGATCGAGCAAAATCTCGGACACGCGGCGCTCCAGAGGCCCGACCTCGCCGAACGGGGTCTTGAGCTCAATATGGACCAGAGCGCGATGGCCGATCAGGGTCAGGGCGTCGGCGAGGGTGGGAATGGTCTCATCGGTTCCCGATAGGGACAGCTTGCCTAGGTCTGCCGCCTTATGGTCGCGCAGCCGCCCTTCGATCCCGCAGACTCGTTGCAGGGTGTCGTCGTGAAAGACGACGGCCTCGCCATCGGCGCTCAGGTGAACATCAAGTTCGATGCCATAGCCCGCCTGACAGGCGGCCTGAAAGGCACCCAGCGAGTTCTCCGGCGCGCCGGTTTTCGACCAGAGCCCGCGATGTGCCACGGCCGGTGCCTTTAGAAGGTCCCACGCATCGCCGAAAAGGGCGGTCATGCGACCTCGACGATGGCGTCGACCTCGACGGCGAAGTTCATCGGCAGGCTAAAGACGCCGACGGCTGAGCGGGCATGGCGACCTTCATTGCCGAATGCCGCGACCATCAGGTCCGAGCAGCCATTGATCACTTGAGGGATGTTGAAGAAGTCGGGACCGGCCTGAACAAAGCCACCGAGCTTGACCACCCGAATGACCCGGTCCAGATCGCCGGTTGCGGCCTTCATCTGGGCCAAGAGATTGATGCCGCACAGACCGGCTGCCAGTTGGCCCGTGGCCTCATCGACATCATCGCCAACAATGCCCTTGATCCCGCCGCTCTCATCCACCGAGACCTGACCGGAGATGAACAGCAGATTGCCGGTGCGGATGAAGGGCGCGTAGTTGGCGATGGGCGCGACAGGGGTTGGCAGAGTGATGCCAAGAGCGTTGAGGCGTTCTTCGATGGCGGACATGGCGGGCTCCCGAAACTGTGGAGAGGAGCTTAGCGCCGGATCGTCCGTCACCCAAGCCTCAGACTGAGAAAGCTGACTATGATTCGCTCTTGGGGCGCATTTTTAGCGCTCGACCGCTGATCACAGCCCCCTGGCCGAACTTGACCCTCAGCCCGTCAATGACCTTTTCCTTGGAACGGGCCATCGTTTCCTCGGCTCCGAACAGATCGTTGGGGGCATCGGTCGCGTCGACCAACTCTGAAAGGCCCACACCAATCAGGCGATAGGACTGGCCCCTAGCCTCTGTGGCGAGAAGTTCGCGCGCCGCAGCGAACAATGTCCGGGCGGTCTGGCACGGGACGGCGAGGGTGCGCCTGCGGGTCACAAGCTTGAAATCAGAGGTCTTGAGCTTGATCGTCGCCACCCTTCCCGCAATCGCGGCGGCGCGCATCTGGCGAGCGACCTTTTCGCACAGGGGCCAAAGCTGGTCGCTGAGGGCATCGGTTTGACTCAGATCGGCCGCGAATGTGGTCTCGGCGCTGACGCTCTTGCGGACCTGATCGGGATTGACGGGGCGGCTATCCAGTCCCTTGGCCAGTTGCGACAGCCGTAAGCCATAGGCCCTGCCGAGTTTGATTAGATCGCGCGGTTCAGCCCGCGCCAGATCGCCTACGGTTCGCAGGCCCACCTTTTCCAGCGTCTTGACCAGTGCAGGACCTACCCCAGGCAAGATGCCAACGGGCCTAGGCGCCAGAAAGCTTTCGGCTTCGGCCTGCCCGATGACGGCAAAGCCGCGCGGCTTATCCAGATCAGACGCGATCTTGGCGAGAAACTTGTTGGGGGCTAGGCCAATCGAGACGGTCAGGCCGACCTCGGTCTCGATCTCGTTCTGCAACCGTGCCAGCACCAGAGCCGAACAACCGCCATTAAGCCGCTCGGCACCGGTCAGGTCCATCCACGCCTCATCTAGGGACAGGGGCTGAACCAGAGGCGTCAGCTTGGCGAGCTTGGCAAAGATCGCCGCGCTTGCGGTTCGATATTTGGCAAAGTCGGGAAAGATCACCTCGGCTTGAGGACAGAGGGCGAGGGCCTTGAACATCGGCATGGCCGAGCGAATGCCAAAGGTGCGGGCAATATAGCAGCAGGTCGTGACCACTCCGCGATGGCCACCGCCGACAATGACCGGACGGTCGCGCAATTCGGGGCGATCGCGCTTTTCGACGGCCGCATAGAAGGCATCGCAGTCCAAATGGGCGATGGTCAGATGTTCGAGCTGCTCGTGGGCGATCAGGCGCGGCGATGAGCAGCGCGGGCAGCGGCGATTGGTCGGTGGTGGTCCCAGATGCAGGCAATCGCGGCAAAGGGCGCTCACCGGCTCATGCCTAGAACAGCGCGTTTTCGAGCGCGGCTTGCAGGCGGTCCCAGTCGTCGATCCGCTCGTGGGCATGGGGTTTGCTGGGGGCCATATGGCGAAGGCGCTGGTCGGCGACCATCTGGAAGCGTCCGACCTTCGGCGCATCCGTCGCGACCGAATCGAGGTTGGGGATCATGTCGTCGATAAAGACCGATGGTCGGTTGGTTCGGGCGGCCAGATGGGCTGCGGCTGGACCCTTGAGGCCGGAATTGATCACCAACGGATAGTCCATGCCATGACGCTTGAGCCAGCGGGCGCGCTCATCGCGTCCGTGCTCGGGCGCATTGGTCAAGATCACGACATCAGCCCGATTCGACAGGTGCGCGAGGGCCTTTGCCGCACCCGGTGCGGGGTCCATATGGTCGCTGCCGTCGCGAAAAAAGTCGTCGAACAGGGTTTTGCCGACCAGCATGTCGATATGGTTGTCATCGCCCTTGCGATATACATTTTGAAAGAGCGCGAACTTGTCGAACCGCATCTCAAAGCCATGCTGCCCAACAAACCGTTCAAATCCTTCAACAAATAACGCCAATACCTCGTCAACATCGACGATGACCAGCGGGCGATCAGGGGCGACCTTGGCCGAAACCAAGTCTTGGGCGGGTTTGAAGGCGGAACTTGAGGACAGCGGACTTCTCTCGGCTAACGCGGGCTTAAGGATATCTGTGGGAAGAGGGAGGATGATACGGGAACGACGAGTCGCTTCAAGATCGGATCCCGTGGCCACGAGTTGAGATCAAGATGGCGAAAAAGGTCCTCATCGTCGAGGATAATGAGCTGAACATGAAACTGTTTCATGATCTGCTCGATGCTCAGGGCTACGAGACCTTGCAGACCCGCGAAGGTTTGCAGGCGCTTGGTCTGGCGCGCGAACATCTCCCAGACCTAATATTGATGGATATCCAACTGCCCGAGATTTCAGGACTTGAGGTCACAAAGTGGCTGAAAGAAGACGATGCCCTGGCCCATATCCCTGTCGTGGCTGTCACGGCCTTCGCCATGAAAGGCGATGAGGAGAGGATCAGAGAGGGCGGCTGCGAGGCCTATATTTCGAAACCCATCTCTGTCGCGCATTTTTTGGAGACGATTCGCCGTTTGATAGAGTAAGTACTTTATTATGTCCGCACGTATTCTCATTATTGATGACATAGACGCCAACGTTCGGCTGCTCGAAGCCAAGATGACGGCGGAGTACTATGAAGTGCTCATGGCCTCTGATGGCCATTCAGGAATTGCGTTAGCAAAGTCACAACTTCCGGATATTATTTTACTTGACGTCATGATGCCCGGCTTGAGCGGCTATGAGATTTGTCGCCGCCTGAAAGAAGATCCAGATACCCGCCATATTCCAGTGGTCTTGGTGACGGCGCTCGACGGTCGTGATGATTTGCTGGCTGGCCTTGACGCTGGAGCAGACGATTTCATGACCAAGCCTATTGATGACGTCATGCTGATGGCGCGTCTTAAGGGGCTGGTGCGGCTCAAGCTGGCCATTGATGGATTGCGCATGCTGGAGGCCTCAGGCCGACGGATGGGCGTTATTGCAGGCACCTCAGCGCGTCTTGGCGGCTTTGGTGGCCGTATCTTGATCGTGGATGACAATCCTCGGCAGGCCCAGCGGATGGTGTCTGAGTTGGGGCTGGATCATCGTCCTATCGTGGAAATTGATGCTGATAAGGCTCTGCTTTCGGCGCGTGGTCCCATTGACCTTATGATTATCAATATGGATGCGACGAACTTTGACGGCCTGCGCTTGGCTGCGATGGTGCGTTCGGAGTCTTCAACCCGTTTCATGCCTATCCTTGCGATCATGGATATGGATCAACGCGACCGGCTGGTGAAGGCCATGGAACTGGGCGTGAATGACATTCTGGCCCGGCCTATTGATCCGCAAGAACTAACTCTTCGTGCCCGCACCCAAATTAAGCGCAAGCGCTATACGGACCTGTTGCGGAGCAATCTTGACCAGTCCCTAGAGTTGGCGGTGACCGACCAACTGACCGGTCTGCATAATCGCCGTTATATGGTGACCCAACTCAGTGCGCTCGTGGCCCGGGCGATCAAGGGGGGTGATCCGGTTTCAATCCTGATGATCGACATAGATCACTTTAAGAAGATCAATGACGGTTTTGGACATGAAGTCGGGGACATGGTCCTTCGCGAATTCTCGGTTCTGTTGGCGTCAAACGTCCGCGCCATTGACTTGCCGTGCCGATATGGCGGCGAAGAGTTCATCGTGGTCATGCCCGGAACCGATGCCGATGCCGCGCTCAGGATCGCTGAACGGATCCGCAAAAGTGTCTCTGAGACGGCCTTCAGCCTAGGATCAGAGGGCGAAGCCCTTGCGGTCACCGTCTCGATTGGCCTTGCCTGCGCCGATGGCGACATGGATACGCCAGAAACCTTGCTCAAGCGCGCCGATGAGGCGGTTTACGAGGCCAAGGCGGGCGGGCGTAATCAGGTCATTGTGCGCTCGATCTGAGCCCCACAGCGCCTCCCAAACCCCTTTTTCTAAAGTTGGAACGCGCGCCGACGCCTTTTGTAGCGACGGGCCGTCTTATGGCCTATATTGGATGCCAATAGAGAGCCGGGGCATCCGGTTTGGTCCCTAATATGTGAGGCGCACCATGGGGTCTATGAGTTGGGTTCATTGGTTGATCGTTATTGGCGTGGGTGCCGTTCTGTTCGGCGGTGGCGGTAAGCTGTCTGCGCTGATGGGCGACGCCGCCAAAGGTATTCGCGCCTTCCGTGACGGCCTTAAGGGTGAAGATGCGCCCAAGCCTGCCGATACGCCTGCTGCACCCCTGCCGCGGACCGATAAGGAAGGCTGATCTTCGGATCTAGTCTCAAGGCTTTTGCGGTCTTCATACTGCGAAAGCGTGCGCCCAAGCATGGTGGAATTTGATGTTACCTGAGATCGGCGCCACCGAACTTATGGTCATTGCGGCGGTGGCCCTGATCGTGGTCGGGCCCAAGGACCTGCCGATGTTGATGCGCAAGCTGGGGCAGTTCATCGCCCGTCTGCGCGGGATGGCCAGCGAATTTCGCGCCAGCTTTGACGATATGGCGCGCCAGTCTGAGCTTGATGACCTGCGCCGTGAGGTCGAGGCCATGCGCAATGCTCGCTTTGCCGACATCATACCTGAGGCCTCATCCCATCTGGGCGTCGATGCCTCTGAGGTCATGCAGGAGATCAACCGCTCCCTGACGGCACCCGATAGTGGGATGCAACTCCATCCCCCCGTCGCTTCTGAGCCCGCTGATGAGCACGAGGCCCCCAAGCCATGAGTGCAGCCCACGACGATGACCATATCGAGGCGTCGCGCGCGCCCTTGATGGAGCACCTGATTGAGTTGCGGCACCGCCTGATCATCTGTGTCGCGGCCCTGTTTGTCGCCTTTGTATTTTGCTTCAGTCAGGCCGAGCCGATCTACATGTTCTTGCTCCATCCCTTCGAGATGGCAGCGAGGCTGTTGGCCATGCAAAAGCAGACCGGTGTCCACCATGGCTATTTTGACCTGATGCTGGTGCTGACCGGTTTTAAGGAGGCCCCGAGCATCGTCGGTCAGAACCTCAAACTGATCTATACGGCACCGCTGGAGTTCTTCTTCACCAAGCTCAAACTGGCCGGTTTTGGCGGGGTGATTATCGGATTTCCGGTGATCGCTTGGCAGCTCTATCGGTTTATTGCGCCAGGGCTCTATGCCAAGGAGCGCCATGCCTTCTTGCCATTCCTGCTGGCCTCGCCGGTCCTGTTCACGATGGGCGCGGCGCTGGTCTATTACATCATGCTGCCGTTCGTTCTTTGGTTCTCCCTGTCCCAGCAGATCTTTGGGTCGGGCAATATCACGGTCGAGCTTGTGCCCAAGGTGTCAGACTATCTAACCCTTGTGACCACCTTGGTGTTGGCCTTTGGGCTCTGTTTCCAATTGCCGGTCATTCTGACGCTCTTGGGTCAGGCGGGGATCGTCACCTCCAAGCTGCTGCGCAGCGGGCGGCGCTATGCCATCTTGGGCATCTTTGTCGTGGCTGCGATTGTCACGCCGCCGGACCCCATCAGCCAGTGCACCTTAGCCGTGCCGCTGATCCTGCTTTACGAGGTCTCGATCTGGTGCGTGTGGATCATTGAGCGCAAGCGCATCAAGGCTCAAAAGGTCGCGTCGAGCACGGATATTGCGCTGACCTAGGCCGCAAATGGGCCATGGCATTCGCGCCATGACCCATAGGCCTGTTTAGTCGTGAGCAGGTTTAGCCGCGCCGGTTTCGACCATCAGATAAGCGATAACATCGGTGCGGTCCTTGGCTTCCTTGATGCCGAGGAAGGTCATCTTGTTGCCGGGCAACATGGCCTTTGGATCGGTAATCCAAGTGTCGAGATGTGCAGGATCCCACACATAACCTGCGGCCTTGAGGGCATCTGAATAGGCATAGCCCTCATGGGAGCCCGCCTTGTGCCCGATGATGCCATAGAGGTTCGGACCGGTCATGTTGGGGCCACCTTCGGCGACCGTGTGGCATGAGCGACAAAGCGCGAACTTGCGCTTGCCATTTTCCATGTCGGCGCCGTTGTAAGGCGCAGGCAGAGAGGCGAGCATTTTTAGCTTATCCTCTTCGCTGACCTCGTGAACTTCCGTTGCTTCGGATGCCTCTGGTGCTTCAGCGGTTTCGGTCTTGGGTGCGGGCTTGCTGCAGCCAATGAGCAGGGCGGCGAGGCCAACAGCGGCCAATAGGGCAGTGGGGTTACGCACGTGTCTATTCCTTGTCCGGCGAGGGTTAGATGAGGGTGTCGTTGAAGCCGGAGACTAGCCCCGTTCGATGATTTCGCAAGATCAGTCTGACGATGTCGGCCGCGAGCGGGTCGATTTCAAGTCCCCGCGCCGAACCTTGGAGTCGAGCCGCCTGACCTTCGAGGCCTTGGTCGGTTTTGTCGCAAGCCGCACGGGGGGGCGATAGGCGGCCTTGCGGATCAGATCGCCCAAGCGCTCAATCGCATCGGCGCGATTGAGCGCTTGGGTGCGAAAGCGATCGGCGGTGATGACGATGATCCCCTCGAGGGTCAGGCGACTGCCCGCCAGCGCTTGCAGGCGAATGCTCACAGAATTGGGCAAGGAGCGGGACCGCCGCGCATCAAAGCGCAGTTGGACTGCGGATGAGACCTTGTTGACGTTCTGGCCGCCGGGGCCAGAGGCGCGAATGAATGTGATGTCGAGCTCGTCATCTTGAAGGCTGATGGCGTCTGTGATGGGGATCATGGCCTCGTCCCCTAGGTCGGAATGACGGTCTTGCCGACCGGGGCCATAGCAATGCCGGCGAGCTTAAAATGCTGCAGGGCAAAGGGGATGGTGATGATCGGCAGGCACAGCAGCGCGCCAATGACCAAATGGACCAAGGCGACGTACCAGCCGCCCAGCAAGAACCAAATGACGTTGAGCAGGCAACCGGCAGGTCCTGTGCCAAGGTCGCCATGACCGGTGACGGTCTCGCGATCAACGATCTTTTGACCAAAGGGAAAGAAGGTGAAGCGCCCAATCCGGGCCGCCGCCATGCTCCAAGGTAGGCCTACAACGGTGATCGCGAGCAACAGGGCGGCGAGCAGCCAAGCGCATCCCGACACAAACCCGCCGAGGACGAACCAGATCAGATTGAGGATCACGGACATTGCGACAGTTCCAGTGCGCGGTTGCCCCTTTCTACAGGAGATTGCTGATTTTGCCGAATGAACTGTGCGGCGCGAAAGATCATCACATTCGGCCCGATAATGGCCTAAATCGAGGTTACACTGGCCTTAAGTGACGAGGCTATTTTTGGCGGAGCCTGGAGGTCTATCCGATGAGGCAGGGTCTTGTGCTCATAGCCTTCAGCCTGCTGACAATGGCGGCGGGCGCTCGTGCCCAAGAGGTCGCCGCGCCGCCTTCGGACACAAGCGCCGTTGTCGAGGAGTTGGTGATTGAGGGGCGGCCAATGGGCCCGGCCCTTTGGACGGTTAAGCGCGGGGAGGCTGAAGTGGTCGTGCTCGGCGGCTTGGTGCCCTTGCCCCATCAACTCAACTGGACCTCGCCGCGATTGGAGCGAGCCTTGGGGGTAGCCGATCTGCTGCTGGTTCCGCCGCAAGGGCGGCCGCAACTGACCGATCTTCCCGGCATGACCTTCAGGGTCGCCAGCCTGCGCCAAGGCTTGGGTGAGAGGTTGGAGCCGAACCTTTCACCAGCCCTTCGGGCGCGTTTTGTCCAAGTCCGCGAGCGTTTGGGAAAGGGGCCGGGTCGCTACGATCATTGGAAGCCTGCCATCGCGGGTTTGATGTTGCTGGCCGATTTTCGCGAACATGAGGGCCTGTCGACGGGCAAGCCTGCCACGACGGTACAGCGGATGGCTAAGGCCCAGCGCGGGCGTCGGCTAAAGATCGAGCCGATGGCCGACATCCATTTGGGGGCCATGGTCAAGTCCGCCGCCAGCCTGACCCCGGCGCAGCATGAGGCCTGCTTGACGGCAGCACTGAACGATATTGAGGGTGAGACCGCCCGCGCTCGAACGGCGGCGCAGGCTTGGGCGATTGGCGATTTGGCGACGGTTCGCGCCAATGCCAGCGCCGATCTTCTGGACCGCTGTCTCCTACAGTTGCCCAGCCTGACCAGTCTGTTGGAACAGGATACGGCGCAGTCGGTTATGTCCCTTGATCGCGCTCTGAGCCATGGGGGAACGACGGTTGCCATCATCGACCTGCGCCTGCTGTTGCGGGCCAATGGCGTGCTGGATCGTTTGAAGGCGCAGGGGGCTGAGATCAGCGTGCCGAGGGATTAGGTTTAATCCCAGCCTCAAGGGCTTGACGCGCAAGGTCCCTGATCTGGTCGGGGGTCAGGGGGCTGAGCGGGTCTGGGGTGGCGGGCTGAAGTGTGCCGACAATCTGTCCCGCGTTCAATGTCACCACGTGATCGGCAAGACGCGCAACCTCTTCGGCGTCATGGCTGACATAGAGCACCGGAATGGACAGGGTGCGATGGAGGGCTTCCAAAAAGGGCAAGATGTCGTCCCGGCTTTGGGCGTCGAGGCTTGAGAGCGGCTCATCCATCAACAGCAGGCGCGGCTGGGACAGAAGCGCCCGGCCCAATGCCACCCTTTGCCGCTCGCCGCCCGAAAGGTTGTCTGTGGACCGCCCGATCAGAGGCTCTAGCCCCAGTAGCGGCACCACCTCAGCCAGCCTCATGGTCTTGGGCCCTGACGCGCGGCGATAGCCAAATAGCAGATTGTCCTTCACCGACAGATGGCTCAGCAGGCTGGACTCTTGAAACACCATACCGAGGGTGCGTTGGTGCACTGGGACAAAGCGCCGTCCCTCTTGCCAGACCTCGCCATCCATCATGACCCGGCCCGGCAGGCGGGTGAGGCCCGCAATGGCCCGCAGCAGGCTGGTCTTGCCCGCGCCTGACGGACCCACCAGAGCGGTGATCCCCTTGGGCGGAATGGTCAGGCTAACCTTGAGCCGAAAGCGTCCCAGCAGGCCGTCGAACTCGGCCTGAATGCCTTTTCGGTCATCCACGCCACTCATGGGGCGGTCTTTCGAGCGCGCCGTTCGGTCAGGAACATGGTCAAGAGCACGACAAAACTAAAGATGAGGAGACCCGCTGCGAGCCTATGGGCCTCGCCAAACTGCAGGGATTCGACCAGTTGATAGAGCTTGACTGAAATGACTTCCGTTTGGCCCGGTACGCCGCCGCCGATCATCAGGACGACACCGAACTCTCCGACCGTATGGGCAAAGACTAAGACGGCAGCGGTCAGGAACCCTCGGCGGGCTTGCGGGACCGCCACGGTGAAGAAGGCATTCAGGGGTGTCGCGCGCAAGGTGGCCGCCACCTCCATCGGTCTGTCCCCCATGGCTTCAAAGCCATTGCGGATCGGCTGAACCGCGAAGGGTAGGGAATAGACCATCGAACCGATCAGGAGGCCGGGGAAGGTGAAGGCGAGGGATTGGATGCCAAAAGGTTGGAGCAGTTCCATCAGCGGACTGCTGGGGGCGAGCAGCAGGAGCAAATAGAAACCCAAGACGGTCGGGGGCAGGACGATGGGCAGGGCCGCAACGGCGGCGATGATCTCTTTCCACCAGACCTTCTGCCGTGCCAGCCACCAGGCCAGCGGGGTCGCCAGCACCAGCAACAGCACGGTCGTCAGGCTCGCCAGCTTCAGGGTCGTCCAGATCACATCGGCCATGGGCTAGGGGGTCTCATAGCCATAGCGGCGGATGATGGCGCGGGCGGTCGGGCTTTTCAAAAAGGCCATAAAGGCCTTGGCCGCTGGGTTGTTCGCGCCGGTCTTGAGCAGAACCGCCTGTTGATCGATGGGGCTGTGGAATTTGGCCGGGACGATCCAGCGCGAACCGTCTGGCCGATTGATCACCTGTGACAGGGCCACGAACCCGACCTCTGCGGCGCCAGTTTGCACAAACTGGAAGGTCTGGGCGATGGAACTGCCCTGCACGATCTTAGGCTTGAGCCGGTCATAGAGGCCCAGCTTGCCAAGGCTCTCGACCGCTGCGAGCCCATAGGGCGCGATGGTGGGATCGGCTATGGCCAAATGCTCCAAGTCCTCGCGTGCGAGAACCTTGCCATGGGCATCAACAAAGCCGGGCCTTGTCGAATAGAGCACCAACCGTCCAACCGCGTAGGTAAAGCGGGTGTCGTCGACCGAAAAGCCATCCTTTTCAGCCTGTTGCGGACGTTCTTTGTCGGCAGATAAAAAGACTTCAAACGGTGCGCCGTGGGAAATCTGCACATAGATTTGACCGGTTGGGCCAAAGCTAAGATTGGTCTGATGGCCGGTTTTGGCGCTGAAAGCTGCTGCAATCTCTTTGGCCGGTTCCATGAAGTTGGAGGCCACGGCAATCTGCACTGTAGCCGCCGCCGCAGGGGCGACGTTCAGCGCGCAGACGACCGCGATCAGGCCAGATAGCCGCGCCAACACCCCCAAAGGCTTCATTCTTCCAACCCTTTACGCACCAAGACGCAGGGGCAGGTCGCGCAGTCTCTTGCCCGTCGCCGCATAGATAGCGTTGGCGAGGGCTGGGATTACCGGCGGAAGGGCCGGTTCGCCCAGGCCCGTTGGAGGCACGTCGGTCTTGACGAAGGCGACTTCGATCTGGGCTGGCGCAGCATCAATGCGAAGGAGTGGGAAGTCACCGAAGTTTTTCTGTGTGACCGCCCCATCAACCTGTTGGATCTTCTGACCGGCGATGGCTTGGGCTAGGCCGTCAATGATCGCGCCTTGCACCTGTTGTTCAGCATGCATGGGGTTGATGATGTGGCTGCCAATATCACCTGCCACATAGACCTTCTCGACCTTGATGCGGGTGCCTTGGGTGACGGTGATATCGACGATCTCGGCAAAGTAACCGGAATGGCTGAAATAGAAGCCAAAGCCTCGGCCCTTGCCTTCGGCGCCCTTCGTCCGTCCGGTCCAACCGGCCATGGCGCAGACCTTGTCGATTACAGCGCGGGCGCGACCTGTGTCGAACACGGGACCACGCTCATAGAGGGGAACTGCCCGCGCCGCGCCCATGGTCCGCCGCATCAGTTCGGGCAGGTCCAAGCCGCCCGCCTCGGCAACCTCGTCCAAGAAGCCTTGGAAGACGAAGGCCATGGCGTTGGAGGTCGGCGCACGCAGATAACCGGTCGGCATATTGGTCGGCACCATCGACTGGCTGAACATCACATTGGCCACGAACTTTGCCGGGAACTCGGCCGGGTTCATGTCTCCAGCGCGCACGGGAAAACCCTTATCGCTGGGGGTCACGAAGTGATCTTTCAGGGCGACAATCGCGCCATTGGCATCCAGTCCCGCCTCGAACTGGTGCCAACCGGCTGGGCGGTAGAAGCCATGCTGCATATCGTCAGCGCGATTATAGATCAGCTTGACCGGACGGCCGGGCAGGGCCTTAGCGATCTGGGCGACCTGAACCATATAGTCGTTCATCAATCGCCGACCAAAGCCGCCGCCGGCCTTGGTGATGTGAACGGTGATGGCGTCTGGCGCGAGCCCAAGGGTCTGACCGACCATCTTGCCGCCTGAAGCGGGTGTTTGGCTCGGCGCCCAGATCTCGATCTTACCGTCGCTAAAGAGGGCAGTACAGTTTTGCGGTTCCAAGGTTGCGTGGGCGATGAAGGGGTAGCTGTAGCGGGCCGAGACGGTTTTCGCTGCGCTGGCCATAGCGCCGCTGGCGTCACCAATCTTGACCAGATCCTTCTGCGCCGCGCCCTTGTGGAGCGCGGCAGCCGCCTGCTCATAGCCCGCCGTCGAGAAGCCGGTGAGGCCGTCGGTCTTCCATTGGGCCTTGAGGGTTTGGCGCGCCTTGTTTGCGGTCCACCAACTGTTGGCCACGATGGCGACGGCATCGTTGGGGCCGGTGGGATTGATGCCGCTATTGAGGGGCACAATGGCGATAATGCCGGGCAGGGCCTTGGTCGCGGCCTCGTCCATGGAGGCGAGCGTGCCGCCAAAGACAGGGCAAAGCTCTATGGCCGCATAGACCATGCCGGGCAGGCTGACATCGATCCCGAACACGGCCTTGCCCTTGACCACGGCGGGGGTATCGACGCCCGGGGTCGGTCGGCCAATGATCTTGAAGTCCGACGCGGCCTTCAGGGGCACGCTGGCCAAGCTTGGCGAGGGCTGGCCCGCCGCCTGGTCGATGAAGGCGCTGTAGGGAGCCGAGCGCCCGCTGGCCTTGTGGTGAATCTGTCCAGACGCGGTGGTCAGGCTTGCGGCCTCGACCGACCAGGCCTTGGCCGCGGCTTGCAGCAGCATCTGACGGGCCGCCGCACCGACCTGGCGCATGGGCATCCAGTTGACGGGGGTCGAACGACTTCCGCCAGCCGATTGCGGGCCATAAAGGGCTTCATTGGCCAAGGTCGGCTCTATGGTCACTTGCGACCAGTCGACATCCAGCTCTTCGGCGATCAGCATGGGCAGCATGGTGCGGATGCCCTGACCGATCTCGGGGTTCTTTGAGCCGATGGTCACGCGATTATCGGCATCGATGCGGATAAAGGCATTGAGCATAACGGCCTTGGCCTTGGTGCCTGCTGCCAGCGCCATGTCGGCGGTGAAGGTCACGGCTGTGCCAGCGGCTAGCGCGACGGTTAGGAAGGCCCGGCGGTTGAGGGTTGAGGAACGGCTCATGCCTTGGCCCCTTCAGAACCTGCGTTAGCGGCCGACTGGATGGCCTTGCGGATGCGCAGATAGGTAGCGCAGCGGCAGAGATTGCCCCGCATGGCTGCATCGATGGCCGCTGCGTCAGGCTTGGGCTGTGCGGTCAAGAGGGCGGTGGCCGACATGATTTGCCCTGCTTGGCAGTAACCGCACTGCGGCACGTCCAATTCGACCCAGGCCTCAGTGACCCGCTTGCCCACGGGCGTTGCGGCGACATGTTCGATGGTCGTGACATGCTTGCCCGCAGCGGCGCTGATCGGGGTCATGCAGGCGCGGACGGTCTTGCCATCAATCATCACCGTGCAGGCCCCGCAAAGGCCCGCGCCACAGCCAAACTTGGTGCCGGGCAGACCGAGATCTTCGCGAAGGACCCACAGCAACGGCTTTTCCGGATCGGCGGACACGGTCCGCTTGGCATCATTGACGGTCAACTGCACAGCCATGGGCGATCATCCTGTCCTAATGTTTCGATCTGGGGCGAACCCTGTCTCTTCGTAACATAGGCTGTGATCACCGTCATCGCCAACAGGCGACATTTGCGGTCTGGGCAGCAGGGTTCTATAGACGCGTTTCTTGTTTCTGTTGCGCCGCCCCGGCGGCTTGAGGCCTTTGCATGTCCCGCATTCTGATCACGTCGGCTCTGCCCTACATTAATGGCATCAAGCATCTGGGCAATCTGGCCGGATCGATGTTGCCAGCCGACGTGTTCGCGCGGTTCCAGCGGGCCCAGGGGCGTGAAACTTTGTTCATCTGCGCCACGGACGAGCACGGCACTCCGGCTGAACTGGCGGCTGCGGCGGCCGGTCAGGATGTGGCCGACTACTGCGCAGAGCAGCATCAGTTGCAAAAGGACATCGCCCTTCGGTTTGGCCTGTCCTTTGACTGGTTTGGGCGCTCGTCCTCTCCCCAGAACCGGGACCTCACCCAGCATCTCGCCTCTGTCCTAGAGGCCCAAGGCCTGATCGAGGAGCGGGTGGATCAGATGATCTATTCGCTGGCCGATAAGCGGTTCTTGCCCGACCGCTATGTCGAGGGCACCTGTCCAAAGTGCAGCTTTGAAAAGGCGCGCGGCGACCAGTGCGACGGCTGCGGCGCGTTGCTTGATCCGACCGATCTGATCAATCCCTATTCGACCATCTCTGGGTCGCGCGACATTGAGGTGCGCGATACGCGTCACCTCTATCTGCTGCAAAGCAAGATGCAGGATCGGCTGCGGACCTGGATCGACGGTCGCAAGGACTGGCCGCAACTGGCCAAATCGATCGCCAATAAGCATCTTGATGAGGGGCTGATTGATCGGGGCATTACCCGCGATCTGGTTTGGGGTGTGCCTGTGGCCCATGACGGCGTGGCGCGTCCGGGCTTTGAAAATAAGGTTTTCTATGTCTGGTTCGATGCCCCCATCGAATATATCGCCGCGACCCAAGAATGGGCCGATGCGACCGGCGGGGACTGGAAGGGCTGGTGGCGCACCGATGCCGGAGCGGACGATGTTCGCTATGTCGAGTTCATGGGCAAGGACAATGTCGCCTTCCATACGGTCAGTTTCCCCGCGACCCTGCTCGGCTCGGGCGAGCCTTGGAAGCTGGTCGATCAGCTCAAGGCCTTTAACTGGTTGAACTGGCACGGCGGCAAGTTTTCAACCTCGAACCGTCGCGGTGTCTTTATGGATGCGGCGCTGGATCTGTTGCCGCCCGACCTGTGGCGCTGGTACCTGATCGCCAATGCCCCCGAGGGCTCGGACACGGCCTTTACCTGGGAACAGTTCCAGTCGGCGGTGAACCGCGATCTGGCCGATGTGCTCGGCAACTTCGTCAATCGCATCTTGAAGTTCAATGAGACCAAGCTTGATGGCACTGTCCCTGATGGCGGCGAGCCCGGTGAGCTAGAGATCGCGCTTCTGGCCTCGGTGCAGGAAAAGATCGCGTCCCTGACCGAAAATCTCGAGGCCTTGGAATATCGCAAGGCGGCGCAGGACCTGCGGGCCCTGTGGGTTGCGGGAAATGAATATCTGCAGGTCGCTGCCCCTTGGACGGCGATCAAGACGGACCGAGATCGGGCCGCTGTGGTGGTGCGCACCGCTATCAACCTCGTTGCGCTCTATGCCCGCCTGTCCTCGCCCTTCATTCCCTTCTCTGCGGCCATCATCGCTGAAGCCGTCGGGGAGGCCGGTGTGACGGCTTGGCCCTTGGCGAGCGATGCCGGTCTTTTGGACAGTCTACCCCGCGGCCGCACGGTCAGGGCACCAGAGGTTCTGTTCAAGAAAATTGAAGATGATCAGGTTGCCGAATGGACCAAGCAGTTCGACGGGGTTGAGGAGTAGGTGAGCGCCGCTCCTGCGGCTTTCGGCTGACGCTCGCGCCCGGATTTAACCTCTGAAATTGAAAACGATAGTGATTATTACTATATAATAAAGGGTCTTTATTAGAAATTTAGAGTAGTATAGGCTTTCACATAGCGTATTGGACGGCGGGAGTCCGCCTGCGATTGTGGAGTGAGCCATGTTGCGTCATCGGCCTGTGCTTTATGTGACCATGCTGATTTTCGGAATGCTGATGCTCGGGGGCCTAATGATTCCCGCGTCCGCGTTCGCAGAACCGGTCATCACGCCCATGACCCCTGCGGCCTTTATCGATCGATACGAGAAGTCGAAGCAGGGCGCTTCACTTGCAAAGATGGAGGCCTATGGACAAGAGGCTCTGAAACTGAGGGGCACAGAACGGTTGACCCGCTTGCTCTATGTCGTGGACACGTTCGGAAGCCTCTCAGAGCTAGAGCTTTATGGAAAATGGTTCAACATCGCCAATAAGATCGCGATATCAGAGCATCAAGACAGATTTAAAGCTCTGTTTGATCTTATGAAACTAGAAGAAGATTATTTCTCTAGCAATAACGGCATTATTTATTATGATAAAATAAATTTTTACACCAAATCAAAAGACCAGATAATACAATCAATAAGTAGGTTGATTATTAATAGTTTTGACGACGGAAGCGATCATATCGGAAGAATTAGAAAATTATCTGAAGTTTATGAGGCCATACCGAAATCTGATCCTTTGGCGTCCTTTGCCTATAGAGTCTATTGGGGGCGGATGATGAACGAACTGGTGATCATAAATGACGTCGATGGGGTCGTCGACGCGGCATCACGATACGCCTTTACCTACGGCATCCCTGGGCTACAGGAACCCGACACGGGGCTAATCAATCGCATTACCGTCATGGCGCGTCGTCTAGACGATGAACCCCTAGCGCGCCGGGGTTACCTTGCCGATTATCGGATAATTCACGCCGATCCAACGCCGTCGAGACTGGCCAATTTGGCGATTAGTTGCGCGGAACTTGAGACCAAGTTCCAGAAGCCAAGCCGGGTTTTAGACTGCTTGAAAGGTGTAGACTTTGATGCCGCTGAGCCAAACTTCCGCAAGGTTGTGGGGTTGAGCGTTCGTGCCCAAGCCCTCGCTCAGTTGGGTCAAACCGCCCGTGCTGAGGCGGACTTGGCGCTACTGGATCAGTTAAAGGCTTCCGGCGACTACCACCCCGGCTCCTTTGCATTTGTGCCTCGTGCCAAGGCGCAGGTCCTAGCCAACCGCGGTAAATCGGTAGAGGCCTTTGACATCATTTCTCAATATTGGCGCAGCGCGTCTAGTGCGGAGACCCGCCGTTTTCGAGATGCAGTTCCCGCGCTTGTTGGGATGTTGCGCGCGGACGTGGTTGAGTTGCGCAAAACGGCTGAATTGCAAAAGACGGTTATAGCGCTTCAAGGCCTTATTGCAGGTCTAGCGATCGCGGTTGCCCTTGCGGCTGGCTTTGCCGTCTACACCTTGCGCAAGTTGAACCGCAAACTGGAAGCTGCTCGCCTCGCCGCCGAAGAAGCAAACCAAGCCAAGAGCCTTTTTCTGGCCAATATCAGCCATGAGATTCGTACGCCCTTGAACGGTGTCCTTGGTCTGGCTCAAGCCATTTCCGCCGATGAATTGTCGCCTGTTCAGGCCGAGCGGATCGGGGTGTTGCGCCAATCTGGGCTGGGTTTGCTGGCCATCCTCAATGATCTGCTCGATCTGGCTAAGATTGAGGCGGGCAAGCTGACCATCGAGGCCGTGCCTTTTAACCCGCAAGAGGTCCTTACAGCGGCGCGCCAAGCGATCTGGGCAACGGCGGAGGCTAAGGGCCTGATCGTCGACGTTCAGGTGACGGCCGAGGCCGAGGGACTTTATAAAGGCGATCCGACGCGGCTTCGTCAGATCATCGACAATCTGGTCTCGAACGCCGTGAAGTTCACTCCGACCGGTCGGGTGGATGTGGTGCTGAGCCGCCCAGCCGATGCCTTGGTCCTGACCGTTGCCGATACAGGCATCGGAATGACGCCTGAGGCGACGAGCCGCATCTTTACCAAGTTCGAACAGGCCGATGCCTCGACCACCCGGCGGTTTGGCGGTAGCGGACTTGGGCTCTCGATCTGTTTGGAGTTGGCCGAGGCGATGGGCGGCGCAATCAAGGCTGACAGTGTCGAGGGAAAGGGGACGACCTTCACCGTGATCTTGCCGCTGGAACGTCTTGGGGATGTGCAGGATGTCGTCGCGGTTCAGGCCGTCGATGCGGTCGTTGATGCGGACCAACCGCCCTTGAGGGTTCTGGCCGCCGAAGATCATCCGGTCAATCAACTGGTCCTACGGACACTGCTGGGTCAGTTTGGGGTCGAGGTCACGATGGCCAGCAATGGTCAAGAGGTGCTGGACCAGTTCAAAGATCACGACTGGGATGTGGTTCTCATGGACGTACAGATGCCGGTTATGGATGGCCCCTCTGCCACACGCGCCATCCGCCAGTTTGAGCGGGACCAGGCCCGCAGGCCGACGCCGATCCTTGCCTTGACCGCTAATGCTATGGCCCATCAGCTCGATGACTATCGTCAGGCGGGTTGTAATGGTCATGTCTCCAAGCCGATTGACGCCGCGGATTTGATCTCGGCCATGAGCCGCGTTTTGGCGGAGGCTGAGGAAGGGAGCCGTTCAGAGGTAGAGGTGGTTTAGATGCCCTAGGTGCGACGCGGACCTGGGCTGCTCCTTAGGGTAGTTTTAAATTTCTTTTTGTGCGAATATTGTGAGGATATGAAATTGAATAGCGGGCGGTTTTACCGGACTGCGAGCCTATTTCCGGTCGGAGCATTTTGTGAGCCCTATCAAACGTCTGATTTCCGCCTCGGTCTTTGCCATATTGGCCATGGCGGTTTTGGGGGGCGGAGGCGCGCGCGCCATCGCGGCAGAACCGACAGCCTACCAATTGACCCCCATGGGTTTCGTCGACAGCTATGAGAAGCTCAAGGTCGGCGCATCGATCGAGACCTTGGAAGATTTTGGCCGCAACGCGCTCAAGAGGCGCGGCGAAGACCGCCTAACAAGGCTGCATCTCGTCGCCTCTGAATTCGAAATGTTTGAAGATGTCGCGCGCTTTCAGAAATGGAATGCCCAGCTTCGGTCCATTGCCGAAAAGGAAGGCAATCAGCGGTTCGTCAATCTTGCCGACGCCAACACGGCAACGCTGAGGGTCTATTCCTCCCCGACAGGTGATACGCGACCGCTCAAGACGGTTCTAGCCGAAACCCAAGATCCGCTGGTTCGATCGATCGTGATCAATCGGATCGCATTTTTCGACGTCGATGGATCCAACACGGTTGGGGCCCTCAAGAAACTGGGTCAGGCCCGCGCTTTGATCCCAGAGAACGACCCCGCTGCAGATATCGCGATGCGAGAATATTGGGACCAGATGGCGTCCACGCTTCTGGGGTTCAATGACATTGAGGGGGCTACAGCGGCGGCGGCGAGAGTCTATTTCAGCTACACACCCGCAGATTTTCACTCACCCAACACGGTCGTTCTATCCAACCTGATTGGCGTGGCTCGCAGGGTTGGAGACGAGGCCTTGGCGCGCCGCACCTACCAAGCCCTTCACCGTCTCGCGATCGACGAGGGAGATGGATCTCGGATTGCCGCCGTCGCGGTCGATTGCGCATCCCTTGAGAATACATTCAACCGGCCCAATGAGGCGCTGAAATGTCTCGAGGGCGTCGATTTTGGACTTTTGGCGTCCAAGATTGAACAGGTAAAGGCCATGAGCCTGCGCGCCATATCCCGGGCTCGGTTAGGTCAAAATGATTTGGCAAAGGCCGATTATGATGAGCTGAAACGATGGCAGGCGAGCGGTGAGTATAATCCGGTGTCGTTCGCCAATCTGCCGCTCATTGAGTCTGCTATCCTTGCCAACGAAGGTCGCGCGCTAGAGTCTCAGGCCTTGGCGATGGACTATTGGTCGACCTCGCAGCGCCGCTTAGCTGGTGATTTTCGTCGATCTATTCATGAACTCACCAAAACCCTCCAATCTGATATCGAACAGTTGAGACGGGGCGCTGAACTGCAGAAGAAAGTCATTCGGCTGCAATGGATTTTGGCTGGCCTCGCGCTTTTCCTCTGCCTTGCCGCAGGCATTGCCGTCTATTCGCTGCGCCAGATGAACCAGAAACTGGTCCAGGCGAGCGCCGCCAAGTCCGCCTTCCTCGCCAATATCAGTCATGAGATTCGAACACCGCTCAACGGGATCTTGGGCTTAGCCCAGGCGATCTCTGCTGATCAACTTGCGCCAGAACAGGCCGAGCGGATGGAGGTTCTAAAACGGTCTGGCATGGGCCTCTTAGCCATTTTGAATGACCTTCTCGATCTGGCCAAGATTGAGGCAGGGCGCATGACGATTGAAGCGGCCCCCTTCAGCCCCGAAGAGGTCCTGACGGCCTCGCGCAATGCGATCTGGGCGACGGCTGAAGCCAAAGGGTTGACGGTCGAAACGGTGATCGATCCCTCGGCGCGCGGGATCTATCAGGGCGACGGAACGCGCTTGCGTCAGATCGTCGATAATCTCGTCTCAAACGCCGTTAAATTCACCCAGAACGGCTCGGTCCGTGTGTCTCTATCAAGGTCGGTCAATCAGTTGGTTCTGACCGTCAAGGACACCGGTATCGGCATGACGCCAGAGGCCGCTAGCCGGATCTTTTCGCGGTTCGAGCAGGCGGATAGTTCGACCACAAGGCGGTTTGGCGGCACGGGACTGGGCCTGTCGATCTGTGCGGAACTGGTCAAGGCGATGAAGGGGGAAATCACCGTCTCCAGTGCGGTCGGTAAGGGCTCAACCTTCGTCGTGACCTTGCCGCTCGAACGCTTGAGCGATGGCCATATTGAACCCCTACCCAAGCCTGAGGGGCAGTTACTTTTCAGTGGCCCGCCTCTACGCGTCTTGGCGGCAGAGGATCATCCGGTCAATCAACTGGTGCTTAAGACCCTGCTGGCCCAATTGGGGATCAATATTACGCTGGTTGGCGATGGGGCTCAGGTCTTAGAGCGCTTTAAGGATGGCGACTGGGACATTGTGCTTATGGATGTGCAGATGCCCGTGATGGACGGGGTTGCGGCAACCCAGGCCATCAGGGCCTTTGAGCGAGACCAAAACCGCAAGCCCACGCCGGTGCTCGCCTTAACGGCCAATAATATGGCCCATCAGATCGAGGAATATCTCAAGGCAGGCTTTAGCGGCCATGTGCCCAAGCCCATTGATGCGATGGAACTGATCTGGAGCATCCGTCATCAACTGCCCGAGCGCTGGAAGCCTTCAGCCTAAGGGCGGCCTAGGGGGCGGGCGTTGGCATATCCATCGGGCCGGGCATGATCTGATTATAGGCCGCCTCGAGGTGCAGATCGTGGACCACCTTGCGATGGCCGTCCCAGATCATGTGCAGGGCGACATAGAGCACGACAAAAAGGCCGACATAGCCAATCCAGCGGTGCTTATGGAGCAGCTTGGCAATCCAGGTGGCGGCGACCCCCATCAGGGCGATCGATAGCAAAAGGCCAAGCGCTAGCGCGAGCGGATGTTCGCGCGCGGCCCCGGCGACGGCCAGAACATTGTCTAGCGACATGGACAGGTCGGCGATTAGAATTTGGACGAGGGCCTGACCAAAGGTCTTGACCTTACGGGCGCTCATCTCGTCAACGCCAGACGCGCCGTCGACATCAATGCCTGTAGCCTGTTCAAGGGCAATGTCCGCATCATGTCTATTGGCGGCGGCCTGCTCTTGAATCTCGGCCCACATCTTCCAGCAGACCCAGAGCAGCAAGACACCCCCCGCTAGGCTCAGGCCGATGATACCGAGCAACTGCGTTGTGATGAGCGCAAAGCCGATGCGCATGATCACAGCCGCCATAAGCCCGTAGACAATGACCCGGTTGCGCTGTGCCTGCGGAACGCCCGATGCGGCCAGCCCAACCGCGACAGCATTGTCTCCGGCCAGAACAAGGTCGATCATCAGCACTTGGCCAAAGGCCAGCGCAGCGGGGGCCCAAGAGGCTGTGGCGAAGTTTTGGATCAAACTGTCAAACATGACCCTTCAATGGGGCAGGTTTGACAGGCTGACAAGGTCCCCTTTAACGACGGGGCCGAGAGGCTTCGTACATGGCGATGGCCGCAGCGGCAGAGACATTGAGGCTTTCAAACCCGCCGGGCATCGGAATTTTTGCCAAGGTGTCGCAATGTTCGGCGACCAAGCGACGGATCCCATCGCCTTCAGAGCCCAGAACGATAACGGTCGGACGCGAATCAATCGCCTGATCCAAGGTCTCTTCGGCCGTGCCGTCGAGGCCCACAGCACGCCAGCCAAGGTCGGCGAGACGCTCCAGAGCGCGAGAAAGATTGACCACGCGGGCATGGGGAACCTGATCGACAGCGCCTGCCGCCGCCTTGGCCAGAGCGCCTGAAAGGGCAGGGGCGTGACGGTCTTGCAAGATCACACCGCGGGCGCCGAAAGCGGCTGCGGAGCGGAAAATAGCGCCGACATTTTGCGGGTCTGTGACCTGATCCAGCATCAGGATAACGCCGTGGGCAGGCTCTGCCATTTCCTCAATGGTCAGGCCTTCAAGGGGAGCAGACTTAAGGGCCAGACCTTGATGGACCGCATGCTGAGGCAGTTGCTGGGCAATGGTCGGATTATCAAAGATACCAAGGGTTTCGATCTTGCCGAACTGCTCGGTGAGTTGCCGCGCGCGATCCTCTGTGGCCATCACCCGCATGGGCTTTTCGCGCAGGGGATTGGCCAAGGCTGCGGCCACGGCGTGCCAGCCCCACAACCACTCTGAGCCATCCTCAGGGGGCTTGCCTCTGGGGGCTCCCGATTGGGCGCCGCGAGGGGCATATTTGTACCCCGCCTTGGCGGCTGCAGGGGCAGGTTTCGAGCCGCTTGGGGGACCGCCACGCCGCTCGGAACCGGTCTGTTCAGACTTGTTTCCAAAGGTGCGTTTGCGGTCGTTGCGTTCGTGAAAATTGGACACTATAAGACGCGCTCCGATTTGGGGCCCACGGGCTTTCGTCGTTGGGCAAGGCGGTCGTTTAGC
>CANFKD010000022.1 GCA_947447115.1 Caulobacteraceae bacterium
AAACCCGAATATCTTCGGGGCTATAGCTCAGCTGGTAGAGCGCTTGAATGGCATTCAAGAGGTCAGCGGTTCGACTCCGCTTAGCTCCACCATAAACCCCCCGTCGCAACCCGGCGGGGGGTTTTCCATTTGGGGGTTAGCTCACGGCCAAGGCGCGTTGGACGGCAGCGGGTTCCTTGTCGATGATCCGCAGCAGCGCTGCCGCCGGGCCGCTGACCTGCCGCTGGCCCTGTTCCCATTTGCGATAGCCCGACAGGCTCATGCCCATGAGCGGCGCCATCTGCGCTTGGGTCAGTTTGGCCCGCCGCCTGATTTCACCAGGGTGGACCGGCTCATGCACCATCGCAGACCCCTCACCCTTGGCATGGGCGAGGGCCTCATTGAGCGACTGGATCAGGTCTTCGCCAAAGGTGGTCATTGTAAAACCTTTCGGGTGGATTTGAGGGCAAAAACGAGTGCTGTAACGGCCCGTTTTTCATCGGGTGTCATGTCGCCTTTGGCATTCTTGGCGTAGGCCAACAGGGCATAGAGCGGCATGGTTTTATCAAGATAATAATAGATCACACGCGCACCCCCACGTTTTCCCCGTCCAGAGGCAGCAAACCGAGCCTTGCGAACACCGCCCGTGCCGGGAATCTCATCCCCGGCCAGCGGATTGGCGGCAAGAAAATCAACCAGCTCGCGCTTTTCTTGCTCGCTGAACAGCTTCTCAGTCTGGCGCACAAAGGTCGGCGTTTCCGCGACAGTTTGCATGGACTCAATACCCCATTGGGTTAGTCTTGGCAAGCCCAAGGGCTCGGGTAGTGTGTCATTAAAATAAAGTATGCTATCTATGCGGGCCATTCGTCAATAGGTGCGACGGGTTGCCTTGATTTGACCGGCGGATGTTGGCAAACTTTGTCATAACCGCGACGGTGCGGGTCAGAGGTGTGACCATGGCCACAATGAATGTTTCCCTGCCCGATAGCCTAAAAGAATGGGCCGAGGGGCGGACCCAAGCGGGTCACTTCAGCAACACCAGCGACTATGTGCGCGACCTGATCCGCAAGGATAAGGAGCGGGTCGAAAAGATCACCGCCATGCAACGCTTGATCGACGAGGCCGAAGCGAGCGGCCCCAGTACCCTTTCGAAATCCGAGCTTCTGGCTGCTGCCCGCCGCGAGGCCGGCGTGACACTTGACCTATAGGCTGAGCCAAAAGGCAGATGAGGATATCCGAAATCTCTATGTTTTCGGGGTCCAAACCTTTGGCGTGGATCACGCTGAACGCTATTATGCGGGCCTGTTTGACGCCTTTGAATTTCTAGCGCACTTTCCACTTGCGGCGCGCCTCCGGCCCGAACTGAGAGGCGAGACACGCGCCCACCCCTATCAATCCCATTTGATCTTCTATCGGCAAGATGGCGCGGATGTCTTTATTCAGCGTGTTCGACATTCCGGTGAGGATTGGAAAACAAATGAAACGCTTTGATCGCACATCCCGCCAGAGGCTCTGCCCCTTCGCCGCGCTCGCCCTCGCAGCCACCCTGACCGCCTGTCTTCCGGCGCCAGAGGTTAAGGAGGCGGCGGCCTTGCCGGGGGTGGTGATGGCCAGTTCTATTGCGGTGGCCCACACGCCGCCGGGGGGTTATGGCAAGACGTTCCCGGCGCCGGTCTTGGCGAGTTGCACTGAGCCCCTAAGCCCCGGCGCGCCGGACCTGCGCGGTATCTGGAAGGTGGTGCGGGCGGAGCGCGGGGGCAAGCCAGCGCCTGCGGGGGACCGCATCTATGGCTATGTCGAGCGGATCGAGCAGTGCGGTAATCGGATTGTTGATATGGGCGGCGGCACCGTCTCTGATGGCCGCGCCGATGGGACCTATAAGAACGCCATCCATGATGTGTCGGCCTTTGGCTATACCAAGCCGATCCATGTCATCGTCACCTATGAGACGGGCGTCTTTGTCCTGCGCCCCGTCCTCTGGCCCAAGGTGCCCTTTACGATCCCGGGCCTGAAGGTCACCCGCGCGCTGGATGCGGAGGGGCACATGGTCTGGACCCGTCCGGACCGAGGCGGCCTGCATGTCACGCTCGAACGGATCGGCGGCCCGAACGATCCCTATACAAGGCAATAGCGGCTCATCTTCCCTAAGGTCATAGCCTGAAAAGGGTTTTCACCCCGAAGGCTAAGGGTCATGATGTGGCCAAAGGGTGATCAAACCTCAGGGCCGGGCGCGGAATGACGGATAGGACGGCCATAGATCTTGAGACCGGACCGCCGAGCGCCAAGTTCAGCGCGCTGGTGCCCCTGATCATCGGCGCGGCCATGATGATCCAGACCCTCAATGCCACGGTGATCGTCAATGCCCTCCCGGCCATGGGCAAGGCTCTGAACGAGAGCCCCTTGCATCTTCAATTCGCCATCACCGCCTATCTCTTGGCTGCGGCGGTGTTCTTGCCCATCGGGGGCTGGGTGGCCGATCGCTATGGCAGTCGCACGGTCTTTCGCGCAGCCATAGGCATCTACACCATCGCCTGCATGCTCTGCGGCCTGTCCCAGACCTTCCCGCAGCTTGTTCTGGCCCGGGTGCTCGGCGGAGCGGCTGGAGCGGTGATGTTACCGGTCGGGCGGCTGATCCTGCTGAAAACCGTCGAGAAGTCCGATCTGGTCCGGGCCATGTCCTATCTGACCATGCCCGCCCTCTTGGGGCCGGTGATTGGCCCGATCTTGGGCGGGTTCTTTGTCACCTATGGCTCTTGGCGCTGGATCTTCTTTATCAATGTGCCCATCGGCTTGGCCGCTCTGGTCCTGATCAGCCTCTATGTGCCCGATATTCGCGAGACCGTGCGCCATCGCCTCGATGTGAAGGGCTTTTTGCTCAGCGGTATTGGCTTGGCGGCGCTGGTCTATGGTCTGCAAAATCTGGGGCATGACCTCTTGCCCTGGCCGGTGGTGGCCGGGCTGATCGCGCTCGGCAGCCTGTGCGCGGTCCTCTATGTCCGCCATGCGCGGCGCACCGAGGGGCCGATTGTCGACCTGTCGCTGCTCGGCACCCGCAGCTTCTTTGCCTCTGTGGTTGGAGGCCAGTTTCCGCGCATGGTCATCGGGGCCTCGCCCTTTTTGCTGACCCTCTTGTTACAGGTCTCCTTTGGCCTCAGCGCCTTTGCCACGGGCCTGATCACCTTTACCAGCGCGGCGGCGGCCCTGTTGATGAAGTTCACCGCCCGCCCGATCATCCGCTGGTTCGGCTTTCGCACGGTCCTCACCGTCAATTCGGTAATCGTTGGGGCCAGCGTCCTGACCTATGGGCTCTTTACCCGCACCACTCCCCACGCCCTGATCATCCTGATCCTGCTAATCGGCGGCTTTTTCCGCTCCTTACAGTTCACCGCCCTTGGGGCCTTGGCCTATGTCGATGTCAAACAGGCCGATATGAGCAGCGGTAGTGTGCTGCTGGGCATGTCACAGCCCTTGGCCCAAAGCCTTGGCGTTGGCTTTGCGGCCTCGCTCTTGCAGGTCTTGGTCAGTCCGAACGGGGCCCATATGGCGCAGGACAGCGCCATCCGCCTGACCTTCATCGGCCTTGGGCTGATGCCCTTTCTGGCCCTGCCGCTGTTTTTAGCCCTGCCCAAGGATGTCGGTGCTGAGGTTAGCGGCCACGGTCTGAGGGCCTAGGGGCGGATCACCTAAGGGCAGTCTTTCGCCAGCCTTAGCCTTGCGCTACCAAGGACGGATAAGAACCCTAAGCGCGAGAGGAAGCGTCCATGACGGCCTTTGATCACACCCCTATCTTGATTGGCGTTGGTGAGGCGTCCGAGCGGATCGATGCGGCGGACTATTCGGCGGCCTCTCCGGTCGAGCTGGCCGCGCGGGCGGGGCGGGCGGCGTGCGAGGATGCCTTGCCGGGCGGCGGGCTGGCGGCGCATATCGATCTGGTCGCGGCGATCCGGCAGTTTGAAATCTCCACCCCCGGAGCCGTCGCGCCCTTTGGCTGCGCCGACAATATGCCCCGTGCAGTGGCCAAGCGCGTCGGGGCCGATCCGGCCCATGCGATCTTGGAAGTGACCGGGGGGCAGGGGCCACAGCATCTGGTCACCGAGCTGTGCCACGCCATCGCCGAGGGGCGCACGGGCATGGCGCTGATCTTTGGCTCCGAAGCCATCTCGACCGTCCGCCACCTTCAGGCCCAAGGCGAGAGCCGCGACTGGTCCGAGACCATCGGCGGACAGATGGAGGATCGCGGCTATGGGCTTGAGGGCCTCTTGACCGTGGACCTGACCAAGCACGGCGTGCGCGCCCCCATTCAGGCCTATGCCCTCTTCGAAAATGCTCGCCGCGCCAAGAGGGGGCTGGACCGCACCGCCTATGGCCTAGAGATGGGCAAGCTGTTCGGGCCCTTTACCAAGGTGGCCCACAGCAACCCCCACGCCATGTCGCAAGAGGTCTTTACCGCCGAGGAGATCGCGGGCGTGACCGGGCGCAATCGCCTGATCTGTGATCCCTTTCCGCGCCGCGTCGTCTCGCGCGATCAGGCCAATCAGGGGGCGGCGGTGCTGTTGACCTCGGTGGGCAAGGCGCGCGAACTGGGCGTGCCGGAGGACCGCTGGGTCTATCTGCACGGCGGCGCGGATGTGAAAGAACGCACCATCATTGAGCGGCAAGATCTGGGCTCGAGCCCAGCGTCGGTCGAGGCGGTCAAGCAGGCGCTGTCACTGGCAGGGCTGACCATGTCGGATATCGAGATCTTCGACCTCTATAGCTGCTTTCCCATCGCGGTGTTCAATATCTGCGACGCCTTTGGGCTGGCGGTGGATGATCCGCGTGGCCTGACCTTGACTGGCGGCCTGCCGTTCTTTGGCGGAGCGGGGAACAACTATTCAATGCATGGCTTGGCCAGCATGGTTCGGGCCCTGCGCGCGCGGCCCGGGGCTATGGGTCTGGTCGCGGCCAATGGCGGGTTCCTGTCGAAATATTCGGTCGGGGTCTATTCGACAAAGCCCAAGGCTTGGGCCCCCTTCAGCAGCAAGGCCCTGCAGGCCCAGATTGATGCCTGGCCCGCCCCGGTTCTGGCCGAACAGGCAAGCGGCGAGGTTTCGCTGGAAAGCTACACGATCGACTATAGCGGCCTTGCCCCCCGTGCGGTTGTCGTGGCGCGGACGGCGGATGGCGCTAGGGTCGCGGCCATGACGGATAGGCCCGATATTGTGGAGGCCATGATCGCTGAAGAGCCGCTGGGCTCGGTCCTGACCCTTGGGCAGGATGAGAAGGGCCGGAATATGATCGTGGGGTTTAGGGCGGCGTAAGCAGAGGCTTTCGCGTCTAGCCCTTTCCCCCCTTGACGGGGAGAGGGTTGGGAGTGGGGGGTATTGATCCGCGCCCCTCTCCGCCTGAGTGAAAGGGTCTGGGTCCCCGCCTTCGCGGGGAACATGGGATAGGAAACAAGGCCCCCTACGGCTCTGCGCGCCACCTCCCCCAGAGGGGGAAGATCAACGACACCGAAACCTTCCCCCTCTGGGGGAAGTACCGGCGAAGCCGGGGTAGGGGGTTCTTTCTTTAAGAAAACAAACAAGGCCCTCACCCTACCCTCTCCCATAGGGAGAGGGCTAGAGCCGATAAGCCCTCGCCCCCTTGGGGGAGAGGGTTGGGTGAGGGGGTGTTCATCCACTGCCCCCTCACATTCATCCTCATCCTGAGCGCGTCGAAGGACGAGGATGTTCCAAGACCGATCCGCTGGTGCGTAAAGGTCTGGGTCCCCGCCTTCGCGGGGAACATGGGATAGGAAACAAGGCCCCCTTCGGCGCTGCGCGCCACTTCCCCCAGAGGGGGAAGATCCTCTACAGCGAAATCTTCCCCCTCTGGGGGCAGTACCGGCGAAGCCGGGGTAGGGGGTCTGCTCCTAAACCATCTCGAACTTGATCGGCAGGGTCTTGGGGCCGTTGACGAAGGTGCTCTGTGTCAGCTTCATCTCGCCGTCCAAGCTGACCGACTTCAGGCGCGGGATCAGTTCTTCGAACAGGATGCGCATTTCCATCTTGGCCAGGTGCTGACCAAGGCACAGGTGCGCGCCATAGCCAAAGGCCAGGTGTTTGTTGGGGTTACGTTCCGGGGTGAAGGTGAAGGGAGCGTCGAACACCTCTTCATCGCGGTTGCCCGAGGCGTAGCACAGCATGATCCAGTCACCCTTGGCGATCTTTTGACCGGCAATTTCGGTGTCTTCGGTCGCAGAGCGCATGAAGTTCTTGACCGGCGTGGTCCAGCGGATGGCCTCATCGACGAGGCCCGCGATCAGGTCTGGCTCGGCCTGAAGCTTGGCCAACATGGCCGGGTCCTGCGCCAAGGCCCAAAAGCCGCCAGCGGTGGAGGAGGAGGTCGTGTCGTGACCGGCTGTGGCGACGATGATGTAGTAGCCGGTGGCCTCGAAGGACGAGATGGGCTCGCCGTCGATCATGGCATTGGCGATGATGGTCGCCAGATCTTCACGCGGATTGGCCCGGCGGTCGGCGCTGATGGCTTCGAAATAGCCGGTGAAGTCGGCAACGATGGCCTGCATCATCATGGCGAACTGCTCGGAGGTCATGGCCGCGACGCTGCGGGCCGTATCGGGATCTTGGGCACCGAACAGCTCTTGGGTCAGCATCAACATGCGGCCCTCATCCTCTTCGGGCACGCCCAAGATGCTCATGATCACATGCAGCGGAAAGCCCATGGCCACGTCGCGCACAAAGTCACAGCGCCCGCCATTGGCCGCGCCGTGCGCTGCCATCCGGTCGACCGAGGCCTTGGCAATGGCGCGGATCTGGTCTTCCAGCTTGCGGATATTTTGCGGCATGAACCAGCCCTGGGTCAGGGCGCGATATTTCGGATGGTCCGGGGCGTCCATCTGGACCAGCGAACGGATCAGGTGCGGACTGCCGCCAGTGATCTCCTTGGTCCGCTCCAAGCCCTCAATGGTGGTCAGGGTCGTGGGCAGGTCGCCGCTGTGGAACAGGTCGTTCTGGCGGCTGATCTCGAGGATGTCGGCATGTTTGGTCACCACCCAGAACGGCTCAAACCCCTCAATATGGGCCCGGCCCAGAGGGTTGTTGGCGCGTAGCCAAGTGTAGGTGTCGTGCAGACGATCATCGGCATAGGCCGCAGGATCTACCAGATTGACGGCCAATTCCGGGGCGATAGCGAGGTCTTGGGTGCTCAACGGCTTGTCCTCCACAGGGCGCTGGTCCGAGCATGATGGCGCGGTTGCAGCGATCTTTGCGACCAGCAGGCAGCAGCCTTGCGGGTCGGGTCAAACTCTATCTAAATGGCGATAAGGTAAAAGACAAAGATTTAGGCGAGAAACCCCCATGAAGATTACAGCCGCAGTCGCCCGCACGCCGGGCGCGGATTTCACCCTTGAAACGGTCGAGCTCGATGAGCCTCGTGCCGATGAGATCCGCGTGCGCATTCATGCGGTGGGTCTGTGTCACACCGACCTTGTCGCGCGCGACGGGGCCATGCCCTTTGCGCTTCCCGCCGTACTCGGGCACGAGGGGGCGGGCGTGGTCGAGGCGGTCGGGTCTGGCGTGACCAAGGTGGTTGCGGGCGACCGGGTGGCGATCACCTTCCGCTCCTGCGGGGCCTGCGCACGGTGCAAAAGCGGCGATCCGGCCTACTGCCATTCCATGCCGGCCATGAACTATATCGGCATGAGGCTCGATGGCTCCAAGTCCATCCATCAGGACGGCGCCGATCTGGCCAGCAACTTCTTTGGCCAGTCCTCCTTGGCCAGCCACGCCCTGACCTATGAGCGCAATGTCATAAAATTGCCCGCCGACATGCCCTTTGAGATCGCCGGACCGATGGGCTGCGGCATCCAGACCGGGGCGGGGGGAATCATGAAGGCTCTGGCCTGCGAGGCCGGTTCTAGCCTGCTGATTCTCGGCGGCGGTGCAGTGGGCTTAAGCGCGGTTATGGGCGCGAAGATTCAAGGCTGCGGCACGGTCATTGTCGTCGAGCCCCATGCGGTGCGCCGCAGCCTCGCCCTCGAGCTTGGCGCGACCCATGTGATTGATCCGGTGGCCGAGCCAGATCTGGCCGCTGCCGTGCGCGCCATTGTCCCCATTGGCGTGGACTATGCTTTTGACACGACCGGCCGCCCGGAAACCTTGACCGCGACCATGGCCTGCCTTGGCCCCAAGGGCGTCTTTGGCATTGTCGGCATTCCGCCTGCAGGCACGCCCATGCCGGGCGATCTGGGCACCGTCCTCACCTTTGGCCAGACCGTGCGCGGCATTATCGAGGGGGATAGCGACCCGGACGTGTTCCTGCCTGAACTGATGACCCACTGGCGCGAAGGTCGTCTGCCGCTCGAGCGCCTGATCAAGACCTTCCCTCTGGCCCAGATTAACGAGGCTGTGGTGGCGCAACATCATGGTGACTGCGTCAAGGTCGTGCTGCTGACCTAAGGGGCTCCGGCCTCACGCCGCCGAGGCGGCTGCCGCAAGAACGGTGCGGTAGCCGGTTTGGACCTCCATCTGGGCGGTGACGCCCTTAGCGGCGAGGATGCGGTGGGCCTTGGGCAGGTTCCAGCAGGGCATGTGCATGAACATGTGATGCTCGCAGTGATAGTTGACCCAGTAGGGCGCGATCAACATGCGCTCGATCAGGTTGGCCTTGGTTGTGCGGGCATGGCGCAGGGGGTCGGGCTCGTCCTTGGCGACCAGCGCATGTTCGGCAATGTTGCGAAGCCGCGTGATCATCGGAAACCAGGTGGCCATCGGCACCAGCCACAGGACCACATAGATCCAGCCATAGCCCGCTAGACTAAAGACCGTCAGGCCCAGCCCGTTGGCGATCAAAAACCGGCGATGGCGGCGCAGTTCCGCTGTGATGAGGGGCAAGAGCGGCTGTCCCGGCTTGCGGTTCTTGATCCGATTGTAGGAAGAGCCGAACCGCTGCTTGAAGAAGGTGCGTCCTGTCAGATCCCGCGCAATCTTGCGGCGCAGAGAGGTCGGCGTGATCGGAAAGGGTGCGGACAGGACCAGATCGGGATCCTCGGACTGCTGCGCAAACTTGTGGTGCTGCAGGTGATAGTCGCGGTAGCGCTGAACCCCCGGCGAACAGAACCATTCGGCCACCCAATCATTGATCTTGAGGTTGGGATGCAGGGCACCGTGGGCGGCGTCGTGCTGCAGGATGGCGAGGCCAAGCTTCCGGGCACCGACAATCATAATGCCAAAGGGAATGGTGATCGGCCAAAGGGCCCCCACCACCATCGTTAGGCCCACAACGGCCCATCCATGGGCGACCAGAGCCAAACCCTTCCAAGACGAGCGCGCCGACAGACGGTTCCACTCTTGCGCCGTGAAATAGTCGGTCGGTTTGACGCGGGCGGCGATGGCCATGTTCGGCTTTCAAAGGCGAGGCTGGGCGCAGGGATCTGTTGCCCCAAGACTAGGACCGGGCAGGGTCTGGGTCAATCTGAGGCCATCATCTTGAAACATCCCTTGGCCATGGCCATCTCTGAAGGCGTTGGATCATGGGCCATGCCGTTTCGGGTGATCTGTGGACAACGAAGTCGCTTTTGCCTTGAGGGCTTCGCTATGAACCGAACCATCCTGTTCGACAGTCCGTTCCTCTTGGGCTTCGACCATACCCGCGCCCTGATCGAACGGGCCGCTAAGGCGGCGGCTGAAGGCTATCCGCCCTACAATGTCGAAGAACGGGCTGAGGGGTGCTTGCGCATCACCTTGGCCGTTGCCGGGTTCTCGCCAGAGCAACTGTCGGTCACGGTCGAGGATAATCAGTTGGTCGTCACCGGCCGAGGCGACAAGGACCGTGGTCCAAGCGGCGCAGACCGCGCCTATCTGCATCGGGGCATCGCTGCTCGCAATTTCGTCCGCAACTTTGTCTTGGCGGACGGGATGGTGGTCCAGGGTGCCAGCATGGAGCATGGCCTGCTCCATATCGATCTAAACCGCCCGCAGCCCGAAAGGCTGATCCGGGAGATTCCTATCAAGATGCTGGGCTAAACCGCCAGCGGGCTTGAGGCTTTGCAAGAAGGAAGCGGTCATCATGACGCTGCAATTGACGTTAGAAGAGTTCACCGCCTTGGGCGCGCCGCATATGGTCTATGTGCGTCCGGTCACGGCTGGGCAGGTCCTTGCCTCGACGCCCGTTCAGGATGAAGAGGGCCGGCCGATCCCCCCGGACCAGATCCTCTATGCCGTCCATGGTGCTGATGGTGCCTGTCTGGCCATTCTCGGTGATCGCGATTCCGCCGTCGCGGCGGCCTTGGCCCATGAGATGGCCCCGGTATCGGTCCACTAGGTTCGCAAAAGGCTTGGCCTAAGCGGCCGACGCTTCCTGTTCTTGCACCAAGAGGGCAAAGAGGGCGTCAGCCGTATGGGATTGGCGCAGCTGTTCGCGCAAGGCAGGGCGACGCAAGATCCGGCTAACCCTTGCCAAGGCCCGCAGATGCTCGGCGCCCGCATCGGCTGGCGCAAAGAGGGCAAAGAGCAGATCAACGGGCTGTTCGTCGACCGCCTTGAAGTCGATCGGTGTTTCGAGACGGACAAAGACGCCCCGCATGCGCTCGAGGCCATTGAGCCTGGCATGGGGCACACCCACCCCGTGGCCAACGCCGGTCGAGCCGAGTTGCTCACGCTCGAGCAAGGCCTCCAGGACCTCTGGTGCCTTAAGCCCAAATCGCCGAGCGGCGACGTCAGCCACAAGCGCGAGCGCCTGCCGCTTGGACGGTGCGTTCACCTGAGGGATGATCGCATCCACGTCCAACAGATCGCCGATTTGCATCAAGACACTCACTCTAAAACCTGACCGCGCGGGATCTTCGAACCGGGCGGGCAGGCCTTTTGCAAGTCCGTTCCGCTCAGCCCACTTTCAACGCCGTTTGTGTACGTTGAGGATCGATCCAGCCGATGTTCCCATCGGGTCGGCGATATACCACTGACAAACCGCCATGTGCGGCATTTCTAAACACGATTGTTTGCGATTCAGTCAAGTCCAACTCCATCACCGCCATAGAAACGGTCAGAGTCTTCAGTTGGGCTTCGGATTCCGCAATGACCACGCCCTTGGGGGCCTCGTGGCCATGATGGGCCTCATGGTCATCATACCAGCCATCACCGTCGTCCAGATCGGTCTCGGGCGCACGTAGGACGAAGAAGGACGCGGACTCGGCCTGCTTATGGCTCGCGGCCACCGAGTAGCTCTTTAGCCTGCGCTTATAGCGCCGGATGCGGGTCTCGATCTTTTCGAGCGCCGTGCTGAAGGCGGCATGGGCATCGTGGCCCAGGCCATGGCTCAGAAGGGTTTGCCCGGAGGCGAGGTGCACCGTGCAGTCCACGCGGAAGGAATGTCCCTCGCGTGAAACCAAGACCTCAGCGTCACCGCCTCGGTCAAAATATTTGCCGATGCTACTCATAAGGTCGTCCGAAACCCGCGAACGCAAGGCCTCGCCGACGTCGACATGTTTGCCGGATACTAGGACTTTCATGACCCCAGTCCACACCCGGGTGATGGGGCAAGTCAATTGCGCTGAATGACCCAGGACCGCTTTGGCAGGCCCTAAAAGATCACATTATCGGCACCTTGAGCCGGGCCCTAAGCCAAGGCTCGTTAGTGCGCGTCCCGCATCAGGCGTCGTCTGTCCACGGAGGATGGAATGCGCAGAGCCTCGCGATATTTGGCGACGGTTCGCCGGGCAATATCGACCCCCGTCCCACTCAAGAGCTCGACCAGACGATCATCGGACAGGACCTTGCGGGTGATCTGTTCGCCATCAATCAGGTGCTTGATCTTGTGCCGAACGCTTTCGGCCGAATGGGCCTCGCCGCCATCGGACGATTGAATGGCGGCCGTGAAGAAGAACTTCAGTTCGAACACCCCGCGCGGCGTCGACAGGTACTTGTTCGAGGTCACGCGGCTGACGGTGGATTCGTGCATGCCGATGGCATCAGCGACGGTCTTGAGGTTCAGCGGCCGCAAGTGCTCGACCCCATAGGCGAGGAAGCCATCCTGCTGGCGGACAATTTCACTGGAGACCTTGAGGATGGTCTTGGCCCTCTGGTCGAGGCTTCGCACCAGCCAGTTGGCCGAGGACAGGCACTCGGACACGAAGGTCTTGTCTGCCTCATTGCGCGCCTTGCCCGCGATCTGGGCGTGGTAGCGCTGATCGACCAACAGGCGGGGCAGGGTGTCGCCATTGAGCTCCACCAACCAGATCCCGCCCGGGCCCTCGCGAACAAAGACGTCGGGAACAACGGACGGGGAGGTGTCGGACCCAAAGGCCGCGCCGGGGCGAGGGGTCAGGGCCTTCAATTCGGCGATCATCTCGCGCAGGTCCTCATCATCGACCCGGCAAACCTCACGCAAGGCGGCCATGTCCCGCCGCGCCACCAGATCAAGCCTGTCCAGCAAGGCCGCCATGGCCGGATCGAACCGGTTCTTTTCCTTCAATTGCAGCATCAGACATTCGCGCACATCCCGGGCAAAGACGCCGGTCGGCTCGAAGCCTTGTAGGCGGGTCAGTACCGCCTCGACGCGCGGCAGGTCACAGCCCAAGCGCTCGGCCAGATCGGTCAGGTCGGCCCGCAGATAGCCACCCTCATCGACACTATCGATCAGCACGGCGGCAATGGCCCGGTCTGGCCCATCCAGTCCCGCCAGATGCATCTGCTCTTCGAGATGTTCGTTAAGGGTCTTTTCCTTGGTTAGCAGGCTTTCGAAATCACCATCGGCATCGAAGCTGCCACCGCTTCCGGCCTTGGACCAGTCGATCTGGCCGCCCGCCTGCATGGCCTCTCCGCCTTCGCCGCTGGAGCGTTCACCGGGGGAGGCGTCGGCATAGAGATCGCGGTGGTCGGCATCCATGGCCTCGGTCGCATCATTGTCGGAGATGCGGTCGGTAGCCATATCATGGCTGAGGGGCGCGTCGGGGGCGGCCTCAACCTCGGCCTCCGCGTCGCGATCATCCTTTTGAAGCAAGGGGTTGCGTTCAATTTCGGCCTCGACAAAGGCCTCGAGCTCAAGATTGGAAAGTTGCAGCAGTTTTATCGCCTGCTGCAATTGAGGCGTTAGGACCAGGCCCTGTCCCTGGCGAATATCCAATCTTGCGGCAAGCGCCATGGGGGTTTGTTCAGGGTCCTAGACGGGTGATGATGGGGCTAGGATCTGTGATCCTCGGCCCCTTACAGATTCGTCAAAGGATGAACTTTTATGGTTAACAAATTATCGCGCCCCTAGGGTGAGAGGCCGATCTTTACCGCTAAGGCCAATTAGTCGAAGCGATCGCCGAGATAGACGCGGCGCACTTCGGGGTCGGCGAGGATCTCGTCGGGCGAGCCTTCGAACAGCACTTCACCCGCATGGATGATTGAGGCGCGGTCGATAATGTCGAGCGTCTCGCGGACATTGTGGTCAGTGATCAATATGCCGATGCCGCGTGTGCTGAGATAGCGAATCACTTCGCGAATATCGGCAATGGCCAAGGGGTCTATCCCGGCAAAGGGCTCGTCCAGCAGCATGAAGGCCGGTTCGCTGGCCAAGGCGCGCGCAATCTCGACCCGCCGCCGCTCGCCCCCCGAAAGGGCCACAGCGGGTTGGTCCTTCAAATGATCGATGCGCAGTTCGGCCAGCAGGTCCTTGACCACGGCCTTGGCCTTACGGTCGTCTTGTTCGCGCATCTCGACCACGGCCATAACGTTCTGCTCGACCGTCATGCCGCGAAAGATCGAAGCTTCCTGTGGCAGATAGCCAACGCCCATCCGTGCGCGTTGGTACATGGGCAGTTCGGTGATGTTCTCGCCGTCCAGATAGATCGAGCCATAGTCGGCCTGAATGAGGCCCGTGATCATGTAGAAACAGGTGGTCTTGCCCGCACCATTGGGGCCCAGAAGCCCGGCGACCTCGCCGCGTCGCAGGCGCAAGGACACGCTCTTGACCACCGGACGGCCTCGGAAGGACTTGCCGATATGATCGACCAACAGGCCGTCTGCCATGTCAGCGGGCAGGGCGGAGTTTAAGGTCTCGAGTGGGGGGAGGGCCATCGGTCGGATTAAGGCTTGGCCGCAGGGGCAGGGTTTGGCGCTGCGGGTGTGCTGCTCTTATTGGGATAGAAGACCCCGCGAACGCGTCCGGGCTTTCCACGGCCCTTGGCTCCGGTTTCCATGGTCGCCTTGCCGGTCTTGACCACAATACTGAGCCGGTCACCGCGCAGAACATTGGTGCCCTGAGCCACAACCACCTGCCCGCTCATCACGATCGTGTCGTTGGCGGCAGTGTAGATGGCGGAGTCGCTGCGTACCGTCTGTTGCGGGGTGACATAGAAGACCTCGCCAACCGCTTCCATCCGGTCGAGCACGCCGCAGCGGCCTGCCGTCTTGGCATTGATCAGGGTGATGGTGTTGGCCCGCAGACGGCTCTGGTCCTGCACGGCCTCGGCGCTGCCGCTCCAGATGGCGCGGCAGTCTTCATTGATGGCTTCAAGCCGATCAGCGGTGACGTCCACGGGCGCGTCGCTGGAGGGCGCAATCTGGGCCAAGGCCGAACCTGCGCTCAGGGTCAGACCCAAGGCCGCCCACGCTGCCAAAGTCACTGCCGTTAATCGGTTCATCAGACCCTCGTTCCTATCGCGCGCCAACCCTGCCGGGAAAAGATGGCGATTCTCTGTTTAGTCCCGTTTCATCCGTCCGTGAACATGGCCACGGAAGATGATGCGCTTACCCTTGTCGTAGATACCGTAATTGTCGGCCCGGATGGTCCCGGTAGGCCCTGTGCCCTCAACCGTCTGATCGCCTTCGACCACGCCGGTTTTGGTGTTGAGCACGGCCTTGCCGGTCTTGAAGACATAGCCTTCAGGACTTGAGAACACCACATTCCCATCCAGATGCAGGATCTGGTCGGCCTCATGATATTGCCCATGATCGGCCTTGGCCGAGGTTGGGGCGGGATTGTTGACGTTCAGGCTGATGATCGGCTTGACCAGCACGATCTGCTTGAAGTCGCCGTCCGTCCGTGAGGCCTCCGCTGCGCCCAGCATAAAGGCCCGACCATCGCCGTCACGGCCATAGAATTTCGGGTTGATCATGCGGATTGCAGCACCCGAACCGCGCACATCGATGATTGTGGCCAATAGCGCCTTGATAATGATCCAGCCGATCAGTCCGACCACGATGGATAGGGCCGCAGCGGGCAGGGCCTTGCGCAGCAGATGGATGATCCGCGAACGGCGCCGCCACTGGTCCATGTTGCGTCGGCGGCGCAGCACGTCCTCTGGGACAGTGTCGAAAACGGGATCGATCGCGAGGGTCATGGGTCGGACTAGGTATGTGCAAAGATGTCGTTGTCTTCCCACCCTGCCAGATCGAGCGCGGCGCGGTGCGGCAAAAACTCAAAACAGGCCTTGGCCAAGCCATCGCGGCCTTCGCGCACCAGCATGGCGTCGAGGCGATCTCGCAGGGCGTGCAGGTTCAGCACATCCGAGGCGGCATAGGCGATCTGTTCGGGGGAAAGGGTCGCAGCCCCCCAATCGGAGCTCTGCTGCGCCTTGGACAGTTCGATGGTCAAGAGCTCTCGCGAGACGTCCTTGAGGCCGTGGCGGTCGGTATAGGTGCGGGCCAGCTTGGACGCGATCTTGGTGCAATAGACCGGCGCGGTCAGCACGCCCAGATGCAGCAGGAACATGGCAATATCAAACCGGCCGAAATGGAAGATCTTGAGCACCTTGGGGTCGGTCAAGATGCGCTTGAGATTGGGCGCGTCATAGCCGGGGCGGCTCATCTGCACCACATGGGCATCGCCATTGCCGCTGGACAGCTGGACCACGCATAGGGGATCACGGCCCAGACGCAGGCCCATGGTCTCAGAATCAATGGCCACGCTAGAGCCGAGGTCGAGCCCATCGGGCAGATCGCCCACATGCAGAAAATTGGTCACAGGATGCACGCGGCTCCGACTGAGCGCCTTGAACAAGGCAGGGTATGGGACCGGCTGAACCGGCCAGCCTTTGACAGGAAACTAGGCCCTCCGCCCGCGCCGCGCAAGGACAGGCTGGGCTGTGCGCGGCGTCTAGCCCTCGCCCCCCTTGGGGGAGAGGGTTGGGTGAGGGGGTTACATCCCCAATCCCTGCCAGCCATCCTCATGCTGAGCCCGTCTAAGCACGAGTATGCCCCACATCGCCCTCCGCCGCGTTCCCCGCGAAGGGCGACAAGGCGTCCTACAGCACCCACCCATGGCTCGTATCCTGCTGGCCCGCGATCTGCAGCACAAAGTCCGCGACCCCGTCTCCGTTGATGTCGGCGCTGAAGGTCGAGATCTTGGTGGCGGCGTCATAGGTCAGCGTCGCTTGGCCAGCCTGCTTGGTGAAGCTGTTGACGAAGCTAAAGGCCTGGTCGCCTGCGAGGGCGCTGTTGGCATCGATGCGGGACAGGTCGATCTAGTCCCCGTCGGCCCAGCTGAAGTCGGTGATCTTGTCAGGCGCTGCTGCGGTACTGTCGGTCAGGGCCGTAAAGAAGAAGGCATCAGCGCCCGCGCCGCCGGTCAGGCTGTCTTGGCCAGCGCCGCCGACGAAGACGTCGTTGCCATCGCCACCGTTCAGGATGTCATTACCCTCACCACCGCCGAGATAGTCGTTCCCGGCATCGCCATTGAGCGTGTCATTGCCAGCGCCGCCGTCGAGGCCGTCATTGCCCAGCCCGCCGTTCAGGGTGTCGTTACCGTCATTACCCTGCATATTGTCGTCGCCGTCATCGCCATAGAGCGTGTCGGTTCCGTCGCCGCCGACCATGTAGTCGTTGCCCACGCCGCCGCGAACCGTGTCGTCGCCCTCCATGCCCAGCAATGTGTCATTGCCATCTCCGCCATCGATCGTGTCGTTGCCGGCAAAGCCGTAGAGATTATCGATGCCCGCGCCGCCGCTGATCGTATCGTCACCGTCGTTGGCGCTGATCGTATCGTTGCCGTCGCCGCCGCTGAGAATGTCATTCCCAAAGCCCCCAGCGATCCGGTCATTGCCATCGCCGCCAAGAAGGATGTCATTACCGTCGCCGCCTGAGAGGTCATCGTCGCCCGCCCCGCCGTCGATCACATCATTGCCGACATTGCCATAGAGGGTGTCATTACCGGCATCGCCGGTGATCATATCATTGCCATTGCCGCCATTGATCAGGTCGTTGCCATCGCCTGCGTTGATGGTGTCGTTGCCATCTCCGCCATCAATAAAGTCACGGCCAATACCGCCGCTGATCATGTCGTCACCGGCCTGCCCCAGCAGGGTGTCGTCCCCATCGCCGCCATCAAGGCTGTCACTACCGTCTCCCGCCGCAATGCCGTCATCACCCGCCCCGCCGATCAGGGTGTCGTCGCCGAGCCCGCCGCCGAGGAAGTCGTTGCCATCATTGCCGTAGAGAATGTCATTGCCGTCATCACCATTGATCTCGTCATTGCTATCGCCGCCATTGAGGACGTCTCTGCCATTGCCCCCCCGGATCCGATCATTCCCGATCCCTCCGCTGATGGTGTCATCATCATTGCCGCCGTCTATGGCGTCATTACCAGCACCCCCAAAGATGATGTCACTGCCGTCGTCGCCATTGATCGTATCGTTGCCATCGCCGCCGTCGAGATTGTCATTGCCCGCGCCGCCGACCAGGCCGTCATTACCCGCACCGCCAAAGAGGGTGTCGTCCCCATCGCCGCCATCGATAAAGTCATCCCCGGCCTCGCCGCTTAGGGTGTCATTGCCCGCGCCGCCCAGCAGAATATTGGCGGCGCTGTTGCCGGTGATGCTATTATTAAGGCTGTTCCCCGTCCCATTGATCGCTTCAGTTCCGGTCAGGATGAGGTTCTCAAGATTATCGCTGAGGCTATAGCTCGCATTGACCTTGACTGTGTCGATGCCCTCATTGGCATTTTCGACCACGACATCGCCCGTACTATCCAGCAGATAGGTATCATCCCCGCCGCCGCCGATCAGACGATCATTGCCCGCTCCGCCGTCGAGAATATTGGCTGCGCTATTGCCGATAATGGTATTGGCCGCACTGTTACCGGTGCCGTTGATCGCCGAGGTTCCGGTCAGGGTTAGGTTTTCAAGACTGTCGGCCAAGATGTAGCTGATCGCCGCCTTGACCGTATCGATACCCTCGTTGGCCTTTTCGACGACGACATCGCCCTTGCTGTCGACGATATAGATATCATCGCCAGCCCCGCCAATCAGACGATCATCGCCTGCACCGCCGTCTAGTATATTGGCAGCGCCGTTGCCGGTGATGGTATTGGCGGTGCCATTGCCGGTGCCATTGATGGCTCCGGTTCCGGTCAGGATGAGATTTTCGAGGTTGTTGGCCAAGATGTAGCTGATACTGGCCTTGACCGTGTCGCTGCCCTCATTGGCATTTTCGACCACAACATCGCCTGCGCTATCGACCAGATAGATGTCGTCGCCCGCCCCGCCAATCAGACGGTCATTGCCTGCGCCGCCATCCAGAATATTGGCCGCGCTATTACCGGTGATGGTATTGGCCGCCCCATTACCCGTGCCGTTGATCGCGGCCGTTCCGGTCAGGATGAGGTTTTCAAGGTTATCACTGAGGATATAGCTGGCATTAATATTGACCGTGTCTATGCCCTCGTTGGCATTTTCGACAATGACATCGCCTGAACTGTCGACGATGTAGATATCATCGCCCGCCCCGCCGATCAGACGATCATCGCCCGCCCCGCCGTCCAGAACATTGGCCGCGCTATTGCCGATAATGGTGTTGGCGGCACTATTGCCGGTGCCGTTGATGGCGCCGCCGCCGGTCAGGGTTAGGTTCTCGAGATTGTCGCTGAGGGTGTAGCTGAACGTCGCCTTGACTGTGTCCACGCCCTCATTGGCATTTTCGACGATCACATCGTCTGAACTATCGACCACATAGGTGTCGTCACCGCCGCCGCCGATCAGACGGTCATTGCCCGCACCGCCGTCCAGAACATTGGCCGCGCTGTTGCCGATGAGGGTGTTAGCTCCGCTATTGCCGGTCCCATCGATAGCCGAATTACCGGTCAGGGTTAGGTTCTCGAGATTGTCGGACAGGATGTAGCTGATCCCAGCCTTGACCGTGTCTGTCCCCTCATAGGCATTTTCGACAATGACATCGCTCGAACTGTCGACCAGATAGGTGTCGTCACCGCCGCCGCCAATCAGACGGTCATCGCCCGCGCCGCCGTCCAGGACATTGGCCGCGCTGTTGCCGGTAATGATATTCGCATCGCCATTACCGGTGCCATCGATCGCGGCGGCTCCGGTCAAGGTCAGGTTCTCAAGATTGGCGCTGAGGATGTAGCTGATCCCTGCCTTGACGGTGTCTGTGCCCTCAGAGGCAATTTCGACAATGACATCACCCGAGCTGTCGACCAGATAGGTGTCGTCGCCAGAGCCGCCTTTCAGGGTATCGTCGCCCGCGCCGCCATCGAGCGTGTCATTGCCAGCCCCGCCGTCGAGGATATTGGCGGCACTGTTGCCGGTGATGATGTTGGCGTCGCCGTTGCCGGTCCCATTGATGGCTGCGGTTCCGGTCAGGATCAGGTTCTCAATATTGCCGCTCAGGATATAGCTGGTATTGATCTTGACCGTATCGTTACCCCCAGAGACATCCTCAACGATGACATCGCCAGCGCTGTCGACCAGATAGGTATCGTCTCCATCGCCGCCAATCATCTGATCATCGCCCGCCCCGCCGTCGAGCGTGTCATTGCCTGCACCGCCGCTAAGCGTGTTTGCGGCACTGTTGCCGGTGATGATATTGTCGGACGCGTTTCCGGTCCCATTGATCGCTGCGCTGCCGGTCAGGGTCAGGTTCTCGACATTGGCGGACAGGATGAAGGTCGCAGAAGCCTCGACCGTGTCTGTGCCCTCACCGGCAATTTCCACAACCGCGTCGCGGGTACTATCGACCCGATAGGTGTCGTCGCCATCGCCGCCTTTCAGAGTATCGTTGCCCGCGCCGCCGTCGAGTATGTTGACCCCGTTGTTTCCAGTGATTGTGTTGGCTAGACCGTTACCGGTCCCATTGATCGCTGAACTGCCGGTCAGGGTCAGGTTCTCGACATAGGCCCCGAGGATGTAGCTTAGACTGGCCTGGACCGTATCTATGCCCCCAGCGTCCGCACCTGACAGGGTTTCGTCGACAGCATCACCACCACTGTCAACCACATAGGTGTCGTCCCCAGCGCCGCCTTTCAGCGTATCACTGCCAGCGCCGCCATCGAGAATATTAGCCGCGCTATTGCCGGTGATGATGTTGGCCCCGCTATTGCCGGTGCCGTTGATCGCGGCGCTGCCGGTCAGGACGAGGTTCTCGAAGAAGGAACTCAACCTGTAGGTGACGCTGGCCTCGACTGTATCTGCTGCGCCACCACCAGAAATCTCTTCAACATAATCGCCGACACTATCGACCCGATAGGTGTCGTTTCCAGCGCCGCCAATCATACGATCATCGCCGCCGCCGCCATCCAGGGTGTCATTGCCCGCGCCACCGCTAAGCGTGTTTGCGGCACTGTTGCCGATGATGATATTGTCCGAGCCATTGCCCGTGCCATCGATGGCGGAGCTGCCGGTCAGGGTCAGGTTCTCGACATTGGCAGACAGGGTGAAGGTCGCACTGGCCTCAACCGTGTCTGTGCCCTGACCGGTAATCTCTACGACCTCATCGCTTGTGCTATCGACGCGATAGGTGTCGTTTCCATCACCGCCGATCAGGCGATCATCGCCCGCGCCGCCGTCGAGGATATTGGCGGCACTGTTGCCGGTGATGATATTTGCGCCGCCGTCACCGGTCCCATTGATGGCTGCGGTTCCGGTCAGGATCAGGTTCTCAATATTGCCGCTCAGGATGTAGTTGGTATTGACCTTGACCGTATCGTTGCCCCCCGTGGCATCTTCGACAATGACATCGCCAGGGCTGTCGATCACATAGGTGTCGTCACCATCGCCGCCAATCAGCTGATCATCGCCCGCGCCGCCATCCAGCGTGTCATCGCCCGCGCCGCCGCTAAGCGTGTTTGCGGCACTGTTGCCGATGATGATATTGTCGGACGCGTTTCCGGTCCCATTGATCGCTGAGCTGCCGGTCAGGACCAGGTTTTCGAGATAGAGGCCGAGGGTGTAGTTGAAGCCGACCTTGACCGTGTCTATGCCCCCAGCGTCAACGCCTAAGGTCGTTTCGTCAATGACATCGCCTGCACTGTCGATAAGATAGGTGTCGTTTCCGGCACCGCCTTTCAGAGTATCGTTGCCTGCCCCACCATCGAGCGTGTCATTGCCTGCGCCGCCATCAAAATAGTTGTCGTCCGCACCACCGGTGAAGCGGTCATCGAAGGAGGTGCCGATGAAGCCCTCGATCGAGATGAGGTGAGGGTGTCGGTGCCGAATTCGGCAGTGGTGATCGTGCCAGCGAAGGCCGTTAGATCAATGGTTAGGCCTGTGCTCGTGCCTGCAAAAGAGACAACATCTACCCCATCGCCACCATCAAGGATGTCGTTCCCTCGATCGGCCATAAAAACATCATTGCCGCCGCGGCCTTCGAGGCGATTGACCCCGTCATTCCCGTAAAAAAGATCGTCGCCAGAGCCACCAATGGCATTTTCGATGACCACATTGCGCGCAATCGACACATTGGAAATCGAGCCCCCGACATTTGAAAAATGCTCGGCGTTCAGGTCGATTTTCTGGTCATAACCATAGCCAGAAAAGTCGAACGTATCGTTGCCGCCTGCATCCCAAACACAAAATATCACTGGCCGAGCTACGCCATCCTTGGACGCGGCAAACCAGTCCCGGTCTGCGATTGAGTTGAAGCCATAGACCGTGTCGCCGGTCCGGGTGGTCATGTTGGCCCCATATTTGAGCTGAGCTGCCGCTATATCGTCCATCATCGGTGCAGAAGGATGGCCGGGAAAACTAGCGCCTGTGCTGCTGGAATTAAAGTAGATCATCACGGTATATTGGGTGGAATATTCAATATATTCGGCATTAGCATCGTAGGTTATCGAGACTCCGGGCGCTGCATTATAATGACCGGGATGCGCGAATCCTATCGCATGACCTAATTCATGTACTAATGTCAGCACGCCATAGGAGAGATAGGATATGCCGTTACTGTAGGAGTCCGGATCTTGAACCCACATGTCCCCCTCACGACTTGAGGTGGATCTATTGTTCGTAGCGGGCTGATTTCCGTGTGCGGCTCCACCCGACAGCGGATTAACATAGTTGGCAATAAGCATGGTTGCGTTGTTAGAATAGGCGGCATCTCCAGTGGTGCCAGTTCCGACACGAGTAAATTCAATGTTTGCAACGTCGGACCAGCCTTGAACAATAGTGTTGAAGGCTATTATTTAATTTTCTCTAAACCTTGTAAAACTACTCGAATATTCCGACGCGGATGTGCTCCGAAATGCGTAGGTTACACGCGTGATACCATCCGGATCTGCCGACCACCTGAGATTGTCACGATTGATGTTAAGCCCGGCCTCGGTGCGGGTGAAGTGAGGCTTGGGATTGGGCACGATTGCCAACCCGAAATCGCCTTCATATTGCGAGGAATAGTCGGTAACGAAATCCAGTGGCTCCTGGTCCGACCCATTGCCTTGATCAACCTGTTCAAAATCCAACATCTGGACGCCCCCATATCTATCCCGCAAAGAACATCTATCTTCGACAATCAATGTTCTTATTTAAGGTAGAATAAATTTGTCCGGTTAACAGTCACGAATAATTAAATTCTATAGTTAATTCAGTATTTTATGATATCTAATAACAGTCTTGAGTTGTATTTGCGCCCGTACGGCACAGGTGCGCCCTACAGCGCCGACCTATGGCTCTGGTCTTGGTGGCTGTTGATTTTCAGAACAAAGTCCGCCACGGGGTCTTTCCCCACGCCACAGACCGACCGTCCTGCGCCCCTATCCGCCTTTAGGACGGTTTGCTGTCAGGCCGCTTTTGGTTTGAGGGTGCTCAGGCCAATCACATATTCGATCCAGTCTCGGGCATCGCCGATATGGTGCTCGAGCATTGGCAAATCGTTGATGCATAGAAACTTGATCCCAGGCGATGCGGCCGCGCCAACATCGGCCCTGACCTGATCGACCGTCCGGTTGTCGAACATTCCAACCGGCAGGTGAAGATGATCGAGCCTGTCTAGGATCGCGGCGCGGCCATCGCGAAGACAGGCATGATTGTGCAGCGCTTGGGGTAGAAACTGCTCGGTGCAGCGAAACCGGTGGGCCATATTTTCGAGGAACCCATCCCGGTGCTCGGCAAATAGCGTTTCCATCACCGATCTCAGCATTGGATGCACGACGTGAGCGCTCAGAAAAATGTGATCCGCTCCATAGCCCATCAGGGCTGCCGACTTGATCTGGTTGAAATGGTTAAGCAATGACACTTCGCTGCGCTTTATCGCGCAATGCTCCAGATCACCATGATCTGCCCAGTGACCTCGAAGTACGGGCCCCTCAGGCGTAAAGAAATCGCCCGGTTCAACCGGTGTGGTCACGAACACGTCGTCATTGAAGTAAAGAAACCGCTCGGCGAGGCCGCTAATCCGCCACAGCATTGTTTCAATACTGATCGAGTTGAAGGTCGGCAGGACATGGTCATAGCCAGCGAAAATCTCGCGGTGGTCGATAATGCTGATCTTGGCGCGAAATTCCGATGAGAGCTTTGTCAGGTGCGGCTTTTGGTCATCGGTAATGATCCAGACCCGGCGAATCCACGCCGCATTGAGTTCGATGGACCGAAGACAATAGCCAAGCTCGTCGCTATCGATCCAGCGGTGCGGGTTGATGGCGTTGCTATGCAAAGGCTGCACCGCAGCAGACATATAGCGCGCACGCTTTTCGGAGTGGGCGAACGCAGATCCATCAACCCAAGTGATCACGGCATCGATATCACCCATTATTGGGTATTTCGTGTGGATTGGAGCGCAACTGAAGGGCCTTTTGAGACTATAATGACTGTATCACTCAGGGGGTGACCGCCAGCCACTGAGTGTTTCGTTTTGATTGTGAATATGAAACGGGCTCAAATCGGGAGGGTGCGCTCGCAGCGCTTTTTGCGACCTTAAGAATTTGAGCATAGGCCCGTTTAAGGCGGCTCTCTATCAATCGCTCAACCAAGTGCCTCTAAGCTGCTCAAAACGAGCCTGCTAAAGCCCCTCAAATCATAAGACCAGTACGTTCTCGCACGGTACCAAACTGTACGAAAGTGAATTTCGGCGGGCGGCGCTGGGTTTCAGCCGGTCCCCTTACACGCGATACGAAAGGGAAACGCGGTTGAGGGCCCGGGGAATTGCAGCGGGCTCTGTAACGGACAGGGCGTATTAAGAAAACAAGGCCCTCACCCAACCCTCTCCCACAGGGAAAGGGATAAGAACGATAAAGCCCTCGCCCCCTTGGGGGAGAAGGTTGGGTGAGGGGGGGCATCCCTTGTCTCCTCAATCGCGTCACCCGCGAATAGGAGCATATAGCCAAGCCCTTCCCGCACTGACAAAGGTTCTGGGTCCCCGCCTTCGCGGGGAAAACGGAAGACAGAAGACAAGGCCCCCATCGGCCCTTCGGGCCACTTCCCCCAAAGGGGCAAGATTTGCCACCTCTTGATCTTCCCCCTTTGGGGGAAGTACCCGCGCAGCGGGAGTAGGGGGGCTTGTTTATTGCTGAACCACCAAACAAAAAGCCTCCCCAAGGCTCGAACCTTGGGAAGGCTTTTTGTATCGGGCACTTGATGGTGCCCAGGAGAGGACTCGAACCTCCACGACCTTTCGATCACTGGCACCTGAAGCCAGCGCGTCTACCAATTCCGCCACCTGGGCCCTGTGTCCGGAAAGCCGGATCAAGGCAGGGGCGGTAGATAGGGCTTCTCTATCGTCTGGTCAATGCAGCTTTTGGCGGCAAATGACATTGATAGGCCGTCAAGGCCGCTTGGGCCGTTGCGCAGGAAGGGCGGCTCGTCTATCCCGTGGGCAGCAAGGCCGGTTCGCCGGGTCTTAGAGGTTGAGGATATCATGCAAGGTCTGGTCACCGTTTTTGGCGGGTCGGGGTTCGTCGGCGCGCAGATTGTCCGTTCTTTGGCGCGCAAGGGTCTGCGCGTGCGGGTGGCCGTGCGTCGTCCGGGTCTGGGCTATCGGCTGCGGATGCTCGGCGATGTCGGTCAGATCGAGGTGGTGCAGGCCAATATCCGCGTGCCCTCGTCGGTGGCCCGCGCGCTTGAAGGGGCTGAGGCCTGCGTCAATGCGGTCGGGGTGCTCTATGAGAGCGGCCGTCAAGGTTTCCAGAGCCTGCAGGCCATGGGGCCAGAGACCATCGCCAAGGCCTGTTTAGCGGCAGGCATCAGCCAGATGGTGCAGATCTCGGCCATCGGCGCCGATGAGCATAGTGTCAGTAAATATGCCCGCACCAAGGCGGCCGGTGAGGCCGCGGTCAAGGCCCTGATCCCTTCGGCCATTATCCTTCGCCCCTCGATCGTCTTTGGTCCTGAGGATGATTTCTTCAATCGGTTTGCGTCCATGGCCACCATGGCGCCGGTTCTGCCCCTGATCGGTGGCGGGGCCACGCGGTTCCAGCCGGTCTTTGTTGGCGATGTTGCGAGCGCCACCGTCGCGGCTCTCAGCGATCCAGATCACGCGGGCGAGGTGTTTGAGTTGGGCGGCCCTGCGGTCTATAGTTTTAAGGACCTGTTGGAATTGATCCTGCGCGAGACGGGCCGTAACCGTCCTCTGGTTCCTGTGCCTTGGGCCATTGCCGGTCTGATCGGGATGGCCGGTGACGTTCAGGTCAAGCTGACCCCGTTTGCGCCCGTCCTGACCAGCGATCAGGTCGAACTGCTCAAGAGCGATAATGTCGTTAATCCGGACCTGCCCGGTCTTGCCGCCCTTGGTATCGAGGCCACCAGCGTCGAGGCCATCGTCCCGTCCTACCTCTATCGCTATCGCAAGGGCGGTCAGTACGCGGATCTTGTGAAGCCGGCGTAAGCGGAACTAACCAAGCCCCCTCACCCAACCCTCTCCCCCAAGGGGGCGAGGGCTTAATCGGTGCTAGCCCTCTCCCTGTGGGAGAGGGTTGGGTGAGGGCCTTATCTTTTGGCTCGCCTTTGAGGGGAACGCGGCGGTAGGGGATTGGCCGCCTAACAAGCGCAAAAAAGCCCTCCGGCCAGTCAAAGGCAGGAGGGCTTTTTCAATCGAATGGAAAGAATCAGCCTAGCGCGGAGCCAGGATCATGATCATTTGCTTGCCTTCCATGCGCGGCTCATATTCGACCTTGGCCACCGGCTCAAAGTCGGCGCGGACCTGGTGCAGCAGCTTCATGCCCAGTTCGGGGTGGGCCAGTTCGCGGCCACGGAAGCGGAGCGTCACCTTGACCTTGTCACCCTCTTCGAAGAAGCGGTACATGGCGCGGGCCTTGACCTCGTAGTCGTGCGTGTCGATGTTCGGGCGCAGCTTGATTTCTTTGATTTCGACGACCTTCTGCCGCTTGCGCGCCTCAGCCTTCTTCTTCTGCTCTTGGAACTTGTACTTGCCGTAATCCAAGATTTTGCAGACTGGTGGCTCGGAGTTTGGAGACACCTCAACGAGGTCCAGACCTGCCTCTTCCGCCGCTTCGAGCGCGGAGACAGTGGGCATGATCCCTTGTTTTTCGCCGTGCTGATCGATCAGCAGGACTTTGGGAACTCGGATCTCGTCATTGATACGCGGGCCGTCTTTGGACGGGGGCGCTGGCATTGGGCGGCGAATAGGCGGGTCTCCTGACCTGTTTATGGGTGCAAGGTCTACTTAACGGCA
>CANFKD010000023.1 GCA_947447115.1 Caulobacteraceae bacterium
GCAACGCCAGCCTTGATCCGGCCGGTCGCAGTGATCTTGAAGCGCTTTTTAACGCCAGATTTGGTCTTCAACTTCGGCATTTTGCTGCAGAGCCTTTAACAGCCCTGTCCTCTGATGGTGCACTAAGAGCCGCCATGGCATGCCTAATGGCCAGGCGACTTGTAAGAACCGGTGCTTCTAAGGGAAACGGGGCGATGACGCAAGGCCTTGGCGGGATTCAGCAATGGCCGCCTGAGACCGATGTGATCCTAGGCCAACCTTGGCAGAACCAGCGCGACCCGAAGGCCCGGACCACTGCCGTTCAAGGCGCCAGGACCCTCGTCCAGTTCCAGCCGCCCGCCATGGGCCTCGGCCACTGCAGCGACGAGAGATAGGCCAAGGCCAGCCCCCGGCTCACTGCGGCTATTTTCCAGACGCACGAACCTTTGCACCACGCGCATCCGGTCCGGTTCGGGCACACCGGGCCCTGTGTCCGTCACTGAAAACTCCACCTCGCCCGAGGCCCGGCGCCGGACGCGGACGCGGACTGCCCCACCTTCGGGCGTATATTTCACGGCATTGTCGAGGATGTTGGCCAAGGCTTGGGCGATAAATTCGCGGTTGCCGCGCACGGCCAAGGCAGGCGTTGCCTCCAGCTTGAACTCGATGGCCTTGTCTTCGCAGAGGGGCTCGTAAAGCTCTGCCACACCGGCGGCCAGCTCACCCGGATCAAACCGGACCTGATCGGGAGCCTCGACGGCCGACTGAAGGCGAGCGATGGCCAGAACCGCGTTGAAGGTGGCCAGCACCCCTTCCGCATCCTCCAGCGCCTGCACCAAGGCGGCCTCGGCATTGCCCTTGCCCGCCTCGGCCTCAATCAGGGCCAGTTCCAGCCGCGCGCGCAGGCGGCTCAAGGGCGAACGCAGATCATGAGCAATGGCGTCGCCGACATGGCGCAGGCCGCCCATGGATCGCTCTAGACGGTCGAGCATGTCGTTCAGACCCGAAGCCAGCTCGTCGAACTCATCATTAACGCCGCGCAGCTTGGCCCGCGCCGCAATATCGCCGCCCCGCACCGCGATCACCACGCGGTTGAGACCAGCCATGGTCTCATTGACATTGCGGCTAATCAGAATACCGCCCGCCAGACCCAGCAGGATGACCAAGGCCCCCGCGCCCCAGATGGCGCGCAAGATCCCGAGCACGAAGGTTTCGGCCCCACTAACGTCTGCGCCAACAAAAAGGGTTTCACCGCCGACAAGCTGGACCTGCTGGCCTCTGGCCGAATGACGGACCTCTGCACCATCGGGATCGGTGTCCGTGACCTTGAAATTGACGCTAGATGGCGCGCCGGTGAACCCCCTAACCGGCGAGGCCTCGAGGGTGCCGGTGATTTTTTGGCCGGTCTTGTCCCGTAACAGATAGAGAAAGGGACGATCCCCGGCCGCACGCTCGACCATAGACCGGTTCAGCGCCTTGATCCCACCTTGGCGATAGACGCCGGTCAGGGATTGGATTTCTTGCGTGATGGCCTGATCTGCGCGGCTCGTCACGGCCCCGGCCGTAACGACATAAATATAGCCCAAAAAGATGCTGGCGGCGGCTGCGAAGACCATCAGAAACAGCAGGGTCAACCGAAAGGGGGTCGTGCGAAAGACCCGTGGTAGGGCCATCGCCACGAGCCTTAGGCCTCCAACCGATAGCCTGCGCCGCGCACAGTTTGCAGCATGGGATGATCAAAGCCCCTATCGATCTTGGCCCGCAGACGCGAAATATGGACATCGATGACATTGGTCTGGGGATCGAAATGATATTCCCAGACCTTCTCGAGCAGCATGGTACGGGTCACCGATTGGCCCGCATGGCGCATCAGATATTCCAGCAGTTGGAACTCGCGCGGCTGAAGATCAATCTCCTTGCCCTGTCGGTGAACCACGCGGCCGATCAGATCCATCTCCAGATCGCCGACCTTAATCATGGTCTGGACCGAGCCGGTTTCACGCCGCCGGGCCAGAGCCTCAACCCGCGCTGACAGTTCCGCAAAGGCGTAGGGCTTGACCAGATAGTCATCGCCGCCCGCCTTGAGGCCCGCCACTCGATCATCGATCTCCCCTAGGGCCGATAGGAACAGGACCGGCGTTTGATCCCCCTCGCGGCGCAGGGTCTCGACCAGGGTCAGGCCGTCCATATTGGGCATCATTCGGTCAATGACGAGGACGTTGAACCCGCCTGCCTGCGCTGCCGCGAGGCCAAGGACCCCATCGGCGGCATGAACGGTCTCTATTCCGGCCTCAGCAAGACCACGAGCCATAGCCCCGGCGGCTTCAACATCATCTTCAACGATTAGAATACGCATGAGCCCCCCGGCAGGATCGACAGGCTGGCCAGAGTTTCCCCTGACCAGCCCAAGGATCACTTGGCCATCTTGATCAGGACGAACAGGGTCCGACCGTCGCGATAGACCAGCAACAGGACGCTTTCACGGCCCGAGGCCTTGGCACCATCGACGGCAGCGACGACATCCTGCGGCGTTGATACGGCCTTGTCGGCCACCCGCACCAGCACATCGCCGGTCTTCAAGCCCTTGATGCCTGCGTCAGAGGTCGCCGTGACGCCTTCGACCAAGACGCCTCGGACCGTCTCTGGAACCTTGAAGCGGCCGCGTGCGGCATCATCCAAGGCACCGAGCGACAGACCCAGAACCGCTGGACGCTTAGTCTTGGGCGCGTCGGGGGCAGATTCGGTTTCAGCGCCGGGGGTCTTGCCATTCAATTGCGCTTCGGAAGGACGGATGCCGGCCTTGACCTCAATCGTCTTGGGCTTGCCCTCACGCAGGATGTTCAAGGTCATGGTGTTGCCGGCCAAGGTCTTGGCCACTTCACGGGTCATTTCCGACGAGGAGGTCACGGCCTTGCCATTGACGCTCAAGACCACGTCGCCCGGCTGGATACCGGCCTTTTCGGCAGGGCCACCGGGAACCACTTCAGCGACAATAGCGCCCTTACGCACATTGATTCCCTGCGCGGCGGCCATTTCAGCGTCAAAGTTCTGGATCACTGCGCCCATATAGCCGCGCGAAACCTTACCAGTCTTGATCAATTGCTTAGTGACCGTGTCGGCAATGTCGGCAGGAATAGCAAAGCCGATACCGACCGAGCCGCCAGACGGCGAGAAGATCGCCGTGTTGACGCCAATGACGCGGCCATAGATGTCAAAGGTCGGCCCCCCGGAATTGCCGCGATTGATCGGCGCATCAAGCTGGATGTAGTCGACAAAGGTCTCGCCGAGCTCACGTCCAAAGGCAGACACGATGCCAGAGGTGGCCGTGCCGCCCAGACCAAAGGGATTGCCAACAGCGATGACCCAGTCACCGACGCGGGGCTTGGCGGATTTTTCGAAGCTAACAAAGGCAAAATCCTTGCCCTCGACCTTGAGCACAGCCAGATCGGTGGCCTCATCGCGGCCAACAACGGTCGCCTTTAACTCGCGCTCATCCTTGAGCACAACCTTGATCTCAGCGGCGTTCTCGACGACGTGATTGTTGGTGACGATATAGCCGTCAGCCGAAATGAAGAAGCCTGAACCGGCCGACTGGGTGGGACGCCCACCGGGGGCCTGTTGCGATCCATCATCGGGTCCATCCTCGCCCTCACCCTGCTGAGGGGCACCGGGAACCGAGAAGGGGAAGCCTTCAGCACCCGGAGGTGTCGGGACCATGCGAAGGCCTGGACGGCCCTTCATCTGAGGCTCGACCTTCGAGGTCACGTCGATAGACACTACCGCCGGAGCCACCTTGTCGAAAATATCAGCAAAGGACAGGGGCGCGCCCGGTGGCGGCGCAAAGACGGGCAGGCCAGAAGCCTTATAGAGTTTGACTTCTCCGGACTGAGCAGCCGCGGACGGCAGCGCTAGGCCGGTCCCAACCATGGCTGCCAAGGTCAAACCAACCCCGGCCACGGCACCCAAAATATATCCGCGTTTTTTATCAACCATGTTCAATCTTCCTCGTTCTCGACTCCAAGGCTTGAATCGAGCCCTTCGCCTCTCAGCTTAAGAGCGAATGCCCGTTCGTGCCAATGTTCTCAAGTTACCTTTGTGTCATCCATCGGGAGATTCTTGTGGCGCAACTGCGGCACAACCGTGTCATTCGGCCTCGGAGGCCTGCAATTTGGTCAAAAGGGCCTGTTCTGCAGGCGTCAGGGCCGTCTCTTGGTCCTGAACCGGCGACGATCGCTTGAGCCCAAAAAAGGCGAACAACCCCAGAAAGACAATGGCAAAGGGCGTGACCCAAAGGGCCGCATTGGTCAGGCTAAAGGCGGGCTTGAGCATGACATATTCGCCATAGCGCTGGACCAGATAGGTGCGAACCTCAGTGTCCGAACGCCCAGCCGCTACCTCTTCACGGACGATCTTACGGAGGTCAGCGGCAAGGTCAGCTTGCGAATCGTCGATGGACTCATTTTGGCAGACCATGCAGCGGATCTGCGGAAACAGAGCCTTGGCCCGCGCCTCTAAAACCGGATCGGCCAAGCGCTCCGACGGATCAGCCGCCGCCCCCATGCTGAGCACCGCGACCAAGAGCCATCCCAAAAGGCCTAGGCGCTTCATTCGGCGGGCACCGGATGGGCCACAGCCTCGGCGGCGCGGCGCGGGGCGGCAAAGCGAAGGCGGCGATCGGACAGGGACACGGCCCCACCCAAAGCCATCAAGAGCGGGCCCAAGAAAATCAGGCGCGCAAGGGGGTTCCAATAGGCCCTAACCAACCAAGCCGGTTGACCTTCGCTGCCCGCTCGGCGCTCGCCCATCACCAGATAGACATCGTCCAAACCTTCAAGGCACAGCGCGACCTCAGAGGTGGTCTGGTTGTTGGCCGGATAGAAGCGGCGCTCGGGCTTGGCGCCGCAAACGGGCTTACCGTTCTTGGTCACGGTGACCAATCCGCGCTCGGCAATATAGTTGGCGCCATTGGCGGCCACGACGTCGCTAAGCTGGACCTGATAGGCCCCGACGGTGATCGACTGGTTGAGGCTCAGGGCCTGCGCCGCCTCGATCTTCCAAGCGGTCTCAAAGCATGCCCCGAGGGCGAAGATACCCAGACCGGCATGGGCCAGACTCATGCCCCACGCCCCGCGCGGAAGCCCGCCAAGGCGGCGGCGCACCTCGGCTGGGCTGGCCCGGCCAAGGTGGATCCGCTCGGCAATCTCAACGAACACGCCAACAATCAGCCAGACGCCAAGGCCCATACCGACGGCTGCCGTAACATGGGTCGGCTTTTGCACCCAAAGCACGGTAAGGGCGATGGCCACCGCGACACCAGCCGCAGCCCAGAGGCGCTGCAAGGCGCCCAAGCCATCGCCGCGCTTCCAACTGAGCAGGGGCCCGATGGGCAGGACCAGAAAGGCCAGGCCCATCAGGGGGGCGAAGGTGAGGTTGAAATAGGGCGTGCCCACCGACAGGCTCTGACCGGTCAGGGCCTCCTTGATCAGGGGATAGAGGGTGCCCAAAAGCACGGTCACGGTCGCGGCTGAAAGGACCAGATTATTGATCACCAGAGCGCCTTCACGGCTGATCGGGGCAAAGAGCCCCCCCGGAGCCAGCTTGGGCGCGCGCCAGGCAAAGAGGCCAAAGCCTGCACCGGCTGCAAGGCCGAGAATGGTCAAGAGTAAGATCCCGCGCTCTGGATCAACGGCAAAGGCATGGACCGAGGTCAGCACGCCCGAACGGACCAAAAAGGCCCCGAGCATCGAGAAGGTAAAGGCCCCCAGCGCCAAAAAGACTGTCCAACCGGGCAAGGCGCCGCGCTTTTCGGTCACGACGGCGGAATGGAGCAGGGCCGTGCCAATCAGCCAAGGCATGAAGCTGGCATTCTCGACCGGGTCCCAGAACCACCAGCCGCCCCATCCGAGCTCATAATAGGCCCAAAAGGCCCCTAAGGTGATGCCAACGGTCAGGAGGCTCCAAGCCGCCAAGCTCCAAGGCCGAACCCACCGCGCCCAAGCGGCATCGACGCGGCCCTCAATGAGGGCGGCAATGGCGAAGGAAAAGACGATCGAGAAGCCGACATAGCCGCCATAGAGGAACGGCGGATGAAAGGCCAAGGCCGGGTCCTGTAGCAAGGGATTGAGCGAGCGCCCCTCGACGGGGGGCTGGAGCAGGCGAACGAAGGGATTAGAGGCAAAGACCGTATAGGCCAAGAACAGGACGCCAAGACTGCCTTGGCTGGCCACCACGATCGACTTCATGGCCGCAGGTAGGCCCCGCGCCATCAGCGCGACAATGGCCCCGAACCCGGTCAGGGCTAAGCACCAGAGCAGCATTGAGCCCTCATGGCTGCCCCAAACCCCGGCGACCTTGTAGAGCATAGGCTTGGCCGAATGGGAGTTGGCCGCGACATTGGCGACCGAGAAGTCCGAGGTGACAAAGGCGTACATCAGGGCCGCGAAGGCGATCAGCACCATCAGGAACGCAGCACCCGCTGCCCCCTCACCGGCGCCATAGAACACCGCTGAGCGCCGGACACGCCCGATCACAGACAGGCCAACCTGCGCCGCCGACAGGATCAGCGACAGGATCAGACAAAAGGCCCCGATCTCAACAATCATCCCTTGGTCGCCCCTGTTGCCGATGCCGAGCCGGCATCGCCGCGCCATTGACCCGAAGCCTTCAGGGCCTTGGTCACTTCGCGGGGCATATATTTCTCATCATGCTTGGCCAGAACTTCAGTGGCGCGGAACTGACCGGAGGCTTCGAAAGCTCCCTTGGTCACGACCCCTTGGCCTTCACGAAACAGGTCCGGCAGGTCGCCCTGATAGACCACCTTCTCAGAGGCGGCATGGTCCATGATCACGAACTCGACCGAGCCATCGGGATGTTTGGTCACGCTGCCCTTGGCGACCAAGCCGCCCAATTGAATGGTCTTGCCAGGGGCCAGTTGCGCCGCCTTAGCCTGAGCCGGAGAATAGAAAAACGACACGGCATCGCCCATGGCAAAGAAGGCCAGAGCCGCTGCGAGGCTGAGAATCGGTGCGGCCACGGCCACCACCAGCAGTCTGCGCCGCGCTTTCTTTGATCTTGGCATCCAACCCATGGATAGGTTCACTCTCAATGGCTGCGCGGGTATCTCATAGATAGGGTGAGATCTGGCTTAGCCCAAGGGGCCAGACAGATCCTTCTCGGATCAGTTCGACGCGGGCTTGGCACTGTCTTCGATGGTTTTCAACAGGTCCGGACGATCCTTGTAAAGACGCCTTGCCTCGGCCAGCGCCTTGGCCTGAGCGTCAGTCTCACCGAGCACGCCGTAAGATCGAACCAGCCGCGCCCAGCCTGCCGGGTCGTCGGGGGAGGCCTTAAGCCGGGCGGCAAGGCTATCGACCATGCTGCGAATGAAGGCGGCCTGATCGGCCCCGCCGGTGGGAACCTGAGCGGTCGCGGGCTTGGGCAAGCCGCCATTTTTAACCACGGTGGCAATTTCTTCGCTGAGGCTTCCAGCGCGATCATCGCCTGCGGGCAGCGAGGCCAGAACCGAACGCCAGATCTGCAGGCCACCGGCAAAGTCTCCCCCGGCCATCATGGCTCGGCCAATATGGTAACGCGCCGACGGATCAGACGGATCGATGGCAAGGGCCGACCTGAAGGCTTGAAGGGCGTCGGGGCTGACATCGCCCTTGGCCTGAATGACCAAGGTCTCTCCCAAGACGGTCTTAAGATCAGCCCGTTCGGGGGCTAAACGGATCGCTGTTTCGAGATTACCAATGGCGCTTGTCTCATCCCCGATCGCCGCCTGAATCCGCGCCAGAAACATCAGGGGTTGGGGATCGGTTGGCCGCTCGGCGACAACCTGCTGCAGAACAGCCACCAGTTCGGGGGCGGCCAAGCTCGCGGGGTCGGCCTTACGCCACTTGGCAAGGCGACTGACAAAGGACTGGTCAGGGACACCCGGCGCGCCGATGACGCCGTAGGCCGCTACCGCCATCAGGGGCAGGACAGCGGCGATGATAAAGACCAAGCGGCGAGCGAGGGGTGTAGCCCGGACAGGTGCTGAGGCCTGCTCTGCGGCACCCAGCAACCGCCGTGCCGCTTCGGTCTTGGCCGAACGATGATCCTCGTCGGTCAGCAAGCCGCGATCAGCCAGATCATCCATTTCGCGCAGTTGGCGGCGATAGACATCAAGCCTGGGATCTTCGGCACCTTCTGTTTGGACCTCCAAACGCGCGGCGCGGCTGACCACGAAAAAGGACGCGGCAGCGGACAGAAGGGCAGCGGTGATCCAAAATCCGATCATCCCAATCCCCTAGCTGATCTTAAGACCTTAGGCGACCCCAAAGGGTTGCGACATCACCGCCGACCGGTCGGAATAGCCCGGCGCCGAAGTTGTTCGGCGGTAGCCTCGTCATGGACCAAGGCGACATATTTTGCCACCGCGTGGATACGCTCGCGGACCGCCTCGCTGGAGACGTCAAAATCGGTCAAAAGGGCGAGCGCGCCCTTACCGTAATATTCAAGGAATTCTTGGGTTTCCGTCAGAACCCGTGTGCGCAAAACGCCGATGCCGCTGGCACTGGCGATAGAGCGAACGGCGGCCATAAACACCAAAATAGCTTCAAGTCTCGCCTCAGCGATAGGCTCGGGTGAAAGATCGATGTTGGGGCTGCGGTTGAAGGCGCGCGAATTCTTTGCTGCAGCAGAAATCGGAAGCGCTCTGGGTAGAAGGAAACCGACCTGATTGAGCAGGGCCTCACAGGCATTGGTCAGGTCGCGCTTAGACCGCGCAATCCGGCGACCCCAAGGCCCGTTCTTGCTCAAGACGAGATTGTCCTCAAAGTCGGTCGTGATCGAAACGAAGGTCTTAACCGCCGTTGCAATCGCATGTCCGGCGCTGGCCCCTTGATCAAAGTTCACCTCATCGATGGTCTCGACCAGTTTCTCAACCTGCGCCATCAACAACTCACCAAAAACACCCAGATCCATATTGGAGACAAATTGGTCAGTAGGACGGTCAAGCGCCGCGGATATGATCCGCAAAATGGTCCAAGGCGCCTCCAGATTGGTATAGATGACTTCAAACAGCCGAGCCGGACCATCTGCGGCGATGTGCGCCGCATCGCGATAGGCCAAGCGTATGGAGAGGGCGTCGTCGGCATTCATGCGCGAAACCCAAAGCGGCAATTCCAACAGCACGTCACGCAGCAGCGCGGACATTCTTAGAAAACCGATCAGGTCGCGCACACCCGTGGGCGAAGCCTTGTCGAGGCACTCGATAACCGGTGCAAAGGCGGGATCATTGTCCTGCAGGCCATTAATGGCCTCGTCGCAGGCCTGATTGAAAATATAGGGAAGCAGATCTTCGCTTTCCCAGCGCGAGGCCATATCGCGCGCCTGCATCATCAACTTGGGCGCACGGTCTGTCAGGGCGTTCCATAGCAGGGTGGGGAGCGCAAAGGGAAAACGGCTGTGGGCTTTATCCGGCCGGTTCTTGGTGCAGAGACTGAGAAAGGGGCTAAAGACAATTGCTCGAACCTTGCGGTCCTTCATCTCCATCATGACGATGTCACGGACATCGGCCATGGTGTGCTCACCCATTTGGGCAGACAACACAGCTGTCAGTTGTCCAAGGCCCGCATCTGGAACCGTTTGGACAATCGATCTGACGATCTTTCCCTGACTGTCTGTTAGGCCCGGCATCCAATTTTCCTAAGCGATGGGCGCTAAGCCCACCACAAGTCAACATCCCTAACGACCTGTTTACTGACTATTTTGTTAATTCTAAGATAATATGCTTAATTATCAAATTAGTGAGTGCTCATTTTGAGCGCCGGAAGCACGAGTACGACGCCCAAGCCGTTCAGGTCGGACGAAAAGAGCGTCATGGTTCCGCCATAGGCGCGGGCCAAGTCATCAACAATAGAGAGCCCAAGCCCTGAACCGGGCAAGGTTTCATCGAGTCTAACGCCCCGTTCTAGCATCTCATTTTGCCGGTCTACAGGCAGGCCGGAGCCATTATCCTCGATGGTAAAAACGAGGCGATCGGGGTCTTCTTTGCGGCAACTGACACGGACATATCCGGCACTCCATTTGCAGGCATTTTCTAGAAGATTACCGACCATCTCCATCAGGTCTTGCCTTTCGCCTGAAAATACGAGGTCAGGCGGGCAAACCCAGTCAATTTCAACCTTTTTATATTTAACAATACTTTCGAGAGCTCTGGATAATTCATCAACTACAGGTTCTACGAGGGTACGCTCGCCGCTCCCTTGCGACCGCGCGGCGGCCCTCGCGCGGCGCAGATGGTGCTCAACCTGCTCTCGCATCGTATCCGCCTGTCTTTGGACGAGATTGGCCAGGGGTCCGGGAAACCGTTCGGCTTCGGCTTGGATCACCGAAAGCGGGGTCTTTAAGGCGTGGGCCAGATTGCCAACATGGGTTCGCTGGCGCTCTACGACCTCTTGATTGTGCGCCAAAAGGCCATTGAGCTCGTCGGCGACCGGAGACAGTTCGGTCGGATAGTCCTTGGACAGACGATCTGAATTTCCATTGCGGATCTCAGCAATCTCACGGCGCAATTCAAACAGGGGTCGCAGGCCTATGCGCACCTGCAGCACCACCGCCGCGATCAGCCCAATTCCGAGGAGTAGCAGCGCCGAAAGGGTCACCACCGCAAAGCGCCGCGCATCCCGATCGACCGGCGAGCGATCCTCTGCGGCGAGAAACACCACCGGTAGGGTCCGTCCCGGTAAGCGTGACAGCAGACCACCGAGGCGCAGGGCCTCTCCATCTGGGCCCTGTGTGTCATCATAGACCACAGCCCCGGGGCTCTTCTGCAGACGCGCCAAGAACCCATCGGGGACCTTTAACTCGGCATCAAAGAGGCTCCGCGACCGGATCAGGGCCGTTAGGCGACCACCAGAACTGGGTTCCGCGACCTGCCAATAGCGGCCCGAATAGGCGCGCAAGGATCGGACATCCGTGATCGGCGGAGCGGCAACCCGGCCATCAGGCTCGACGCTGGATCCTGAATAGAGCCCCTGAACCACATCATTGAGCCCCTGATCAAAACGGCTCAGGGCCGCTTGCTGGAAAAGGGCGGTCAGGACCAACCCCGTCACAACCAAAGCGGCTAAGCTCCAGACCGACGCGAGCAGCACCAATCGGCGGACCAGAGAGGGGCGGCGCTGAGTGCCCAAGCTCACAGGCCCTAGGCCTCACCGGCGAGGGGAACGATGCGATAGCCGAGCCCCCGGACCGTTTCGATCCGATCAGGTCCGATCTTCTTGCGCAGGCGACCGATAAAGACCTCGATCGTGTTAGAATCCCGATCAAAATCCTGATCATAGAGATGCTCGACCAGTTCGGTGCGGCTAATCACCCGGGCCTGATGCATCAGGACATAGTGCAGCAGTCTATATTCCAGCGAGGTCAGGCGCAGGGGCTCTCCATCCACGGAGGCTCTCGCCGCCCTTGGATCGAGCCGAAGGGCGCCGCTCTGGAGTGTCGCCGTGGCATGCCCTGCCGTGCGCCGCAGCAAGGCCCGCAACCGCGCTAACAGTTCTTCGGTGTGGAAGGGCTTGGTCAGATAGTCATCGGCCCCAGCGTCAAACCCCGCCACCTTTTCACTCCAAGCACTGCGCGCGGTGAGGATCAGGACCGGCACGGTCATCCCCTCGCGGCGCCAGCGCTCGAGCACCGACACCCCATCGATCTTGGGCAGGCCCAGATCGAGGATCACCGCATCATAGGGCTCATTGGCCCCCAAATAATGGGCCTCTTCCCCGTCCGGGGCGTGGTCGACCACATAGCCCGCATCGGCGAGGGCCAGTTTTAGCTGACGCGACAGGTCCTTGTCATCTTCGGCGAGCAAGATCCGCATGGTCTATTCTCCATCAGCCCGAAGGATGGCGCCGGTTTCTGCATCGACAATATAGTCAATCCGACGGCCGTCCTCCGCCGCCCAGCGCACGCGATAGACAGGGCGGCTGCCCGATTGTTCCATCCCGGCATCGAGGGGACGGCCCGGCGTGCGGCGGCGAATCTGTTCCATGACGCGGCCAAGAGGAATGGCGCGGCCAGACTGAACCGCCTCACGCGCCTCACCCTGCTGTTGACGCCAACCGGCGCCCAACGAGTCTGGACCGGCCGCAGCCATCATGACCCCCATCGCCGCATCGGCCAGTCCATGCGGACGGGCCAAGGCTACGCCCGGCACCGCTATGACGGCGGCGACCGCGAAAAGGACCAACAGTGGTGATGACATCCGGTTCATAGTGACGACCCTAGGCCCTGATGGCTGAATAGGACCTGAATGGACGGCACAGGCTAGCTGCGGCGTTTGGCAGGCTGATAGGGCCGGTCCTTGCGCCAAGCCTCGGCAAACCGTTCCAGCTCGGCATCAGGCTTTTCAGGCAAGGTCACCACCAGCTTGGCCAGCAGGTCACCGCGATTGCCCCGGACGTCAGACAGGCCTCGGCCCTTGAGCCGCAGCAAGGCCCCAGAATTGGCACCGCGCGGCACAGTGAGGGTCACCGGACCATCAGGCGTCTGGGCCTGCACCTTGGCGCCCAGAACCGCATCTGGAACACTGACCGGCAGATCCATCACCAGACCCTCGCCCTCGCGGCGAAAGAGGGGATGGGGCCGGATGGTCAGCTCGATCAGGGCATCGCCCGGACCCCCGCGCCCCGCTGTGCCTTGGCCGCGCAGCCGGATGGTCTGGCCGTCTACAGCCCCTACCGGGATAGAGGCGTCAATGGTCTTGCCATCGCCAAAGGCAATGCGCTTCTTGCCGCCGAAAATGGCGTCTTCCAGATCGATATCGAGCTTGGCGCGCACATCCGCGCCCTTGGCAGCAAAGGGGCCACCATTGCCAAAACCGCCGCCACCGTTGCCGCCGCGGCCACCGCGCGATCCGAACATGTCGCCAAAGATGTCGTTGAGATCGACACCGTCAAACTGAGCCCCACCAAAGCCGCCGCCCGCTTGGCCTCGAGCACCCGGTCCAGCCCCGCCGCCATAGCCGCGCATCGATTCGCGTCCATCGGCATCGATCTGACCGGCATCAAACTTCTTGCGCTTGGCCTCGTCGCCAATGATGTCAAAGGCAGCGGAGACACGCTTGAAGCGCTCTTCGGAGGCCTTATTGCCGGGATTTTGGTCAGGGTGATGTTGTTTGGCGAGCTTGTGAAAGGCACGCCTGATCTCGCTCGTCGTGGCTGAGCGCGACACACCAAGTTCCAGATAGGGATCCTGCGCCAAGGGAAAGGCCTCGATTCAACAAAACTGCTCGCTTCAGTTAAGCCATTCCCCGCCATGCGCAAGTCATTAGTGATAAATTTACAACAGACTGGCCTGCGTCGGAACACCCCACCCATAGCTGTCAGAGCCCTGAGACACGCGGATTTGGATCAGGGACCGCTCTTTGACGGTGAAATCCGCCGCCTGGTCCGCCGCGCTATAGAGCCACTCGGTCTGATTGACCTCGGTGGTGCGCAGAACCTCTGCGCCCTTGATCACCTCCACCCGATAGGCCTCTCGCGCCTCAGATAAGGGAACCTCGGCCGATCCCCAATCATCCCCGCCAATCCGTGTGCGCCGCGTCCACCGGACCTTCACCGCGCCCAAGGGACCCGGAGTGATCCTAAGATGACAGGGCGACCAAGGACGCTCGGCCAGGCCCTGCCACGTAAAGGCCGCCTCGCTCATGGCCTCACCCGACGCTGCCCCCCAGCCAAGGCCGCGCGTCAAATCAGCGGCAGGCCGCGCTCCGACCGCGACAGACCCACACGCGGCAAGTCCGATGACAGAGCCTCCACCGCCTCGATCTGAGCCTTCAACATTCTGGCCAGCCTTTTGCTATTGCCGTCAGGCTGGTCGGTTTGGCGTCGTCTCGTCATGGGCCAAGGATGGGCGCTCATGGCGGGAGGAGCAGAACTTTATGGGGCGGGGTTGTTTTGATTGTGACTTTTGGGGTTTGGGTGGTGAGGAAGGCCCGTTTGACTTCCTCGTGCTTCGACAGGCTCAGCATGAGGAAGAGTGTGAGACCAGCGCTTTTCCAGTCATCCTCATCCTGAGCCTGTCGAAGGATCAGGATGCTTCCCGCCTTGAGGGGAAGAGGGTGGAGTTGAGAACCGCGTCATTGCGAGGGGCGTCGCGCCGAAGCAACCTTGGGGAACATCAACTTAGGTCCGTGTCAGTCTACTGGGTTGCTTCGCTACGCTCGCAATGACGCGGCAAGTGAAGAAGGCCCTTTCCCCCCTTGAGGGGGAGAGGGTTGGGAGTGGGGGGGGTTCATCCGCGATCCCTCCGCTGGGTTCTCCGCGAAGGCTGGGGTCCGGCGGGCCGGTTTTCGTTTGAGTGAAAAGATCTGGATCCCCGCCTGCGCGGGGAAAACGGGTGTTAGGGTTGGGGGGCCTACCCCTCGTAGGTGTCGTCGCCGTGATCGATCAGAAAGTCGGGGGCGGGAAAATCGAGAGCGTCTTCCGTGCGCGGCAAGAAGGATTCGTTGATCGTTTTGCCCCGGATACTTACGCCCGCCTTATGAACGCTTTCTGGATCGCCCGTGATCAGCGGATGCCAGTCGGGCAACGGCTTGTCCTCGCTGAGGCGCCGATAGGCACAGCTAAACGGCATCCAAGACAGGTCATCAATGTTGTCTGGTGTCAGCTTCACACAATCGGGAACCGATTTGTGGCGGTTGTCATAGTCACTGCAGCGGCAGCTATCGCCATCGAACAGTTTGCAAGAGACACGCGTCGGGGTCACCTCGCCTGTCGTCTCTTCCTCAAAGCGCACAAGACAGCATAGACCACATCCGTCACAGAGGCTTTCCCACTCCGGAACGGTCATTTGTCTTAGCGACTTGGTTTCCCAAAAAGGTTTTTTAGTCATAGGTCGAATACATAATTTGAAACCACGAAAAATCCACTTCAAAACCGCTTTGGTTGTTTATTCAAATAATAAAACCGAATAAAAAATGCGCGCACCATTTCCGATTGGCTCCAGACCTTCTAAGAGACCCCGTCAGCGGCCTTTAGCCCGTCCAGACCCGTTTTCCGAAATGATACTCGGATGACACGATAGACCCTCAAGCCTAGGACATTTCCTCTGAACGCCCGCGCCCCCATTGTTGCTCTCAAAGATGTCAATCTGGCCGATGGATCGGTCATGCTGTTTGATGGGGTGGATCTGGCCCTCGAAAGCCGTGTTCGCGCCTGTCTGGTCGGTCGCAATGGGGCGGGGAAATCGACCCTGCTGCGGATGCTCGCAGGCGAGATCTTGCCCGATGCTGGTGTTCGGATCCTGACCCCCGGCACCAAGATGGTCATTGTCCCGCAAGAGCCGGTCGTGACCGGCGAGACCCTGCGCGACTATGCCACCCAAGGCGGCGCGCAGGACTATGAGGCGGACGCAGCCCTCGAGACCTTTGGCCTAGATCCCGAGCGCGGCACCAAGGGCCTATCGGGCGGAGAAATTCGCCGCGCCGCCCTCGCCCGCGCCTTTGCCGAACAGCCCGACGTGCTGATGCTCGACGAGCCGACCAACCATATGGACATTTTCGCGATCCAGACACTGGAGGCCGAGCTGGCCGCCAGCCGCTGTGCCGCCCTGATCGTCAGCCACGACCGCGCCTTTCTGGAGCGTGTGACCCAACGCTGTTTCTGGCTTGAAAACCGCAAGGTCCGCCGCCTCGACAAGGGCTTCACCGCCTTTGACGACTGGAGCGAGAAGGTCGCAGATCAAGAGGCCGACGAGGCTCGGCGTCTCGATAAGCAGATCGAGAAGGAAAATCACTGGATGCTGCGCGGCGTCACCGCCCGCCGCGCCCGCAATGAGGGGCGCCGCCGCAAGCTGGTGGCCCTGCGTGAGCTGCGCAAAGAAAATATGCGCGATCAGCGCGGGCCGATGATCATGGGCGTCGATTCCGGCTCCCAGTCTGGTCAGAGGGTGATCGAGGCCAAGGGCGTGACCAAGCGCTGGGGCGAGCGGGTCATTTTCGAGAACTTCTCCACCCGCATCCAGCGCGGCGACCGCATCGCTGTAGCTGGCCCCAACGGGGCGGGTAAGACGACCTTGGTCAAGCTATTGCTCGGCCAGATCGCCAGCGATGAGGGGTCGGTCAAGCTCGGCTCCAACCTTGAAATCCTCTATGTCGATCAGGCCCGCGCGGGACTGAAGGAAAGCGACACTCTGTGGGACGTGATGGCCCCGGACGGCGGCGACCAGATCATGGTGCGCGGCAATCCTCGCCATATTGCGGCCTATGCCAAGGACTTCCTGTTCCGCGACAGCCAACTTCGCCAGCCGGTCTCCAGCCTGTCAGGCGGCGAGCGTAACCGCCTCTTGCTGGCCAAGGCCTTGGCCACGCCTGCCAATCTGATGATCCTCGATGAGCCGACTAACGATCTGGATATGGATACGCTGGACCTGCTCGAAGACATGCTGTCGGATTATGACGGCACCCTGATCCTCGTCAGCCACGACCGCGACTTTATCGACCGTTTGGCCACCTCGACCATCGCCCTCAATGGCAGTGGCAAGATCGTCGAGACGCCGGGCGGCTGGACTGATCTCTTGGGCCAAAATCCCGGCTTCTTCGACAAGGTACGGATCAAGATTCCGGTCAAGTCGACCCCTGCCCCAGCCCCTGCGCCCGTGGCTAAAAAGCCAGTCAAGCTGACCTATAAGGACCAACGCCGCCTAGAAGAGCTTGATGCCCTGATCGCCAAGCTGCCCGGCGACATCGCAGCCCTCGAACAGAAGCTGGAAGATCCCGGCCTGTTTGCGCGTGACCCCAAGGGCTTTGACAAGATCATGGGCAATGCCGCCCATATGAGAAAGACCCTCGCCAGCGCCGAAGAGGAATGGCTGGCGCTGGAGGAAAAACGCGAGGGACTGGCCTAGGTCTTCGCGCTAGATTGAGGACAATGACTCAGCCTCCCGCCCCTCAAACCGAGCCCCTGCCCGATGCGGTGGCTGCCAACTGGGTAGACCGGTGGGCCCCGGCGTCCTTGCGGCCTTGGCTGCAGCTTGGACGGTTTGATCGGCCTGCGGGCATCTGGCTTTTGCTACTGCCCGGCTGGCAGGCCATAGCCTTGGCCGGAGCCATGGCAGGTAAGGGTCCGGACCTCAAGCTGATGGTCCTCTTTGCCCTGGGATCAGCCCTGATGCGCGCGGCGGGCTGTGCCTATAACGATATTGTCGACCGTGATTTCGATGCCAAGGTGGCACGGACCGCCGGTCGGCCCATCCCGTCGGGGCGCATCAGCGTCAAACAGGCCTGGGCCTTTACGCTCGGCTGCTGTCTCTTAAGCTTTTTCATCCTGATCAGCCTGCCACCGGTGGCCATCGCCTTAGGGGTTGGGTCGCTAGCGCTGGTCGCCGCCTATCCCTTCATGAAGCGCATCACCTGGTGGCCGCAGGCGTGGTTGGGCCTGACCTTCAACTGGGGCGCATTGCTCGGCTTTGCGGCGGCGACCGGCGGCCTATCGGTCCCGGCCCTTCTGCTCTATGCCAGCGGCATCTTCTGGACCCTCGGCTATGACACCATCTATGCGGTGCAGGACCTTGAGGATGACGCTCTGGCCGGGGTTAAGTCATCGGCGCGGCGGCTCGGTGATGCAGCCCCCAAGGCGGTGATGGGTTTCTATCTGGTCGCCATCGCCCTTGCCCTTGCCAGTCTCTATATGGCGCACCTCGGCCCCTTGAGCCTGCCAATGCTGGCCCTGTTCGCGCTGCATCTGGTGCGCCAAGCCCGGTCGGTCAGGGTGGATGATCCGGCAGGGGCGCTGGTCCTGTTCCGCTCAAACCGCGATGCCGGATTGCTGCTCTGCGCAGCCCTGATCGCGGGGCTTTGGCACTTTGGCGCGGGCGGATAGAAGAGCCATCATGATCACCGATCCGCGTGCCTTCATCCTGGGCAATACAAGGCTGCAGCATCCGCCCCATGCGCCGGAACTGATCCTGCATCTGGCCGATGAGATCACGCCGATCTGGCGGATGACCGAGGAGGCTCTGGGTGAACTGGGTCTGGCACCGCCGTTCTGGGCCTTTGCTTGGGCAGGCGGACAGGCCATTGCGCGCTATCTGCTCGACAATCCCCATGAGGCAGCAGGCCGGACCTGCATCGACTTTGCCACCGGCTCGGGCATGGTCGCCATTGCCGCCATGAAGGCCGGAGCCCTCCACGCTTTGGGGTCCGACATCGATCCCTTCTGCGCCGCAGCCGTTGAGGCCAATGCTCTGGCCAATGGCGTCGAGGTAGCCTTTACCGAGCGCGATCTCTTAGACGCCGCCCCGCCCAAGGTCGATCTGATCTGCGCCGGGGACATCTGCTATGAAAAGCCGCTGGCTGAGCGGGTCTTGGCTTGGCTGCAGGCGGCCCACGATCAGGGCACCCGTGTGCTGATCGGCGATCCCGGCCGCACCTATTTTCCCAAAGAGGGCCTCGTGCGCCTCGCTGACTATCAGGTCGCCACCACCCGCGAACTGGAAGACCAAGAGGTCAAACGGACGGGCGTCTGGACCTTTCCGGATTCGGGGAAACAAGGCCCCTCATCCTGAGTCTGTCAAAGGACGAGGATGCACCACGAACGATCCGGCGGTGCGTAAGGGTCTGGGTCCCCGCCTTCGCGGGGAAAACGTGCTGTGGGTAGGAAACAAGGCCATCACTTAGGCCCCCTCCCCCTCCCCCGTCTTCCCCGCGAAGGCGGGGACCCAGACCCTTTCACTCAGGCGGGAAGTGGCCAGCAGAATTGATGGTTGGGCGGGGAAAAAGGTAGGGGGACTTGATCATTCAACACTATCCATGGTGGATTGCCACAATCCCCTCATGAGTCGCCCATGCGCCAGCGTCACCTTGCCTCTTCGACCGCCTTTATCCTGCTCAAGCGGCAAGATCGGGTCTGCCTGATCAAGCGGGCCGCGACCGGGTGGCTGGATGGTCACTATAGCCTGCCCGCAGGCGGGGTTGAGTTGGGCGAAACCCTGCGGGCGGCGGCGCAGCGCGAGGCGTTGGAAGAGGTTGGGGTTCAGATCGCTCAGGACGACCTAAGCCTAGTCCATGTCCTCCACTGCCTTTCCGGGGCTGAAGCCTGGACCGGCCATCTTTTCGTGACAGAAAACTGGGAGGGCGAGCCCTTCATCGCTGAACCGGACAAACACAGTGATCTGGGCTGGTATGGATTGGCTGACCTGCCCGAACCCATGGTGCCCTATGTGCGTCACGCACTGTTGGAGTATGAGCGGGGCAAGACCTATAGCGAGTTTGGTTGGGGTTAGTGTGCACCCCGAACGATCCTTAGGTGCGTAAGGGTCTGGGTCCCCGCCTTCGCAGGGAAGACGGAAAAGAAAAACAAGGCCCCCTAAGGCCCTTCGGGCCACTTCCCCCAGAGGGGGAAGATCTATTACAGCGAAATCTTCCCCCTCTGGGGGAAGTACCGGCGAAGCCGGGATAGGGGGTTGTGACACGCCCCAACACAGGCTCTAACCACCGCACACAGGAGCAACCCATGGACACCCGCGACAGCAACGGCACGATCTTGGCCGATGGTGACAATGTTACCCTGATCAAGGATTTGAAGGTCAAGGGCACCTCCGTCACCCTCAAGCGCGGCACGCTGGTGAAGGGCATCCGCCTGACCGGCGACACGGACGAGATCGAATGTCGGGTGGAAAAGGTCAAGGGTCTGGTCTTGCGCACCGAGTTCGTCAAAAAGGCTTGAAGCCCCAACCCGCAACTGGCCCGCGACAAGGTGGGGTAGATTGTGCAATGTCAGGGTTCAAGACAGTTCAGAGGCGATGTCTATGCAACGGCGGTTTTCCTATTTTGTCGCAGGGGCCATGGTCCTTGGCATTCTGGTCGGGTTTTTGATCAATCAGAACATCGCTGACCCGGTCCAGCTAAAGGCCGTCGCCGGGGGCTTTAATGTCGTCACCGACATTTTCCTTCGCCTGATCAAGATGATCATCGCGCCTCTGGTCTTCTCCACCCTCGTGGTCGGGATCGCCCATATGGAGGACGCCGCCGCCATCGGGCGCGTTGGGGCCAAGACCATGGGCTGGTTCATCACCGCCTCGATCGTGTCCCTGACCATCGGCCTGATCATGGTTCATCTGATCTCGCCCGGCGTTGGCCTGAATATCCCCCTTCCCGACGTGACAGCGGCCAGCACGGTTGATGCCACGACCCTGTCCTTCAAGGACTTCATCACCCATCTGGTGCCCAAATCCATCGTTGAAGCCATGGCCAATAACGAGATTTTGCAGATCGTCGTCTTCTCAGTCTTTGTCGGCACGGCCATCGCCTCCATCGACGACAAGGCCCCGGCGGTCCTGCACCTCGCCGAGCAGGTGTCGCAGGTCATGCTCAAGATAACCAGCTATGTGATGTTGTTCGCCCCCTTCGCCATCTTTGCTGCCTTGGCTTCGACGGTCGCCACCCAGGGCCTCGTGGTCCTTTTGAGTTATGCCAAGTTTGTCGGGGGCTTCTATCTGTCGCTTGGTGTGCTGTGGGGCCTGTTGCTACTGGCCGCTGTGGCCGTGGTTGGCGCAAGGGGTGTGGGCCTCTTTGCCATGGTCCGCGAGCCGGTCCTTCTGGCCTTCTCGACCGCCAGTTCCGAGGCCGCCTATCCGCGCACCCTCGAACAGCTCCAGAAATTTGGCGTCTCGCGCAAGATTGCCAGCTTTGTCCTGCCACTGGGCTATTCCTTCAATCTCGATGGCTCGATGATGTACTGCACCTTCGCGACCCTGTTCATCGCGCAGGCCTATGGCATTGAGCTGAGCATCGGCCAGCAGATCATGATGCTGCTGCTCTTGATGATCACGTCAAAGGGCATTGCCGGGGTGCCGCGCGCTTCGCTTGTCGTCATTGCCGCGACCTTAGGCTATTTCAAGATCCCCGAAGCGGGCCTGCTCCTGATCCTCGCGGTTGATCACCTGCTCGATATGGGCCGCAGCGCCACCAATGTGGTTGGCAATTCGGTCGCCTCGGTTGTCGTGGCCAAGTGGGAAAATCAGCTGGAGACGCCAGAACCAGAGGCCGCCATGGGCTAGGGCGCATTACAGCCTAGGCCGAAGTTCGACCCCGGACCTTTGCAAGGCACAATCGGGTTGGGCAAGGTTCGCTCTTTAAACCGGGCCTGCTGGCGCGCCATCTCGTCATATTCAGCTCGTTTGCGTGGATCGATGGGGACCGGCCGCATTGAGGTGGTTTGGTCCCGCGCCGTGCGGCCCCACTGCTGCAGACAGCGGGTCTGGTCAGCATCAGAGCGGATGGCTTTCAACGCCTCCGAGCAGCCAACCAATCCCTTAAGCGGTAGCACCAAGGCGTTGGGCTTGACGGGCAGCGCGTTGGGTCTGGAGTCCATCGGTATAGGCGCAGGTGCGGCGACGGGTGCATGCCATGGCCTAGGGCCTTTCGTCCGACCTTGCGGCTTAGTCTTTACCGGCGGGGTCGGCGCACTCTTGAACGGCTGATAGAGACTGGCCATCATGGTTGGAACGGCTAGGGGCGGCGGCACCTCCGGGGTCTGGGACAGCAGCCAGAGGGCCGCACCATTACCAAGGGCGGCGATCAGAAAACTCCACCCGGTAAGGCGACGATCTGATCCCATTGGACCTTGCTCCGACGTTCAACCTAGGCGGCGACCTGATCGCCCCGCATCAAGCGTCCGGGCAATTCACCCGTCCATTGACCATTTTCGAAGGTCACGACCCCGCTCTTGAGGGTCCAGCGATAGCCGTGGGCCTTTTGCAAGAGCCGCGTTCCTCCTGCCGGTAGATCTTGCACAATCTCTGGCGGACTGAGCGACAGGGCCTCCTGATCGATGACATTGATATCGGCCAGCATGCCCGGCGCGAGCAGGCCGCGATCGTGCCAGCCGACATGGACGGCATTGCGGCGGGTATAGCCATGGATCAGGGTCTCAATCGCGATCTTGCGCCCAGCCCGATCGCCCTTGCTCCAGAGGCCAAGCGAGGTCGTGGGGAAGCTGCCGTCACAGATGGTGCCGCAATGGGCGCCGCCATCGGACAGGCCATAGAGGCTATTGGGCGCCGTCATCATGCCATAGACGTCGGACAGGTCGCCTCGGGCATAGTTGATCAGGGGCTGATAGATCAGACGGTGACCGCCCTCCTCCAGCAAGGTGTCATAGACATGGCCCGCCACATCGATCCCGCGCGCCTTAGCTTCGGCCTCTAGCGAGTTCTCGGTGCGGGGCTCGTAGTCGACCGGATCGGTCATGCGGAACATCTTGCCAAAGCCGCGCAGGATCACGGCGGTCATGCCGGGCGCATCACCGACTGCATGGTCTTTCAAGATCTGAGCGCGAACCTCAGGCTCCGCCAATTTCAAAAGCCTCGCCTCTAGGGGCAGGCTCAAGAGAGCGCGATAGGTCGGGGTGATAAAGAACGGATTGACCGTCGCAGCAAAGGACAGGATCAGGCCCAGCGGACGGGGGGCGACCTGCATGGTCACGGGCAGACCGTCCTTGACCATCGCCTCCACCCGCTCGGAAATGAACTTCCAGCGGTCGGGCGCATCATCGGTTTGCTGGACCGTGAAGGACAGTTTCCCACCGCAGGCCCCGGCAAGCGTGCGGATCAGGCCCAACTCACGCTCGGCAAACTCATCATCGGGGGTCAGATAGGCGTCAGAGATCAACTGAATGACCCCGCGCCCCGCCGCCTTCAAGGCCCGCGCCGCGCCCATCAGTTCGGCCTCAGTCGCCGACAGGGTGCCGATGCTATCGCCGCTGCGCGAGCGGTGGACATAGGTGCGAGAGGTCGAAAAGCCCAAGGCCCCGGCCTGCACGGCCTCGAGGATCAGGCGCTCCATCTCAGCGATCTCTGCGGTCGTAGGAACCTCCAGATGGTTTCCGCCTCGGTCGCCCATAACATAGGCCCGCAAGGCCGCGTGCGGCACGTGTGCGCCCACATCCACGGCAAATTTGCGGCGGGCCAGCGCGTCCAGATAGTCGGGGAAGGTTTCCCAGTCCCAGGTCAGACCTTCGGCAAGAGCCGTGCCCGGAATGTCTTCGACCCCCTCGAGCAGAGCGATGAGCCAATCGTGCTTATCCTTGCGCGCCGGAGCAAAGCCGACCCCGCAATTGCCCATGGCGATCGAGGTGACGCCATTGATCGACGACGGGGCCAGAACCCCGTCCCAGGTGGCCTGACCGTCATAGTGGGTGTGGATGTCGACAAAGCCCGGCGTCACCAAGGCCCCCTTGGCATCGAGCGTGCGCTTGGCCTCTTGGGTCACCGCTCCGACCGCAACGATGCGACCATCCTTAATGCCGACATCGCCAAGATAGGTCGGTCCGCCGGAGCCATCAACGAGGGTACCGCCACGGATCACCAGATCCAGAACAGGGCTTGAGTCGGTCATTGGGCTCATCCTCACCGCGTGTCTCACCCTAGAGGGCGGTTGTCATTGGACCCTATCTTAGGCCTAATTTGGGCTCCGGCATCGAATTTTTGTGACCATCCTCTGGGTTGGGTTGGTGGAAGCCCATGATTTTAAGTGACAATTTTTTCAACTAACCCGTTCAGACTGTAATTTTAACTGGGGACGCAAAAATAATACACTCAGGGGGTGTAAATCATGTTATGGAAGTTCATGATTTGCTGACGCTCGGTTTATAGGACTCGACCTTGTCCCAACATTCCTTCCCTAGGCCCGATTTGGCCACCAAGACCCGTGACGACCTGCTGGATCAAGCGGGAGCCGTTGCGGCTGATTTCGGTCTTGAGGCCTTGAGCCTGACCATGCTGGCCGACCGCGCCGGTGTGCCTGTCGAGCAGATCTATCAAAATTTCGAGTCGCGAACCGCTCTGGTCGACGCCCTCGTAGATCGCTTGCTCAATCGCCAGACCGAGGCCGCCAATATCTGGTTTGGTCGCTATTCGGCCCAGGGACGCGCGGTCATGTCGGACCATGTCGAAGACCTGCTGCAGGCCCTCTATCTGGCTGGGCGCAGCGTCAATGGCTCAGAGTCTTTGCAACAGGCCCTGATTTCGATGCCCCATCTGGCTGAACGTCGCATGACCCTTCGCAGTCAGATCACGGACCAGTTCGTCCATGTCCTAGGCGCCATGGACCCAAGCCTGTCGCGTGATCGGCTTTGGGCGCGCTATCGGATTGCCGTCGATATGGCCCTTTCGGCCCAGTCCCTCGCTGCCGCTGAGCCTCAAGAGGGTCAGCGCGAGCGCGTGATCAAAGAAGCTGCCCGGGTCCTGCGCTTTGCCCTTGAGGCCGCTTAAAGCCGCCTAGCCGCTATATTGACGGCTGAGATCGGCAATCACCTGGTCGAACTCTGCCATCGTCTCCTTGACGATCTTGGCCACGGGCTCGACCGAGTTGATGCGGCCACAGACCTGTCCCGACAGGGCAATGCTGGCCTCCATATCGCCGCCAAAATAGAGATCTTGCGACCGACCAAACTCGGCCATGATCTGCGGACCATGCACCTGTTCAAGCGCCGTGGTCTTCTTGGTGCGCAGGGCGCGCAGGGCGGGTTTTGAGAACTGGTTGAGGAACACTGTGTCGGTTTCGGCCGCATCAATGATGGCCTGTTTCCAGTTGGGGTGAACCGGTGATTCCTCAGCCGCAACCATTCGGGTGCCCATCTGAACCCCCTCGGCCCCCAGCGCGAACGCAGCGGCCATGGTCCGGCCACAGCTAATGCCCCCGGCTGCGATGATGGGCAGGTTGGTATTGGCTCGGACCAGCGGCAACAGGACCATGGTCGAGACCGGCTGCGGGTTCTTAAAGCCGCCGCCCTCGCCGCCCTCGACGATCAGACCGTCAACACCGGCCTCGACCGCCTTCATCGCGGCCTTCAGGGTCGGAACGACGTGGAACACCGTCAGGCCAGCGGCCTTGAGCTGCTGACAATAGCGCGCCGGATCCCCCGCAGAGGTGGTCACGAACTTGACCCCCTGTTGAATAACGAAATTGACGATTTCCTCGTCCCGCACAAAGGCGTGGGCGATATTGACGCCGAAGGGCCGGTCAGTCAGCGCCTTCATCTTCTTGATCTCTTCGCGAATGGCGTCGAGCTGACCCGATGAGGTCTCGATAATCCCTAGCGCCCCCGTATTGGATACGGCCGAAGCCAACTGAGAGCGGGCGATCCAGCCCATCGGAGCCTGAACGATCGGATAGTCGATCCCGAGCAACTGGGTAATGCGATTGCTGATGGCCATGGGTTAGCTCCCCTTACTGATCTCTGTCTCGGCGTCTAATGCGCGCGGATGATCCCAAAACATAGCGACAGGGCTTGAACGGCACGAGTCGAAAAAAAAGACGCCGCGCCTAAGCCCGAAGGCCTAAACGCGGCGCCAGTTAGCCCCGCCGGGGGCGTCCCTTTAGAACTTCTTCGTCACACCGACCTTGAAGGTACGGCCAAGGGGGTTGCCCGTGAACGGGTCGTAGCCCAGCTCCAGTCGTGCGAACGATGGATCCTTGTCGAAGATGTTAGCGACGGTTGCGGTAAGGGTGGTTTCCCAAGGCAGGAACACCCGATAGTTGATGTCCTGAATGATCTGGGCATCGATGGTCTTACCGGCTGCGACGGTGACAGCATTACCCGAAAGGTCACGGGCATAGCCTGCTGCGAAGGGCGCGGTGCGCTGGTCTTCGTAGGAGTCGATATAGCGGATCACGTAACGCAGATTGTGCTGACCGACCGAATATTCGACGTGGGCCTCACCCTTCCATTTCGGGATCGGCACAGCCGTGGTCTGATAGTTCAGGAAGCCCACACCGTCGAAGGCCGCAGAGGCGAGATTGCCGCCGATATAGGTCGCGCCGACCTTATATTCGTTGGTGATGGTGACGCTACCGCCGACAGAGATGTCGCCGCCCTTGAGCACTTCGTTCCACTTATAGTCACCGACAATGTCGATACCGGAGGTCTTAACCGCCGCACCGTTGGTGTAATAGGTCTGCAAGCGAACAATGTTGGCACCCGCGCAACCGAGGTTGTTAAAGGTGAAACGTGCCGCCAGAGGGCTAGAGCAGTTTGCAGCGGCTCCGGTTGGGAACACGGCATTGACCAGACCCGCGACCGGCTCAGCAACGATGGGGTTCTCGAAGTCGAACTGCCAGTAGTCGACCGTCGCCCTCAAGCCCGCAATCTTGAAGATGGCACCCAGATTATAGGTCTTGGCCTTTTCAGGCGC
>CANFKD010000024.1 GCA_947447115.1 Caulobacteraceae bacterium
CATGGCCACCGATCTGGAGGCGGCAAGGCTGATGGTCTATCGCGGGGCCAATGCCATGGATCAGGGCGATCCGCGTGCCACGCAATATTGCGCCATGGCCAAGCGCTATGGCACCGATGTCGGCTTTGATGTGGCCAATCAGGCCCTGCAACTGCATGGCGGCTATGGCTATCTGCGCGACTATCCGCTGGAGCGCATTGTCCGCGACCTGCGGGTCCATCAGATCCTTGAAGGCACCAACGAGGTCATGCGCGTGATCATTGCGCGGGAGCTGTTTCGCCCATGAGTGAGGCTGTCCTCGTCCACCTAGACAAGGGCGTTGGACGCCTGACCCTGAACCGGCCCGAGGCGCTTCACGCCCTGACCCAGGACATGTGCCAGATCATGACCGACGCCGTGCTGCGCTGGCGCGATGACCCGGCGGTGGAGCTGGTGCTGCTAGACCATACCGGCCCGCGCGGATTTTGCGCCGGCGGCGATATTCGGATGTTGGCCGAGAGCGGGGCGGGCGATGGAGCCGAGGCGCGGGCCTTTTTCCATCTGGAATATCGCCTCAACCACCTCTTGATGGACTATCCCAAACCGATCGTGGCCCTGATGGACGGGGTGGTGATGGGCGGCGGCGTCGGCATTGCCCTGCCCGCCCGCTATCGCGTGGCCACAGAGCGCACCACCTTTGCCATGCCTGAGACCGGCATTGGCCTCTTTCCCGATGTCGGCGGCGGCTGGCACCTGCCGCGCCTTGCCGGACAGACGGGCTATTGGCTGGCCCTTACGGGGGCAAGGATCAAGGCCGCTGACTGTCTCGCTCTGGGCCTTGCCACCCATTATGTTGAAAGCTCAAGGCTTGAGGCCCTAAAGGCCGATCTGATCGCTGCCACTGGTCCAGATCAGATCCCATCGTGCATCGGTGCCCACGCCAGCGACCCCGGCCCCTCGCCGCTGGAGCCGCACCGCACTGCCCTTGATAACTGTTTCAGCGCCGCGACTGTCGAGGCGGTGATGGACCACCTAGAGCGTGATGATAGCGACTGGGCCAAGGCGCAACTTTTGGCCTTACAGACCAAATCACCCCAGACCCTGAAGGTTGCGCTACGCCAGCTTCAGACCGGCGCGGCCCTGACCGATTTTGCCGACAATATGGTCATGGAATATCGCATTGGCGCGCGGGTCGTGCAGCGTCATGACTTCCTCGAAGGGGTTCGGGCTGTGATCATCGACAAGGACAATGACCCCAAATGGTCACCCGCGACGCTCGAAGCGGTTGATGAGGCCCTGCTCGATGCCATCTTCGAAGCCCTGCCTGCCGATCAGGAATGGACACCTTAAGGCGTCCGATCCGGCGGCCTTCTTCAAGTGCTCAAGCTTCGATTGACGCCAAGAAAAATCAGACCCTTAATGCAATTCACAGTAGCACCTTCCCTGACCAGCCGCCGAAGGCCGAGTGATGAACGCATCCCCTGAAGCCCCCACTGGAACCGCCGAGGCGCGACCGCACGCCCTCATCTTCCTCGTCGTGGTTGTCATGCTCGACATGATGTCCCTAGGCCTGATGCTGCCGGTGCTTCCGGGACTGATCAAACAACTGGTTCATGGCGATCCCAGTCTGGCCGCCAGAAATATCGGCTGGATCGCGGCGCTTTGGGCGACCATGGGCTTTCTCACCGCGCCATTGATCGGTGCGCTCTCCGACCGTTTTGGGCGCCGCCCGCTGCTGCTGGCGTCCATGTTCGGGGCAGCAGTGGACTTCGCCGTCATGGCCTGGGCGCCGAGCGTCATCTGGCTATTCCTGGGTCGCGCGCTCTCCGGCGTGACGGCGTCCAGCGTTGTCACGGCGAAGGCCTACATTGCTGACATAACACCTGAAGACGAGCGGGCAGGGCGCTATGGCCTGCTCAACGCCGCTTTCGGCGTCGGCCTTATTCTGGGTCCGCTGCTGGGGGGGCTGCTTGGGCAGTTTGATCTGCGTCTACCATTTTGGATTGCCTCAGGCCTGTGCGTCGTAAACGGGATCTTCGGCCTTTTCGTCCTGCCGGAATCCCTTTCCAAGTCGGATCGCAAGCCCATCGATCTGCGGCGCGCAAACCCGGTCGGTGCCTTCGCCCTCTATATGAGCCGGCCGCCGTTGCGTGTCTTGGCCGGGGTAATGTTTCTCTATTACATCTCTCAGCAAATGCTGTTCAGCACGGCGATCCCCTATATCGACTTCCGCTATCACTGGTCGCAGGCGATGCTCGGCATGGCTTCTGTGCTGGTCGGCATCGGCGTCGTCCTTGTACAGGCGGCATTGGTAAAACCGTTCGTCGCCCGGTTCGGTGAACGCATCGCGATCTTGGTGGGTCTAGCGGGAGGGGTTCTGGGCATGCTCGTCTATGGATTCGCGCCCACCGGGCTCTTCTTTCTCCTTGGGGTCCCCGTCTACGCCTTGGTGGGGCTCCAGGTCGCTGCGATCCAATCCTCTATGACAAGACACGTCGAAGCCGACGAGCAGGGCCGCCTGCAGGGTGCCAACGCCAGTCTTGTCTCCATTACCGCGATGACCGCACCGCCTCTGTTCACCGAGATTCTGGCGCGCTCGATCGAAGTCCATGCGCCCGCAGGGACGACATTCTATGCCACGGCGGCGATCCTGGCCGTGGCGTTCGTCCTTGCGCTCACCGTGAAGCCTCGGCCTGCCGATCAGGAATGGACCGACTTAGACAGAAGGAACCGGGCATGACCCGCATTGCATTTATCGGACTGGGCAATATGGGCGGCGGTATGGCGGCCAATCAGGCCAAGGCGGGCCATCAGGTTCGCGCCTTTGACCTTAGCCCTGACGCGATCCAGCGGGCCGTCAGCGCGGGCTGCATCGCTGCGGCCACGGTTCGCGATGCGGTGATGGATGCTGAGGTGGTCCTGACCATGTTGCCTGCGGGCCAGCATGTGCGCAGCGTCTATGAAACCGACATCCTGCCCCATGTCGCCAAGGGGGCCCTTTTGATCGATTGCTCGACCATCGATGTCGATAGCGCCCGCGCCGTTGCCGCCATGGCCGTGACCGCTGGCCTTCGCGCCGCCGATGCCCCCGTATCCGGCGGGACCGCTGCCGCCAATGCCGGTACCCTCGCCTTCATGGCGGGCTGCGAAGAGGCGGATTTTGCTGCCGTTGAGGCCGCCCTCGCCCCCATGGCCCGCGTCGTCATCCATGCGGGCAAGGCCGGATCGGGCCAAGCGGCCAAGATTTGCAACAATATGGTGCTGGGCATCTCGATGCTCGGCGTCTGCGAGGCCTTTGCCCTGGCTGAAAAGCTCGGCCTAGAGGCGGACCGCTTTTTCGAGATCGCGTCCAAATCTTCGGGCCAGTGCTGGAGCCTGACCAGCTATAGCCCCATTCCCGGCCAGGTGCCCACCGCCCCGTCCAATCGCGGCTATGAAGGCGGCTTTGCCACGGGCATGATGTTAAAAGACCTGAAACTGGCGCAGGAGGCTGCCGCCAAGTCGGGCGCCACAACCCCCTTGGGGGCGCAGGCCGAGGCCATGTATGCCCTGTTCAGCGGGCTGGGCTATGGGACCAAGGATTTTTCGGCTGTGCTGCATCTGATGCGCGGCCAACTCAATGAACTGGCATAGGGATTTTGACCATGACGACCTACCAGACCCTGTTGGTTGAAACCGCTGACGGCGTGACCCTGATCCGCCTCAATCGGCCAGAGGCGCTCAATGCCTTCAACAATCAGTTGATGGACGACCTGACCACCGCCTTGGCTGTGGCCGAAGCGGACGCTGGCGTCGGCTGCATCGTCATTACCGGCTCGGACAAGGCCTTTGCCGCCGGGGCCGACATCAAGGAAATGGCCTCCAAATCCTATGCCGAGGTCTATGGCGAAGACTTTATCACCCGCAATTGGGAGGCCGTGACCCGCTGTCGCAAGCCGGTCATTGCAGCGGTTGCAGGCTTTGCGCTCGGCGGTGGCTGCGAACTGGCCATGATGTGCGACTTCATCATCGCCGCTGACAATGCCAAGTTCGGCCAGCCCGAGATTAATCTGGGCGTCTCGCCCGGAGCCGGAGGCACCCAGCGCCTGACCCGCTTCATCGGCAAGGCCAAGGCCATGGACATGATCCTGACCGGCCGGATGATGGATGCGACCGAGGCCGAGCGCTGCGCTCTGGTCAGCCGCGTCGTGCCGCTGGCCGACCTGATCGAGACGGCCATGGCAGCGGCCAAAAAGATCGCGGGCCTGTCGCCCAATGCGGTCAAGCTGACCAAGGAGATGGTCAATGCCGCCTATGAGACGCCCCTGTCGCAGGGCGTGATGCTGGAGCGGCGCCTGTTCCACTCGCTCTTTGCCTTTGAGGACCAGAAAGAAGGCATGGCGGCCTTTGTCGAAAAGCGCAAACCGGTCTTTACCGGCCGCTAGCCCAAGATGATGCGGGGCAAGCCGATGGTACGTGCGCGTTTGGGTCTGGCCGTCGGCTTCTCCATTCTCAGCCTCGGCGGCGCGCAGGCTGCTCCCGCTTGGCAGCCTATCGCGGCGGAAAATCTGCTGGTCATCGACAGCACCAAGGGACGGATCATTGTCGAGCTGCGCCCAGATATGGCACCGGCCCATGTGGCGCGGGTCCAGACGCTGACACGCGAAGGCTTCTATGACGGGCTGCACTTTCACAGGGTCATTGACGGCTTCATGGCCCAGACCGGTGATCCGACCAATCAGGATGATGGCCGCTCGGCCTATCCCGACCTCAAGGCGGAGTTCACCTTCCGGCGCAGCGTCGATCAGCCTCTCGTCGTGGCGGCCCAGCCGACCGGCGCGGTGCTGGGCCTTATGGGCTCTGTTCCCGTCCAGACCCAGCCGAACCGGGTGATGGCATGGACCGGCGATCACAAGGCCTCGGCCTGGGGCCTCTATTGCCCCGGCGTGGTCGGGGCCGGACGCAATGACAAGGAAAACAGCGCCAACAGCGAGTTCTTCCTGATGCGCCAAGCCTATCCGGCGTTAGACAAACGCTACACGGTCTGGGGCCGAGTGGTTGTGGGCCTATCGGTCGTGCGGGCGCTCAAGACCGGCGAACCGGTTCAAGACCCTGACCGGATGGAGACGGTGCGCCTGATGGCCGACCTGCCCAAGGCCCAGCAACGCCGCATTAGCTTGCCGACGCCAAGTAGCCCGATCTGGACAAGACTGATCAGCAAGGCCCGCTTGGCCAAGGGCGCTGACTTTTCGGTCTGCGATATTGAGGTGCCGGTTCGGGTCAGTCGCTAGAGACTTTCGTCCGCCTTCACCCTTTTCCCACCCTTGACGAACAGCAAGATCACAAACCCGATCACCATCATGGCGGCGATGGGAATGAAGCCCGCCTGCTGGGTCTTGAACAGGCTGGTGAAGAGCTGGACCATCATCGAGCCGATCCACACGGTCGCTGTGCCGGATAGGGCATAGAGGCCAAAGAAGGCCCCCGTCTGGTTGGATGGGATCAGGCGGGTCAAGAGGGTGCGGCTCGACGCATAGGACCCCGTGACAAAGATCGCCACGCCAAAGCCGATCACCAGATAGAGCAGCTCTGGCAAGGTGGTGAAGAAGGGCCCGTTCCAAACCTTAGGATGGGCGGCGGTGTCATAGGCCCAGAAATAGAGGATCCGGTCCGGCCTCATACCCAACTGCGACACGAGACACAGGATGGTGCCCAAGATCGCGACCTGCACCCCGCGCTTGGGGCCAAAACGTCCGTCGAGATAGCCGCCAAAATAGCCGCCAAAGACGGCAAAGATGCTCAGGGCGACGCCATAGATCAGCATCTCCAGCACGCCCCAATGCATGACGCCCGCCGCATAGACGCCGCCGAACAACAGCAAGGCGGTCATGGCGTCGACATAGATCATCCGCGCGCCCAAAAAGATCGCCGCATCCTTGTGACCCTTCAGCAGGCCGAGCATCCCGCGCAGGGTTTCCATGCCGCCTTTCAGCGCCTGCATCAAAGTGGCCCCGGTCTTGGGCTCATCGGGCGTGAACAGGAACAGCGGGATGGTCCAGATCGTAAAGAGCACCGCCGCGATGGGGGCAACGATCCGGTCTGTCTCATGTTTCAAGGGATCGAGGCCAAAGAGGGGATGGGCCGGAATGAACGGCCAATCGACCTTGCCCGGCAAGGCAAAGGCCCAGAGCACGAAGATCAGGGCTAGAACCGACAGGCCATTGCCGCACATCAGCCCAAGGCCTGAGGCCGTATGGGCCTTGTCCATGCCCGCGGCGCGGATCAGCAAGGCATTGTGCAACATCTCGATATAGTTGAACAAAACCCCGATAATGGTCGCCAAGACCACCACGGCCGCGACACTGAGGCCCGAGCCATCGGGCTTGGTCCACCAGAGGGAAAAGATCATCGGCACCATCAGGGCTACGCCGAGCAGGATGCCCGGTTTGCGCGGCCCAAGCCTATCGATAGAGGCTCCGAGAAGGGGTGAGGTGAAGGCGACAATCAGACCCGACCACATGCCATAGGCGGCAACCATCGCCTGCCCTCGCACCGGGTCTCCGACCACGACGGTCGAGAAATAGGGCATGAACACATAGATGGTGATCAGGATGACATAGGGGTCTCGCGCGCCCTGATGCAAAGCCCAAGAAATGGCCCCCAAGGAGAGCCCGCGCGGTTTGTCGGCTGCTGATACAGTCCCGATCGCCTGATCCGTCATCTATCCTCCGGACGGACCCTCTTTTTGTGTGGTCTCGCCTAGAGCAACGGTGGACCGCCGATAGGGGTTTGTCAGCCCCCTAATCGTTGTTTCAAGGTCCGATGAGCATAAAAACTAATCCGCCAGTCGGGCCTCTACGGCCGCCAGCACATCCTTTAAGGACAGATCAAACCCTTCCGCCGCCAAGGCTTGGCTCAGAGCGGTCAGGCAAGTCCGGACACTCAGCGGCGTGGCGCTGGCTCCCATCAGGCCGATGCGCCAGATCTTACCCTTGAGGGGTCCAAGACCTGCGCCGATCTCAACGCCGTGGGTGGCCAACATCCGCGCCCGCACCGCGGCCTCGTCGATGCCCTCTGGCACCTTGATGGGGTTGAGTTGTGGCAGCCGGTCGGCCTTGGCGGTCAGGAACTCTAGCCCGGCCGCCGTGATCCCTGCCGCGAGGGCCTCATGACAGCGTCGGTGACGGGCAATCGAGGCCTCGATGCCCTCTTCGAACAGAACGCAAAGGGCCTCGTGCAGGCCATAGATGGCATTGATCGGGGCTGTGTGGTGATAGGTCCGCCCGCCAACCCCGCTCCAGTAGCCCATCAGCAGGCTGACATCGAACAGCCAGGTGCAGGCCTTGGTCTTGCGCGCGGCAATCGCCTCTAGGGCCTTTGGACCAAAGGCAATGGGGGCCAGACCGGGAGGGGCTCCAAGGCATTTTTGGGTGGCCGAATAGACGACATCCGCGCCCCAGCCCGCAACATCGACCTCGACCCCGCCAAGGGCCGTGACCGCGTCGACAATGCTCAAGGCTCCATGTTCCCGTGCGAGGGCACAAAGGGGGCCAGGATCGGAATGGACGCCGGTCGATGTTTCTGCCTGAACAAAGGCCAGCACCTTGGCCCCGCGCGCCCAGAGGGCCGCCTCGACCTTGCGCAGGTCAATGGGCTCGCCCCAACCATGCTCGACCCGAATCACTTCGGCGCCGGCCCGCTCGGCCATATCGGCCATCCGCTCGCCAAACTGGCCATTGATCGCGATCACCGCCACCTCGCCCGGCTCGAGCAGGTTCATGATCGCCGCCTCCATCGCTCCGGTTCCGGGCGCGGGAAGGGGCAGACAGACATGGTCCGGTGCCTTGAACAGGGCCTGCAAACCGGCCTTGGTCTCTTCCATAAGCGATTGAAAAGCTGGATCAAGATGACCGATGGTGACGCGGGCATGGGCCTGCAGCACACGCTGAGAGACCTCGGACGGGCCGGGGCCCATTAAGAGCCGTTGGGGTGGAAAAAAACTACGCATAGTTACCCGTTCTCACGCCTTGGTGATTAGCTTCGTTGGCGCATTTGACCCATAAGGGAGGTCCCTGGATGGAGGTCCACGGTACCAGTTGCGCCCGTCGCTAGACCGTAAGGTCAGGCGGCGGGCGTTTTGATTTAGGCAAGGAGCTGGTGAGCCACCTTGTCACGCATCCCATCATCGACTCCCAGCGCCTTGACCAGATAGTCATCAAGGCTGGAATAGCGATCTTCGATCATCTCAAAGGCCCGCTCCAGATAGGAGGCCTCGACCCCTAAGAAGGCCTTGACCGCCTCCGGCGTCGGTTCACCGCCGAAATAGCCCTTGACCATTTCAGTCGCCGTCGGGACCCGCTCTTCGATCCGGGCGGCGACATTGGTCAGCAGATAATCTTCCATCACATCGTCGCGGTGAACCCCCAGAACATGGTGGGTCAGCGCCGCCAACATGCCGGTGCGATCCTTGCCCGCCGCGCAGTGGATCAGGACTGCACCCTTACCCGTCGCGACGGCTTGGAAATAGCGCGTGAACAGGTCGATGTGGCGATCTTCAAAGGGGGCGTGGGTATAGTAGTTGAGCATATAGGCCCGCACGGCCTCTTCATTGAGGCCAGAGGCGCGGAGCACCTCCATATGCGGCGCCTCGACCTGATCGCCCGTGTCATTTTCTATGACCTGACCGGCAAAGCCCTTGGGAAACCGCGAGGGCTCGCGCAACCGCTCTCCGGGACGGCGCAGATCGACCACATAGGCAATGCCCAGTGCGGCAAAGGCCTCAAGATCGGCGTCGGTCGCCTGACTGAGGTTGGCCGATCGGAACAGCTGGCCCGATTTGACCTTACGGCCTGCCGCAGTGACGTAGTTGCCATAGTCACGGAAATTGTTGATGCCATCAAAGGCGTGAATGCGCTTGCTCATAGGGACAATTCTTAGCCTGCCAATTCGGCTATGGCGAGCCTTTGACAAAGAATTCACACAGCGGCCATATTGGGCCATGACCGAGCAACACAGCTTCACCAGCTTTGATGGCCAGACCATCGCCTATCACACCCTCGGCGAGGGACGCCCCACCTTGCTGCTCCATGGCTTCATGGCCAGTACACAGCTCAACTGGACCGGCCCGGGCATCACGGCCAAGATCGCCGCCTTGGGCCGAAGGGTCATTGCGCTGGATTTTCGTGGCCACGGGGCCAGCGCGCCCTTCAATGGCGAGGCTGATTTTCCCCCAGACGTGCTGTCGATGGATGTCGAGGCCTTGCTGGGCCATCTGGGCCTGAGCGATGTCGATCTGGTCGGCTATTCGATGGGCGCGCGGACGGCGGTGCGCCTGCTGATCCGAGGCTTTCGGCCCGGCAAGCTGGTGATGGGCGGCATGGGCGACACGGGCGCGACCACCATCGGCAATCGTATGGCCTTCTTTGAGGACAGCCTGCTCAATGGAGAACAGGCTGCCAACCCAGCGGCGGGTAAGCGGATGGCGGCGATGCTGGCCGCTCAGGGCCTATCGCCCCTGTCGATGCTAAAGGTCCTGAAGTCCCAACTGCCGGTCGATCCCGCAGCGCTCGGCACGATCCCCACGCCGATCCTGATCATCAACGGCGCGCAGGACGAGGACAATGGCTCGCCCGAAGGGCTGGCCAAACTGTTCCCCAATGCTCAGGCCAAGCGGGTTCAGGGCGACCATATGACCGCCATCGGTGATTCCGCCCTCGGCGACCTGACCTGCGATTTTTTGGGCGCCGGTTAGAACCTAGCGATCCCCTTACCGGAACGGCGGCTCGTCAAAGGCCCGCAGCTTGCGCGAATGCAGGTGCGCGCCCTCGCGTCTCATCAGGTCGACAGCGGTGATGCCGATCTTCAGATGCTGGTTGATGGCCTGATCGTAGAAGAGATTGGCCTGTCCGGGTAGCTTGAGCTCGCCGTGCAGAGGCTTGTCCGAGACGCACAGCAAGGTCCCGTAGGGCACGCGGAACCGGTAGCCTTGGGCGGCGATAGTGGCGCTTTCCATATCAATGGCCACCGCCCGTGACTGGTTGAAGCGATAGGCAGACTGCGAATAGCGCAGCTCCCAGTTACGATCATCCGTGGTCACCACCGTTCCCGTTCGCAGCCGCTTTTTCAGGGTGTCGCCCGTTTCGCCGGTGACGATCTCTGCCGCGCGGTGCAGGGCCATCTGGACCTCGGCAATGGGCGGGATCGGAATTTCGGGGCCAAGCACATCGTCCAGAACATGATCATCGCGCAGATAGGCATGGGCCAGAACATAGTCGCCAATGGTCTGGCTAGAGCGCAGACCACCGCAATGGCCGATCATCAACCACGCCTGAGGCCGCAGTACGGCCAGATGGTCGGTGATAGTCTTGGCATTGGAAGGCCCGACGCCGATATTGACGAGAGTGATGCCCCGGCCTCCGGGGGCCATCAGATGGTAGGCCGGCATCTGGTGCTTGCGCCAAGGGCCATTGGCGACCGCCGCCTCTGGATCAGGGGTCTCAGCGGTGACCACAACCCCGCCTGCACAGGATAGGGCTGTATAGTCGCCGCCCGCCGCCAACTGCTCACAGCCCCAACGGACGAACTCGTCGACATAGCGGTTATAGTTGGTGAACAGGATGAACTGTTGCACATGCTCAGCCGGGGTGCCGGTATAGTGCTTGAGCCGGGCCAGCGAGAAGTCGACCCGCAGACCATCGAATAGGGCCAGAGGCCGGTCCTCTTCAGGGTCCATGATCCACAGACCATCGGCCAACTCATCGCCAATATGGGACAGGTCCGTGGTCGGGAACCAACGGCCAAGATCGGCCGAGACCGCCCCATCGAGCGACAGTCCTTCGGCCCCATCCAAGACATAGGGATAGGGGATCTCTTGCTGCGACAGGCCGACCTCGAGCGTGACGTCGAAATCCTGCTGGAGCAGAGCCAGTTGCTCGACCAGATAGTCGCGGAACAGGGCTGGCTTGGTGATGGTCACCGCATAGACGCCCGGCGCTGAGAGGCGGGCAAAGGCCCGGTGCAGGCGCGGCTGCACCTCGCCGCCATGGATCAATCGCAGTTCGGGATAGGTAAAGGCCCCCGAAGCCCGCAAGGCCGGGTCCGGCCTCTGTCCAGTCGTCAAATAGTCGCGAAGGGATGTGCGCAGGTTGCGCACCGATCTCTCATAGAGATCTTCGAGCTGGTCTAGGATCGCCAGCGGATTTTGCGTGTCTGTCATGGCCACTTCTACCTGAAATGGCCATGATTGGGAAGTGGGGGCGGATGTGACCCCTACTCCGCCGGAAGCACGTTTTCGGTGCGCTTGGACAGGAGCCTGTCAAACTCGCCCCAGACGCCCTCGGCACCATGCCATTGGCCCTTGGTCGCGGCCTTGGAATATTCGGTCGAGCGGGCCTCGAAGAAGTTGGCATGTTCGACGCCGGACAGCAGCACCTGCAGCCAAGGCAAGGGATTTTCCGTCACGCCATAGACCGTTGGCAGGTCCAGTTGGCGCAGGCGCCAGTCGGCGATGTAGCGGATATAGGTCTTGATGTCCTTGGGCGTCATGCCCTCAACCTCACCGGCCTCAAAGGCCAGATCGATGAACTTATCTTCCAGACCGACCACGTGCTTGCAGCAGTCGACAATATCGTCGGCTACAGACTTGGTGACGACGCCGGTCTCGGCATTGAAGGCATGATAGAGCTGAACAATACCTTCGCAGTGCAGGCTCTCGTCACGCACGGACCAGGACACGATCTGACCCATCCCCTTCATCTTGTTGAAGCGCGGGAAGTTCATCAGCATGGCAAAGGAGGCAAAGAGCTGTAGCCCTTCTGTAAAGCCGCCGAACATGGCCAGCGTCCGGGCGATATCGGCGTCCGTGCCGACGCCGAACTGGCCCATATAGTCGTGCTTGGCCTTCATGGCCTCATATTCAAGGAAGGCCCCGAACTCGCTCTCGGGCATGCCGATGGTTTCAAGCAGCAGCGCATAGGCTGCAATATGGATGGTTTCCATATTGGCGAAGGACGACAGCATCATCTTCACTTCGGTGGGTTTAAACACCGTACTGTAGCGTTCCATATAGTTGTCAGCGACTTCGATATCCGACTGGGTAAAGAAGCGGAAGATCTGGGTCAGCAGGTTGCGCTCACCGTCATTGAGCTTGGTCGCCCAATCCTTACAGTCCTCGCCCAATGGCACCTCTTCAGGCATCCAGTGGACCTGCTGCTGACGCTTCCAGAAGTCATAGGCCCAGGGATAGCGGAACGGCTTATAGGCTGCCGAAGGTGTCAAGAGACCCGGACGCGTGATCAGCCCAGGACGGATAAGCGAAGATTGAACGGTCATCAGGTCAGTCCCAAAAGCAAATCAACGAATCGATAGCAAAGCCAAGCCGAAGGTGACGTTAGCAGAGCTACACGCTCTATCTAGGGCTTGATCGCGATCCGCCCACAAGATGTTGGAGGCACTGTGGATAACAGAACCTTAACAGCACAGGGCAGCCGACCAGAAAATCAGGCCTTCACCGCCTCGTAATCGCAGATTTAGGGGCGGGGGTGGATCGACATTGAGAAGGCGACCATGGAATCACAGCCCATGCCCGCCCCTCGCACACCAAACTCATTCTTCACCTCTCGGTGCAGATAGCCCAGCGAAGCCTGCAAGGACCCCTTGCGCCAACCGAAACCGGCTTGGCTGTCACCAATAATGGCCGCCGAGGGATCGACGGACCAACCGCTGCGCCGCAGATCACCGGTCTGGCTGTCGCGGGTCATATTCAGGCCCACAGCCCGGCCACTGGCGGCAGCAATCAGGTACCAGCGCCCTTGATCACCATAGCGCGCGCCATCCACAGCATGGATGCCAAGGCCAGACGCAAACCGCTGGACAAATTCAGTATCAAGATTGGAACCGAACCGGACCATCGCCCCGGCCTCGGCCGAGCCTCCGGCATTGGACATGCCCAGACCGGCATGGGGCGATACATCCAGATCATAGGCCCCCGCCTTGAGGGTTAGGGCCGACGGCCAACCGCGCGTGTAAGAAAGATCGAACGTCTTAGGGTCGAGGTCCGCAGCCTCTAGGTCTCGGCCCATCGCCAGGCCAGCAGGCAAGCGCGCCACAGCCCCTATGGTCATGCGCAGACTATCGATCGTGCCCTTAGCGCGCCCATTGGGCGTGTCGAGCACCACTTCTCCGGTGCGCCAAACCATTGGGCCTTCGCCGCTTACCTTTGAATTGGGCACAAGGTTGACCGGGTCTAGCGGCGTGCCGCGATAGGCGGGCATCTCGAACACCCCACCCATCGCGCGAACAGGGTGATCATCGCCTTTGAACTGTGGACTGGTCGTAAAGTCATCAAGGGTCGCGCGTTGAAAGCCAGGAACCGGCGCCGTGAAGGTTGGCCGCGCCATATCCATCATCAAGAAGGACCGCTCCAACGCTCCGGGTGACACCGGTGCCTTAGCCGCAACAGGCTGGGGCCGCGCGGACGCAGCAAAGGGCGCAGCGACGACCGCGCACCCCATTGCCGCTATCACCCAGACCAAGGGCCGCATGGACCGTCCTCGCCAATCCGAAAGCCCATAATGGGGCCTTAGAAGCCAATCACAGGACTCAGGTCCGTGACAAGCCCGAAACCGACCAACCCGCCGATCACCGATCTCTTCTATTCGATTTTCCTAAACAATGTCTGAGCATCAAAACGCCACCGGCTCTGTGGAACCGATGGCGCTTGAATTTCAGCAGACTGCTTTGAGTTAGCCCGCTCGGCCTATTGGCAGGCGAGACATTCCTCATAGTCGGTCTTGGGCGTTTCCATGGCTTCGACAGCGACGTGGGTCTCGCTACCGGCAAAGGCCGCGCGTTGCACCGACTTCGAACGCAGATAGTACAGCGACTTCACGCCGCGCTCCCACGCCGAATAGTGCAGCATGTGCAGGTCCCACTTGTCGACGTCACCGGGGATGAACACGTTCAAGGACTGTGACTGGCAAATTTCAGGCGTGCGGTCCGCCGCAAGCTCGATGATCCAGCGCTGGTCCAGTTCGAAGGCGGTCTTGAAGATGTCCTTCTCGTCTTGGGTCAGCCAGTCCAGATGCTGGACGGAGCCTTCGTTCTCAAGGATCGAGCTCCAGACCTCTTCAGTGTTGCGATCCTTGGCTGCCAGAACCTGTTCCAGATAGGGGTTCTTGACCGCGAACGAGCCGGACAGGGTCTTGTGGGTATAGATATTGGCCGGGATCGGCTCGATACCGGCAGAGGTACCACCGCAGATGATCGAGATCGAAGCGGTCGGGGCAATGGCGATCTTGTGCGAGAACCGCTCCATGACGCCCTTTTCGGCGGCGTCAGGGCAGGCGCCGCGCTCTTCAGCCAAGACCCGCGAGGCCTTGTCTGATTCGCGGCGCAGATGCTTGAACAGCCGCATATTCCACGACTTGGCCAGCGCGCTTTCGAACGGCACGTTCTGAGCCTGCAGGAATGAGTGGAAACCCATCAGGCCCAAACCCACCGAACGCTCGCACTGGGCAGCATAGCGGGCAGGTTCCATGGCGGGCGGGGCCCGGTCGATGAAGTCTTGCAGCACATTGTCGAGGAAGCGGTACACGTCCTCGATGAAGGTCGGGTGATCGCGCCATTCCATGAAGGACACGGCATTGACCGACGACAGACAGCAAACGGCGGTGCGCTCCTGGCCCCTATGGTCAGGGCCCGTGTGCAGCATGATTTCCGAGCAGAGGTTTGACTGACGCACCTTCAGACCCAGATCGCGCTGATGCTGCGGCATGGCGCGGTTCACAGTGTCAGAGAAGATCAGATAGGGCTCGCCGGTCTGCAGGCGGATCTCGAGGATCTTCTGCCACAGGCTGCGGCCATCCACATGCTTGACCACTTCGCCGGTCTTGGGTGAGCGCAGGCCAAAGGGCGTGCCATCGCGGACCGATTCCATGAACTCGTCAGTCAGGGAAATGCCGTGGTGCAGGTTCAAGGACTTGCGGTTGAAGTCGCCAGAAGGCTTGCGGATCTCGAGGAACTCTTCGATCTCAGGGTGGTGAACGTCCAGATAGACCGCTGCCGAGCCGCGGCGCAGGGAGCCTTGGCTGATGGCCAAGGTCAGGCTGTCCATGACCCGGATGAAGGGGATGATGCCGGAGGTCTGGCCTTGGCCCTTCACCCGCTCGCCGATGGAGCGAACGCTGCCCCAATAGGTGCCGATGCCGCCGCCATTGGCGGCCAGCCAGACGTTCTCGTTCCATGTGCCGACAATGCCTTCGAGGCTGTCAGAGACTGAATTGAGGAAACAGCTGATCGGCAGGCCACGGTCGGCGCCGCCATTGGACAGGACCGGCGTGGCGGGCATGAACCAAAGCTTGGAGATATAGTCATAGATGCGCTGGGCATGGTCGGCATCATCGGCATAGGCCGTGGCCACGCGGGCGAACATATCTTGGTAGGACTCACCGGGGAGCAGATAGCGGTCTTCCAGCGTCGTCTTGCCAAAATCAGTCAGCAGGGCGTCACGAGACCGATCGACCTCGACCTTGCGTACCAATTGAAGCTGCGCGCGCTCTCCCGGTCGCGTCGAATCAAAACGCGTTTCCCGTTGGCGCACTTGCGGCTTTACAGCTTCATTTGCAGTCATGTTCTTGCCCATATCCCCAAAAGCGACCGGGGCGAAAAGGTTCGCCGCCCCGTGACGCCCCTACATCTTGTGGGCCCCTGCCCAGTAGCCCGTATATATGGGGGCAAAGGTAGCCCCATCGTCAATCGTGAGAATGGGCCTTACGCAGAGTTTTTCGTTAAGAAACTGTTGATGACCGAGGCAAGTCGAACCGCTTCTTCACACCCCATTAAGACCTAGCTCGGCGGGCCGCTGACTCAAGCCCCCTGTCAATAGCCGAGAGGCTCGAACTTAACGAATATAGTTAAAATTATCGTTTTAAGAGTCGGGGTGAGCGACGACTAACCCCGCCCCGAATCGGATCTCCGATTCGGCCGTAGGACGCCCCCTTAACGCTTCCAACCGAGCGACTGCATACAGAGTTCAAAGCGCGCAGATTGGCGCAACTTGACCGAGCTTTCATCGATAGAATCACGGCCCAAAGCATTGGCCATGGCATTGACGGCGCCGTAACGGGGGTCCGAAAAGGAGTCTGCTTGGGTCCCTTGAGAGGATTTGGCCGTCACCTGACAGGTGCGCATGTCGGCCTCTAATTTTTGAGGATCATTCTGGACTGTCGCATTGCTGGCGGTCCAATTTGACTTGGCCAAACTCATCTGCGGATCGGCGCTGCAGGCCGCCACAATCAACAGGCCACCGAGCCCCACCCCCGTTAGGATATGGCGGCCATACAGACGGGCGCGATGGCTTTGAAAACCGAGAAAAACCATAGTTTCAACACGCATTTAAGTCACAACCTCAAAGCTTGACGCACCTAGGCCCTATGATGTCCCATCGGCAAGGCCATATGGCCCCTTTTGTTCACCTTTCATCAATCCTATTTAGCGTCATCTCCGGCAAGGATAATCGCCCTCTCTTACGGGGGCACGAGGAGTCGAGTGCGACATGGCAAAAGGGCAATCCCGTCGGAACCAACCGGCCGGTGGCAGCGGGCCGAAGGCTCGGCGCTCGCCTCTGCAGGCTCTGGTCTATTGGGGGGCGGTCCTAGGCGTTTGGGGACTGATCTTCCTCACGGCTTTCTTCGCCATGTTCGCCACGGACCTACCGGACACCTCCAAGATCTTTGAGGTCAAGCGTCAGCCTTCGATCTCCTATCTCGACCATTCGGGCGGGTTGGTGGCGGTGCGCGGCACGCAATATGCGCCGCCGATCAATTTGAATGAGCTTCCAGCCTATGTGCCCGAGGCCTTCATCGCCATTGAAGACCGCCGCTTCTATTTCCACCCCGGTTTTGACCCCATCGGTATCGTCCGCACGGCCATCAACAATGCCCGCGCAGGACGGATTGTCGGCGGTGCCTCGACCATCACCCAGCAGCTGGCGCGCAACCTGTTCTTGACCCCCGACCAGACCATTCGGCGCAAGGTGCAAGAGCTGATCCTCGCCGTTTGGCTGGAAATGAAGTTCAGCAAGAAAGAGATCCTCTCGCTCTATCTGAACCGGGTCTATTTCGGGGCAGGAGCCTATGGCATCGAGGCCGCCTCTCAGCGCTATTTCAACAAGCCTGCGACCAAGCTGTCGGTCGGTGAAGCGGCCCTCTTGGCCGGACTAATGAAGGGCCCATCGCGCTATAGCCCGCTTTCCGACAAGGCCCGCGCGGAACGCCGCGCCACCATCGTGCTCGACGAGATGGTTGAGACCCACGCCATCACCCCCGAACAACGCGATCTGGCCTTTTCCACACCCGTGAGAGTGTCTCCGACCCTTGCCAGCCAAAGGGCACAATATTTCATCGACTGGATCGATGCGGAGGTCCGCTCTCTGGTCGGGCAGCCGACAGAGGATCTTGTGGTCGAGACCACGATTGACCTGCCCGTTCAGGCCAGCGCTGAGCGCTCCATCCGTCAGATCGTGACCCGCGATGTCACTGCGCGCGGCGTTCAACAGGCCGCCCTCGTAGCCATGGATGGCGAGGGCCGCATCCGCGCCTTTGTCGGCGGCGCGGACTATACCGAAAGCCAATATAACCGAGCCTCAGACTCGCGCCGTCAGGCGGGCTCGGCCTTCAAGCCCTTCGTCTATCTGACTGCCATGGAGATTGGCCGCACCCCTGAAGACAAGATGGTCGATGAGCCGGTGACCATCGGTGATTGGGTGCCGCGCAACTATACGGGCAAATATCTCGGCGAGATCACCCTAAAAACGGCGCTGGCCCAGTCGGTCAATACGGTGGCCGCACGCCTCGCCAATGAGGTTGGCACCAACAATGTCGCCGCTACCGCCAAACGTTTGGGCATCAGCTCTCGCATCCAAACCGGTCCCTCGATCGCGCTGGGGGCCGTAGAGGTCAGCCCGCTGGAAATGGCGCAGGCCTATTCTCCCTTTGCCAATGGTGGATTCGCCGTCAAGGGCTACGGGATCGAACGGATCCGAACCGCCGCCGGCAAGATCCTCTACGATCACAATGTCGCGCGCCCGAAACGGGTTCAGGTCATTGGCGGGCCAGCCCTGCCTGCGATGAACACCATGATGCGGGAGGTTCTGGTCTCTGGAACCGGAACGAGAGCCCGGATTGGCGGCTATGATCTGGCGGGCAAGACCGGCACGACCAGCGACTATCGCGATGCTTGGTTCGTTGGCTATACGGGCGGCTTTACGGCTGCCGTTTGGGTTGGCCGTGATGACAATACGCCGATGAAAAAGGTTACCGGCGGCGGCGCGCCCGCCGAAATCTGGCACGACTTCATGGCTGCCGCCCTGCCCCGCTTGAACGTCAAACCCATTCCAGGTGATGCGCAGGTGGCCGTCGACCCCATCGGTGACCTGCTCGACGGGACCAGTCCAGAACCAGCAACACCGGTTGAGGGCGCACCGGCAGCCGCGCCAGCACCGGTTGCTGCACCGGCCTCCCCATCCCCGCCCATAGCCGTCACCAAACCCGCCGCCTCGGACATCAGTAAGGCTGCGCCCGCGCCCGTTCGCGAGGCTAGGCCTTAGCCTACGGCGTGAAGCTCAGCGCCATAACGCCTGAGCCAGGCCCGACTTTTGCGCGGATCGCCAACCAGGGTCTGAACCCATCCCCAGAACCTCGGGCCATGATTGGCCTCGAGCAGGTGGGCGCATTCATGGGCGGCGACATAGTCCATGACCTCATAGGGGGCCATGATGAGACGCCAGCTATAGCGGATCTGGCCCACCGAGGCCGCCGCGCCAAAGCCAAAGCGCCGCGCGGGCTTGCAAGAACCCCACCGGCCTCGCGCATCCATGATGGTCACGGAGGGCATGGGGGCTCCAAGGGCAGTGGCATGATAGGCTGTGCGTTCAGCCAGTACCTCAAGCGCCCTCGCCCGCAGGGCCCGCACCACCGCACGGCCAAAACTCTCATCATCTTCACCGCCGCAGGTCAGGACCAGTTCGTCCCCCTCCTCATGCCAACGGGCACGGGCACGCGGGGTTCCGGCCGCTTCTAGACGGCAAGGCTGGCCTAAGATGGTGATGCTATAGCCCGGCGCGAGCGGCAGGGCAGACGGCAAGGCCTGAAGCTGCTCACTAATCCATTCAGCCCGCTGCTGGGCAAAGGCCACCGCGCCGGGAAGGTGTTTGAGACTGGGCGCTATGGCGACAATCTGACGGTTGGCCGCGTCCAACCTTAGACTGATCCGCTGGGACCGGCTGCTGACACGCAGCAACACCGGCGCGCCCGCAACCTCAATGCGGTCACCATCGGCTAGGGCCGGTGATTTCGAACGAAACAGAGCCATGGCCGTCAGTCTAGCCGAGGAATCAGCGATTGAGCGAGGCCAAAGACGACCCCGCCGCAATCACCCCTTGCGCCTTTGAGCCCTAACCCGCCGCGAGCAGAGCCTCAGCAGCGATCGCTCCCGCCTCGACCTTGAGAATAAAGGCCCGGACCTCAGGATAGATATCTTCTTGGAACCGGCGACCATTGAACACGCCATAGTGCCCGACGTCTGGATGGACATAAAGCGAGCGCAGGTCCTCGGGGATGGCCGAGCAGAGGCCATGGGCCGCTTGGGTCTGACCCACACCCGAAATATCGTCCTTGGCACCTTCTACCGTCATCAGGCCAATGTCGCTGATGGTTTCAGGCTTCACCAACCGCCCGCGATGGGTCAGTTCGCCCTTGGGCAGGGAATATTTCTGGAAAACATGCTCGATGGTTTGCAGATAGAACTCTTCGGACAGGTCGAGCACCGACAGATATTCATTATAGAAATCAAGGTGTTTGTCGGCGCTGTCACCGTCGCCCGCAACCAAGTGGTTGAAATAGTTCTTGTGGGCCTCTTGGTGGCGTTCCTTGTTCATCGACATGAAGCTGAACAGTTGCACAAAGCCCGGATAGACCCGGCGCATGGCCCCTGAATAGGGCAGCGGGACCGTATAGATCATGTTGGACTTGAACCAGGCAAAGGGACGGTCCTCAGCCAGTTTGTTGGTCACGGTGGGTGAGAGGCGCGCATCGATAGGCGAGCCCATAAAGGTCATGGTCGCCGGACGAGACGGATCGCCATCCTCGGCCATCAGGGCCGCTGCTGCCAAGACCGGAGGGCCGGGCTGACAGACCGCGACGACGTGAGGGCGCGGGCCAAGCGTGCGCAACATGGTCTGGATATGGTCGATATAGTCGTCAAGATCGAAGCGGCCTTCCAGCATCGGCACTTCGCGGGCATTGACCCAGTCAGTGATATAGACCTCGTGGTCCTGCAGGAAGGTCTCGACCGTACCGCGCAGCAGGGTCGCATAGTGGCCCGACAGGGGCGCAACAATCAGGACCGGCGGCTCAACCGTCTTGCGACCGGCCTTACGCATATCTGACCCATCGCGGGTAAAATGCAGCATCTTGCACCAAGGCGAGGACCAGACCGTGGTGATACGGACCCGCACGGCCGTGCCATTGATCTGAACCGTGTCGATGCCCCACTGCGGCTTGCCATAGCGCCGGGTCACATTGGAAAACAGGTCCGCTGCCGCAAACATGGTCCGGCCAAGCTTGGACTCCGACGCCGGATTAAGAGCCGAGCCCCAAAAGTCCCGCGTCACCCGCGCCGCAGCCCGCAAAGGACCGGTCGCATAATAGGCTGCTTCGTGAACCGAATAGAGCATGGAAACGCCCCCCAAAAACCAACGCACCAATTATTGTGCGCCGCAGCATAACACGCAAAGGGTAAGCGGAGTCTATACGGACTTTTACACTGATTTTGCCTCGCTCTGCGTGATCGGTCCCTAGGAACCAACCTTCATAGCATCCAAGATCTGGCGGGCATTCTCATCCGGGCTAAGGCCATAGGCCAGCACGCGGCTGAACTCACCCTTGGGATTCATCAAATAGATCAATGAGGTATGGTTGACCAGATAGGCATCCCCCGTGCCGTCCTTTTCAAAATAGGCGCGGTAGGCCTTGGCGGCTGCCTTGACCTGATCAGGCGTGCCGGTCAGGCCGATAATGCCCTTGGGAAATCCGGGACTGGCGAGATAGGCCTTTAATTTGGGCGCCGTATCGCGCTCTGGATCGACGCTGATGAAGATAATCTGCAGGTCCTTGCCTTTTGGGCCCAACTGATCGACCGCGGCGCCGAGGGTCTGAAGGGTGGTTGGGCAGACATCCGGGCAATAGGTGAAGCCAAAAAAGACCGCGCTCCACTTGCCCTTGAGCAGTCGTTGATCGACCGGCTTTGCGTCCTGGTCCACCAGTTTAAAGTCGCCGCCGATCTGCAAAGCCCCCTCCGCAGCCGAAGCCGGAGCCTTAGGCGCGGGTCCCTTAATATAGACCAGAACGCCCAGCCCGATGGCCGCCGCGATACAGCATAGGATCACCGCCAACCGAAACTGCTTCATCGTCTTATCCTTCGCGCAGAGGGGCGCGGCTATAGTTCGCACGGGCCTTGAGCGTCCAAGACCTGCTTTCCTCGCCAATATAGGCTATCAAGCCCCATGCCCAATACCAAACCGCCGCACCCGATGGATATGGACAGAGCCACCACCGGAACCCTTCTTGGGGGCGGGACCGGCGATGGCCTGTGGCAAGGCCCCTTAGCGAGGGGGCGTTTGCGGCTACGAACCCTTCTGGTTCTGCGTTGGATGGGTATTGTCGGCCAAACGGTCGCGGTCCTGACCATCGGCTTGGGATTTGGCTTTTCCCTGCCCTTTTTGTGGTGCCTCAGCCTGATCGCGGCGAGCGCTTGGCTCAATGTCGTACTGTCCCTTGGTCGGCCCGGTCAGAAGTTCGCGCGAGGCTGGGAAGCGGCGGCCCAGTTGGGCTTTGATATTTTGCAGTTGGCCGCGCTGCTCTATCTGACGGGCGGTATCACCAACCCTTTCTCGCTGCTGTTGATCGCACCCGTCACCCTCGCCGCCGCGACCTTACCCGGACGATTTGCGGTTGGGCTCGGCCTTCTGGCGGTCACGGCGGCCGTCATTCTTAGCCTCTGGTCCCTGCCCCTGCCCTGGATCGCGGGAGAAGCGGTTGAACTGCCCCTGCTCTATCGTGCCGGGATGGCCATCGCGACCCTCACCGGCATCGCCTTTACCGCAGGCTATGCGTGGCAGGCCTCGGCAGAGGCGACGCGAATGGAACTGGCCTTGAGCGTCACCCAAACGGTTCTGGCCCGCGAACAGCGGCTTGCCGCCCTCGGCGGACTGGCAGCGGCAGCGGCGCACGAGCTGGGCACGCCGCTGGCCACCATTTCGGTCGTGGCCAAGGAGATGGTTCGTGAGGCCCCAGAGGGTCATCTTCGCGAAGATGCTGAACTGCTGGTCTCTCAAGCCGCAAGGTGCCGCGACATCCTGCTGCGCCTGACCCAAGAGCCTGAGACCGACGACATGGTCCATGGCCGCATGGCGCTGCAACAGTTTCTCGATGAGGTAATTGAGCCCTACCTACATGACGCCGTTCGGGTGATCGCGGTCATTAACGGCGCGGAGGGCAGCGAGGCTCCCGAGATCCAGCGCCTGCCAGAGGTGATGCATGCCCTCACGTCTCTGGTCGAAAATGCCGTCGACTTCGCCCGCACCAAGGTTCAAGTGATCGCCCGCTATGATGAGCGCACCTTGACCGTGGAGGTCCTCGACGATGGCCTAGGCTTTGCCGCAGATGTGCTGCTTAAACTGGGCGAGCCCTACGTCACCAGTCGGCCGAGCGGTGAGGGGTCCCGCACCGGCCATTTGGGCATGGGCCTTGGCTTCTTCATCGCCAAGACCCTGCTCGAACGGACCGGCGCAAAGGTTTCCTTTGGCAATGCCCGCCAAGGCGGCGCGACCGTGTCGGCGCGCTGGCCCCGGGACCGGATTGAAGCCGATTAGAGCTGGGCGAGGATGGCTGCGCCCATCTCTTCGGTGCTGAGCTTGCCGCCAAGATCCCGCGTCCGCGCGCCCTTATCGAGCGCGGCCTTGACCGCACCATAGAGCCGGTCGGCCAGATCGGGCCGCTCGAGCGACCAGCGCAGGGCCATCTCGAAGGACAGGATTGCGGCCACGGGATTGGCCACGCCTTGTCCGGCAATATCAGGCGCAGACCCATGGATCGGCTCATAGAGACCTGGCTTACCCGCCACGCCCAAGGCCGCTGAGGGCAAGAGCCCAATCGAGCCGGTCGCCATCGAGGCCTGATCGGACAGCAGGTCGCCAAACAGATTGTCGGTCAAGATCACGTCGAACTGTTTGGGATTGCGCACCAACTGCATGGAACAGTTATCGGCCAGCATATGGTCGAGCTTCACATCGGCATAGTCGCGGGCATGGATGTCGGTCACGACCTCGCGCCAAAACAGGCCGCTTTCCATGACATTGGACTTTTCCGCACTAGTGACGCGGTTGTCGCGGCTGCGGGCCAGCTCAAAGGCCACGCGGGCAATGCGCTCGATCTCGCTGGTCGTATAGACCTGGGTATCAAAACCCCGGCGCTGGCCATCGGGCAGGGTCTCGATCCCGCGCGGCTGACCAAAATAGACGCCGCCGCACAGTTCGCGCACGATCATGATGTCGAGGCCTGCAACAACTTCGTGCTTCAAGGTCGAGGCGTCGGCCAAAGCATCGAAACAGATGGCCGGGCGCAGATTGGCGAAGACGTCCATGGATTTGCGAAGGCGCAGAAGGCCTGCCTCGGGCCGCACATCGCGCCCAACGCCCGCCCACTTGGGACCACCGACCGCGCCCATCAGCACCGCATCAGACGCCAAGGCCACGGCTTCCGCCTCGGCGGTCAGGGGCGTGCCGTGTAGGTCATAGCTGGTGCCCCCAAAGGGACGCTCGACAAGGGTTAGCTCCAAGCCACCCTTGGCCATCAGCGCGGCAACGACCTTGCGCACCTCGGCAATAACTTCAGGACCGATCCCGTCTCCGGGCAAAAGCAACAGGGTTTTCATGGGACGGCTTTCATCAGGATAGACAGCGGTCTTTAGACCAGATTGAGGAATTAGGCCGCGACCCAAGGCTGGGTCAGGCGGCGCTGGGCTTCGAAATCGTCGATGCTGCTGACATGCTGCAGGGTCTCGCCAATGGCATCCAGACCCTTGACCAGCTTTTCCTGCCGACCGGCATCCAGATTGAAATTGACCACCCGGCCCGAGGGCAAGGTCACAGTCTTGGCTTCTAAGTCGATGCTGAAGACGTGGTTGCCACCGCGGGCCTCGTCCACAAGGCTGCGCACCTCATCCTCGGGCAGGACGATGGGCAAGAGGCCATTATTGAAGCAGTTATTATAGAAAATATCGGCAAAGCTGGTCGAGATCACGCAGCGAATACCAAAATCCAGAAGGGCCCAGGGTGCATGCTCACGGCTGGAACCACAGCCGAAATTATCGCCGGCGATCAAGACGCCTGCAGAGGCATAGTCCGGCTGATTGAGCACGAAATCTGGCTTTGGCGAACCGTCGGCCTCATAGCGCATGGCCGCAAAAAGGCCCTTGCCCAGACCTGTCCGTTCAACGGTCTTTAGATAGCGGGCCGGGATGATCTGGTCGGTATCGACATTGGCAATGTCCAGCGGCGCGGCGCGGGCATCAAGGCGTGTGAAGGGCTTCATGGCTCAGGCCACTCCATCGACGGGGGGAAGGTCGCGCATATCGATCATATGGCCCGCTATCGCCGCCGCAGCGGCCATGGCGGGGCTCATCAAGTGCGTACGGCCCCCAGGACCTTGACGGCCCTCGAAATTGCGATTGGAGGTCGAGGCGCAGCGCTCGCCCGGAACCAGCTTGTCCGGGTTCATGCCAAGACACATGGAACAGCCCGGCTCGCGCCAATCGAATCCGGCGGCGATGAGGATCTGGTCTAGCCCCTCAGCCTCGGCCTGATCGCGCACAAGGCCAGAGCCGGGAACGACCATGGCACTGACATGGGCAGCAACCTTGCGGCCCCGCGCCACATCGGCAGCGGCGCGCAGATCTTCGATGCGGCTATTGGTGCATGAGCCGATAAAGACCCGGTCGATGCGGGCCTCGCTTATCGGCTGACCACCGGTCAGGCCCATATAGTCCAACGCCCGCTGAATTTGGGTGGCGCGGGCGGCATTGGGCGCATCGGCTGGGTCAGGCACATGGCCCGACACCGGCACCACATCTTCAGGACTGGTGCCCCAAGTGACCAGAGGGCTGAGCGCTGCGGTATCAATATGGATCTCGCGGTCAAACACCGCGTCGGGGTCGCTATAGAGGCTCGACCAATAGGTCATGGCCGCTTCCCATGCCGCGCCCTTTGGGGCCGCAGGGCGTCCACGCATATAGTCAAAGGCCTTGGCGTCTGGCGCGATCAGGCCCGCCTTAGCCCCGGCCTCAATGGTCATGTTGCAAAGGGTCATCCGGCCCTCCATCGATAGGGTCTCGATGGCTGGGCCAGCATATTCGATCACCGAACCGGTGCCGCCGCCCGTGCCGATCAGGCCGATCAGGGCGAGGGCAAAGTCCTTGGCCCCAACGCCGGGCGCAGGTTCGCCGTCAAACCAGACGCGCATATTCTTGGCCTTGCGCTGACGCAGGGTCTGGGTGGCGAGGACATGCTCGACCTCCGACGTGCCAATACCATGGGCCAAGGCCCCGAAGGCACCGTGGGTGGAGGTGTGGCTATCGCCGCAGACAATGGTCATGCCCGGCTGGCTGCGGCCCTGCTCGGGACCGACCACATGAACAATGCCGTTGCGCACATCGCCCATGGGGAAGAACTCGATCCCCGCCTCAGCGACATTGCGCTCTAGGGTTTGCAGTTGCAGGCGCGCCTCATCATCGGCCACGGCCCCCGTGCCCGCCGCCTGATTGATGGTCGGCACATTATGGTCCGCGACCGCGAGGGTCCGGTCTGGCCGACGCACAGGACGCCCCGCCGCACGAAGGCCTGCAAAGGCCTGGGGCGTGGTCACCTCGTGGATCAGGTGCAGGTCAATATAGAGGATGGTCTCGCCGTTGGCATCTTCCGCCACCCGGTGCGCATCCCAGATCTTGTCATAGAGGGTTTTGCCGGTCATCCCCGCGATTTA
>CANFKD010000025.1 GCA_947447115.1 Caulobacteraceae bacterium
CGAGGCTAGCCTCCCAGATCATCAGATCGCGTCGTTCAGAAGTCGCGGAAACTAAACAACCCAGTCATACAAAGCAAGGAAAACTTTCGTCCCCCAAACCCCAATCCCGGGCCGCCCTCTCAGCGAGCGCGGCTTGTAGGATAGGGCCTCACCTATGGCAAGACAGATTGATGACGAAGGTTCATTTGCCTGTGTACGAATCGTCACAATGGCTCGGCACGGCCTAGGGCTCCAGCCTTGCCAAGCCACACCCCTACCCCTTATGGCTTGGTCGTGGGGGACCCAGATCAATGCTGTCACATAAAGCACGCTATGCGCTGAGAGCCTTGATTGCCTTGGCCCAAGAAGCGCCCGGCGTCCAACTGACCTCTGGCGACATATCCACCAAGGCCGATGCGCCCCGCAAGTTTCTTGAAGCCATCCTTCTCCAGCTCAGCCTGACAGGTCTCGTGGTCAGCAAACGCGGCAAGTTTGGCGGCTATCGGCTTGGCAGAGCCCCAAGCGACATAAGCTTTGCCGAGGTCATTCGGGTTGTTGACGGCCCCCTCGCCTTAGCGCCTTGCGTCAGCCGCATGGCCTTTCGCAAATGCGACGATTGCCCAAGCCTCGAGACATGCCTTCTAAGAGAGGCCTTGATGAAGACCCGCGATGCCACATCCGATGTGCTTGAGGGCTACAGTCTTGCCGATGCCCTCGGCTCTGAAGCGGCCCCGCCCCTCTAGCCTGCGCTAATATAGGCCTTGAGGTGCTCGGCTTCGGCTTCGGTCTCGGCGATCTTGGACTTTACCAGATCACCGATGGAGACAATCCCGACCAATCGCCCAGCCTTGACCACAGGCAGGTGACGAATCCGTCTGTCGGTCATGCGTGACAGTAAAGAATCTACCGATTCATTAGGCGAGGCAAAGACCACGTCCTTGGACATGCAGGAGGAAATAGGATGGCCCATCCCGACATGACCGTGCTCGGCGACAACCCGAACAATATCGCGCTCTGAAATGATGCCGACGACCTGATCTTGCCCATCAAGCACGACCATCGCGCCAACCTTGCGCGAATGGAGCAGGGCGGCCGCGGCACCAACCGTTTCGTCAGGCTTGGCGGTAAAGACGAGATCACCCTTAGACTTCAAGATCTGACAGACGAGCATAGAGGTTCCTCCGACATTTATAGCCTTCTAAGGAAGCCTCCTCCAATCTCACCCCCTGCGCAATGACCCTCACTCAATCGTGTTATGGGTTTGAGCCCGCATGATCCGAGCCGCTGGACCGATCAGGAGCAGTCCGGCTGCGTAGCCAAAGAGATGGGCCTCCCACGCAATCGGCATCCCTCCGGTTCCCGGGGCGAGCCCGGTCAAGGCCATCAACAGATTGACGATTATCCATGCTGCGGCCATGCCGATAACGGTTTGGCTTCTATAGGGTGAAAGACCCATGGGCCGATCAATCATGCGCGACGCAGCCCCCATCAACCCAGCGACGCCGCCGGACGCTCCGATCAGGATGGCTTGACTATCGCGATGGACAAGCCCGTAGCCCAGGCTGCCGAGCACACCGCAGATCAGAAAGAACAGCAAAAAGGCCAAGCCCCCAGTGATCGGTGCCCTGCCCTGCGCCGATTGATAGCCCAACCCGAGTAGCCGAGCGGTCGGTGCCCCAAAGGCCATGGCCCCCAAGGCGTTCATCCCGGCATGGGCCCAGCCGCCGTGCAGGAACATCGATGTGACCAGCGGCAGATAGTGCCCCTCACCCAGCATGACCGGTGCAAAGCCGTAGTTCAGGATCAGCGCGGTCTCATCGGACCAAGTGGATTGGACGAGATAGGCGCCCACGATGGCCATGACCAACAGAACGGCTGGCCAAGGGGCCTTGATGGCCGGCTGTTTGGGTTCATCCATAGTCTTCCACTCCGTAGAGGCAGGCGCAGTCATAAAAGGGGGCGGGCCACCTAGCCTCATGGTCTGGGCTGCACCGCCAGCACAATCAAGTCCCTCGTCCGATAGAGGTCCAGAAGTTACCGAATAGGGCCAGACGGTCTTAGCATTCCGCGACGAAATGATAGTCCTTGAGGTAGAGCAAGAGCCACTGCACTATCGCCATCACCCAGCCACAGGCCTGCCTTGTAACCGCCGCAATGCGCGGTAAAAGGAGGCATTCTTCACCCATTTGGATAGGTTTTCTGACATGACTCGGATCTCTAAATTGGCACTCATGGCAGGATGCAGCCTCGTCCTCACGGCCTGTGCGAGTATTGACCTACCAAAGCTGCCGGTTTCGAAATCATCGCAATCGGGACAGGCCCAAAAGGCCGAACCGGCCAAGCTGGCACCGCGGCCAACCGCAGCCATCAAGGTTCGCAATGGCGTTTGGCCCCAAGCCTATTCCGATGTGGCTGCCGACCCAGATGTGCGGTTTGGTACCCTGCCGAACGGCATGCGCTATGCCCTGATGAAGAACGCGACACCGACCGGCCAGGCCGCCATCCGCCTTCGCTTCGATGCCGGCTCCTTGATGGAGACCGACGCGCAGCAGGGTCTGGCGCATTTCCTCGAGCACATGGCCTTTAATGGCTCGCGCAATGTCCCCGAAGGCGAGATGGTCAAGATCCTAGAGCGTCATGGCCTAGCCTTCGGCGCCGATACCAATGCCTCCACCTCGTGGACCGAGACGGTCTATAAGCTCGACCTGCCCAAGACCGACGATGAGACCGTCGATATCAGCCTCAAGCTGATGCGCGAAACCGCCAGCGAACTGACCATCAGCCAAGCGGCTGTGGATCGTGAGCGCGGGGTGGTCCTTTCGGAAGAGCGGACACGCGACAGCCCCGGCTATCAGGTGTTCAAAAAGAGCATTAGCTTCTTCATGAACGGTCAATTGGCGTCAAAGCGACTGCCCATTGGTAGCGTGGATATATTGAAGACCGCGTCCCGTGACCTGATCGCGGACTTCTACGGCAAATATTATCGTCCAGAGCGCGCCGTTCTGGTGATCACTGGAGATTTCGATCAGGACAAGATGGAGGCCAAGATCAAGGCGCAGTTTGGCGACTGGAAGGCGGCGGGCAAGGCCGGACCTGAGCCAAAGCTCGGACAACCTCTGAAGCGTGAGCCTGAAGCGATGGTTGTGGTCCAGGCGGGCACGCCCAACGCGCTGCAGATGAGCTGGCGTAAGCCCGCAGATATGAGCGCCGATAACGTCAGCCGTCGTCAAAGGGAGCTGATCGACGCCTTGGGTCTTGCGGTCATCAATCGCCGCCTTGAGGGCATGGCCCGCAGCGCAGTTCCGGCCTTTATCGCCGCTGGCACCGAATATTCCGATGAGGTCCATTCGGCCAAGGGCGCGACGCTCTATGCCAACCTTCAGCCCGAGAACTGGAAGCCGGGCATGACCTCGGCCTATGTCGAACTGCGCCGCGTTCTGAAGTTTGGCGTCATGCAGGACGAACTGGACCGGGAAATCACCGAGACCCGCGCCGATCTAACGGCAAAGGTCGCCCAAGCCAAGACCCGCCGCACCACCGCTCTCGCCAACGGCCTGATCGGCTCGGTTGATGATCGCAAGGTGGTCACCAGCCCACAACAGGACCTGGATCTGTTTGAGACGGTAAAGGGCCTCAAGGCTGACACCGTATCCAATCAGGTCCGTCAGGCCTTTAGTGGCGTGGGGCCTCTGATCCTCGTCGCCTCCCCCACTGAAATTAAGGGTGGTGAGAAGGCTGTGCTCGAAGCGTTCAAGGAAGCGGACGCCGTCCCTCTTACGGCACCGACCGTGCAAGAGGCCGTAACCTGGACCCATGACAAGTTTGGCACGCCGGGTCAGGTGGTGGATCGGCAGGAGATCGCCGATCTGGATACGGTGTTCCTGCGCTTTAACAACGGGCTTCGCCTGACGGTGAAGCAAACCAAATTCACGCAGGATCAGATCCGCATTCGCGTTCGGATGGGCAATGGCAAGCTTGACCTGCCCAAGGACAAGGACGGTCTCGGCTGGATGCCCGGCTGGGCCTTTACCGAGGGCGGCCTGAGCGACATCACCAATGAGCAGTTGGAAAAGCTGTTCACCGGCAAGATCTATAGCAGCGGCTTAGCGCTTGGAGACGATGCCGCGATCATGGACGGTATCACCCGGCCGCAAGACTTGGATACTCAGTTGCAACTGCTCGCCACCTATATCAAAGAGCCCGGCTGGCGGACCTTGGGCGTACGCCGCGCCAAGAGCATCTATAGCTCGGCCAATGCTCAGTTGGATGCAACGCCGGGCGGGATCATGTCCCGCAACCTGCGCCGCCTGCTCTACAATAATGATCGGCGCTGGGCCTTCCCGACCAATGAGGAGATCACCAACGCCAAGGCCGAGGACTTCCGGGCCATGGTCGAGCCGGACCTGACCCAAGGCCCCATCGAGGTGGTCGTGGTTGGCGACATCACGGTTGATCGCGCAATTGAAGCCGTAGCGGCGACCTTCGGTGCCCTACCCGTTCGCCCCGATCAGGTCACGCCCGCCGATGGCAAGGCGGTGAGCTTCCCCAAGGCGACGGATAAGCCGGTTCTCTTGACCCATAAAGGCCGACCCGATCAGGCCATTGGCTTTGTCGCCTGGCCGACCCACGATTTTGGCAGCAATATGCAGGAGGCGCGCACCTTCGAACTGCTCAGCGAGGTGCTGAACCTGCGTATGACCGACGAGTTCCGCGAGAAGCAGGGCGCCACCTATTCACCGTGGACCGACTCCGAAAGCTCTGAGGTCTATCCGGGCTATGGTTATGTCTCTGCCGGTGTGGAAACGCCCCCAGAACGGCTGGCGGGCTTCTTTGCGGACCTGGATAAGATCGCCGCCGACCTTCGCGACAAGCCCATTAGCCAAGATGAGCTCGACCGGGCCAAAAAGCCGAAGCTCGAAGGGATCGAAAAGGATCGTCAGAGCAACGCCTATTGGATCGGCGTTCTGTCTGGTGCCCAGACCGATGGCTATAGCCTACCGGCAGAACGCTCGCGCTTGGCCCAGATTGCCAAGGTCACGCCTGCCGACATTCAAAAGCTGGCCAAGGCCTATCTGACCTCTGACAAGGCTTGGCGCCTTCAGGTCGTGCCGGAAAAGGTCAACTAAGACTGACGACAGAGATAGGGATCGAGGCGCGCCTGAACAGCCGCCTCGATCCCAAGCCTGCCAACTGATCCAAAACGGGACAGAAAGCGCTGGCACGTAACGCGCCTGCAAGCCTCATGCGGAACTTCATTGTCCCGCCACGTGACGGAAAGCGGGCTATGTCTCACCATAAGAACATCACTGACCTGATCGGCTACTGGTCCGACAAGAAGGCTGGATTCAAGGCGCCGCTAAGGGCTGCGATCTATCCCGGTGATTTTTTACCCGTCCTGCCCCAGATTCTGATCGTCGGTCGCCAAGCCAAGGGGGCCTATCCGATCCGTTTGGCCGGTGGCTTTGTCGATCTCACCCTCGGTCGATCACCGCATGGGCAAAACCTTCTCGATCTCTTTGATAGGGACAGCCGCGCGATCATTTCGGGACTGATTGAAAATAGCCGCGTTCAGGTCGAGCCTTGCGTCCTCTCGGCTCAAGGCCAAACCCAAAAGGGGTCAGAGCGGCACTATCAGTTGATGCTAGCGCCCCTCACCGGCCTGTCGGGCCTCAGTGATCGCTTCCTATGCCTGCTCCAGCCCCTGACCGCGCAGTTCGAGGGGGACGATATCCGCGTCAGCGGTCTTACCCTGTCCCACGCGGATCGCACGGCCTACCGTCCAGCGGCCTTCCCGGCTCTGGTCACGGACAATGGACGCCACGTCGCCTGATCAACAGCCGATTGACGCCCTTTAGAATAGGCGTAGAAATTGGGGCACCTCAGGAGATGCCCTCATGGCCCAAATCATCAAACAACGCATGGCCGCAGAAGCCAATGGCAGCTTTGTGCTGTTCCTGATCGGTATGAGGGTCAACAGGTGGTGGAAGGTCTGGAAGTGGTGGCCGGTCGCAACCGCCATGCCGCGTATGATCATCGAGCTCTATAAGAACCCAGAGCTTGGCATGCTCCATGCCCAGACCCTGTTTGCCTTCCCCAATATCGTCGTGACGCAATATTGGCGCAGCTTCGAAGACCTCGAGGCCTATGCCAAGGATAAGGACAGGGCTCACCTGCCCGCTTGGCAAGCGTTCAACAAGAGCGTCGGATCAAACGGAGACGTCGGCATCTGGCACGAGACCTATCTGATCTCGCCCGGCCAATATGAGAACGTCTACAACAATATGCCCGCTTGGGGCCTCGGCGTGGCCGGAACCCTGCACGAGGCCAAGGGACCGCGCGCCTCCGCCGGAAAAAGGCTGAAGGCGACGCTTCCCGATCCGTCCTAGCCTACAGCCTTAGCCAGAGCGTCAGCCATGCGGGCGCTCTTTAGCTTCTCAGCCACGAGGAACGACAGCTCCAAGGCCTGATCGGCATTGAGGCGTGGATCGCAGTGGGTGTGATAGCGGTGGGACAGTTCATCCTCTGACAGGGCCCGCGCTCCGCCGATGCACTCGGTGACGTTCTGACCGGTCATTTCCAGATGGACGCCGCCGGGGTGAACCCCTTCGGCCTGAGCGACCTCGATGAAGCTACGCACCTCGCTCAGGACCCGGTCGAACGGACGGGTCTTGTAGCCATTGGAGGCCTTCAAGGTGTTGCCATGCATAGGATCGGTCGACCAGACCACCGAACGTCCGGCCTTCTTGGTCGCTGCCATCAGGCGCGGCAGGCGATCAGCGATCTTGTCCGAGCCAAAGCGGCCAATCAGGGTCAGACGGCCAGCCTCATTGTGCGGGTTCAGCACATCGATCAAACGCAGCAGGTCGTCCGGTTCCATGGTCGGGCCGCACTTGATGCCGATAGGGTTCTTGATGCCGCGCATATATTCGATGTGGGCACCGTCGAGCTGGCGCGTGCGCTCACCAATCCACAACATGTGGGCCGAGGTGTCGTACCAGTCGCCCGATGTGGAATCGACGCGGGTCATGGCCTCTTCAAAGCCGAGCAACAGGGCTTCATGGCTGGTGAAGAACTCCACCCGGCGCAGGTCTGGTTGCGATTCAGGCGTAATGCCAATCGCGCTCATGAAGGCCAGGGACTCAGAGATCTTCTCTGACAGCTCGTTGTAACGCGCCCCTTGCGGGCTGTCGGCCACGAAACCGAGGGTCCAGCGGTGGATATTGTAGAGATCGGCATAGCCGCCGCCGGCAAAGGCCCGCAGCAGGTTCAAGGTGGCCGCCGACTGGCCATAGGCCTTCAGCAGGCGCTCAGGATCGGGCGCACGCTGCTCGGGCTCAAAGTCCATGCCGTTAATGATGTCGCCGCGATAGGACGGCAGGGTCACCCCATCGATGGTCTCGATGGGCTCCGAGCGCGGCTTGGCGAACTGACCGGCGATACGGCCAACCTTTACGACCGGCTTACCACCGGCAAAGGTCAGGACCACAGCCATCTGCAAGATCAGACGGAAGGTGTCGCGGATATTGTCCGCGTGGAACTCTTTGAAGCTTTCAGCGCAGTCACCGCCCTGAAGCAGGAACGCCTTGCCCTCGGCCACATCGCCGAGCAAGGACTTCAAACGACGGGCCTCACCGGCAAAGACCAGCGGCGGCATCGAGCGCAAGGTCTGCTCGACGCGCTCCAGCGCTGCACCATCCGGATAGTCGGTTGGCACGTGCTTAGCGGGCTTTTGTCTCCAAGACGGGGGAGTCCAACGGTCGGTCATGGCAAATACTCGAAAATGACAAGGCTGGGCTTATAGACCAGCGCCAGCCCTAAGGCAAAAACTTGCCACAAGAAAGCAAAGTAACCCTTAAAGGGTTGGCTCTAACCATAGGTTTTGAGCCTCAGGCCGTACGCGCTTGAGGGCGACGATGACGGCGAAGGCCAAGGCTCCAAGGGCCAGCCACCATTCTTGCCAGACGCCGAAACTGACCGCGCCAATCATCAGATAGGCAGAGGCGCTGGCCGCAGCGACAGCCGCCAGACGCCGGTCGACCTCGACCAGATCATAGATCGCCTTGAGCACAAGGAGCCAAGCCGTAGCCATCAAAAGCGCACCCACGGCCCCCAACTCTAGCCAGACCTGCAGGGCCCCGTCATGGGTATGTAGGGGAATGGCATTGCCAAAGGTTCGGCTGGCATCCAGCCCCCAACCCAGAAGGGGGCGCTCCATGATCCGCGCTGTGGCAAAGCTCCATATATCAAGGCGTGCATCCCATGAGGCCCCCAGCACGGCTTGAGCGCGAAGGAACAGGCCGTGATCGACGGCCAAGAGCACCAAAAGCGGCGTCGCCGCCCAATAGAGTGTCGTAGCCGCGACTAAGAGCAGGATCGCCAATCGCCCCGTCATGGCCACCGCGCAATAGGCCAACAGGCCCACGGCCAGTCCCGCCAAGGCGGCATCGGCACTCATCTGCACCGCGGCTGCGACAACACCGATAAAGAGAGTGGCGATCATCCACTGGCTCAGACCCTTGGCAAATCGGCCCGATAGAAAAAGGGCCACGGGCCAACAGAACAGCGCCAAAATATAGGTCGCCTGAGCCACATTCTTGATCGCGAGGTCCGGTCGGATTGGTTTGTCAAATATCACTTTGAGTTTCTGATAGATCGCTGCGCCGTAGGAGCCTTCGACCAAGACCAGCGCCGCGACCATGACCAAACCCACTGCAAGTCCGGTTAGGGCCCGCCTTGCCAAGGCCTGAGGCAGGCTCGCCGCCGCCGCGATGAAGGCCCCATAGAGCAGAGCCTGTAAGACCAGCTTCAAGGCCGTCTGTTTCTCGAAATCTGCCAATAGGGCCGCAAGGCTCAAGTCCTTGGTCAGAGGCGACCAGGCCATGCTCACCACGCTCCAAAGTGCCAGCGCCATCCAAGGCCAGACCATTGGCGAAGGCACACGGGCCGACTTAACCAGAGCCAGTCCAAATAGCCCCCCAATCCCGAGCAAGGCCGCAAATCCCAAGGGGCCAGCATAGGCCAACAGACCGGTCAGGCCAAAGATCGCGACAAAGACCCCGCCCAACCAAGCGGCGCGCAGGCCGGTCAGTTCTGGTGGCCCCTCAAGGGACGGGATAGGCTGCTTGAGCCATGACCGCAACGCGCCGAACAGGGAGCCCATAGGCCCTAAGCCGCCGTCGGGGCGACATACTTGTCGCGCATGGTCACCAGCTCTTCAGCCGCCGTCGGATGGACTGCGCAGGTCTGGTCCCACTGGGCCTTGGTCACGCCCATCTTGATGGCAATGGCCGCCATCTGGATCATTTCCGGCGAGTCTGGTCCGACCACGTGACAGCCAACGATGACCTGGGTGGCCTCGACCACGATCAGCTTCATCAACATGCGATCCTCGCCGCCAATGAAGGTATATTTCATGGGTCGGAACTTGGCCATATAGACATCGACCGCACCATATTTCTGACGGGCCTCAGCCTCGCTTAAGCCCACCGTGCCGATGGGCGGCTGCGAGAAGACGGCGGTTGCCACCATGTCATGGTCAAAGGCCGAGGGATTGGCCTTGAACACGGTTTCGACAAAGGCCACAGCCTCGCGGATGGCGACAGGCGTCAGGTTGATCCGGTCGGTGACATCGCCAATGGCGTAAATATTGTCGGCGCTGGTCTTGGACTGTTGATCCACTGCAATAGCGCCGCGATCATTCAAAGCCACTCCGGCCTTTTCCAGACCGAGTTCATCGACATAGGGCACCCGTCCGACGGCAAACATCACCGCATCCGAGGTCAGGCTTTCGCCGCCCATCATATGGCTCACCAGCCCGGCTGGCGTCTTTTCGATCCGCTCATGCTGGCTGTTGAGCACGATCTTGATACCGCGCTTGCGCATCTCGTCGGCCAGATGGACCCGCACATCCTCGTCAAAGCCGCGCAGGATGTTGGCCCCGCGATAGACCAGCGTGGTATCCACCCCTAGGCCATTGAAAATCCCGGCAAACTCCACCGCAATATAGCCGCCACCAACAATGACGATGCTCTTGGGCAGGGCAGGCAGATGGAAGGCCTCGTTCGACGAGATGGCATGTTCGATGCCCGGTACATCGGTAGGCATCCAAACGCGCCCGCCAACGGCGATGAGGATCTTGTCAGCCGTAACCACCCGGTCTTGACCGACCAACTCAATGCGATGGGCATCGAGCAGCCGAGCCTTGGCCATGATCAGTTCGGCCCCGGCCTTGGTCAGGTTGGCGACATACATCCCCGACAGCCGCGCAATCTCAGCATCCTTGCGGGCCAGAAAGGTCGGCCAATCAAAGGTCGGGGCCTGCTCAGGCAGGGTCCAGCCAAAGCCCTCTGCCGTTTCAAAGCTGTGGCTAAACTCTGAGGCATAGACCATGAACTTTTTGGGCACGCAGCCGCGGATGACGCAGGTCCCACCGACCCGGTCCTCTTCGGCCACCGCCACGCGCGCACCGGTCATGGCCGCCAGTCTCGCCGCCCGCACGCCGCCAGACCCGGCACCGATCACAAACAGGTCGTAGTCATGCTGGCTCATGGTCAAGTCCTATGGTCGAAACAGATGTGGGGCGACATTAGCGCGTCAGGCGTTGGACACCGTCAGGTCCCGCGACCAGAGCCTCATCGGCAAGGTCGAGGAAAAGACCGTGGTCCACCACGCCGGTAATGCTCTTCAGGGCGTCGGCAAGGGCAGAAGGATCAGCGATCACACCGCAAGGGGCGTCATAGATCAGGTTACCGCCGTCGGTCAGAACGGGCTTGCCGTCCTTTTCACGCAAACGCGGAATGACTGTGATATCGCAGTCCACCAGCCCATCCGCGATCCGCCGCGCCGTGGTCAGATGACCAAAGGCGACAACCTCGATCGGCAGGGAAAAGGCCCCGAGCACTGGCACCACCTTGGCATGGTCGGCAATGACGACGCAGCGGCGCGAGGCTTCCCAGACCAGCTTTTCACGCAAGAGGGCCGCGCCGCCACCCTTGATCAGGGAAAGGCCCGGTCCGATCTCGTCCGCGCCATCGACCGTCAAGTCTAGGGTGCCGGCCTCATTGAGGCTGATCATGGGGATGCCCAAGGAGAGGGCCAAATCTTCGGTCGCCTGAGAGGTCGAGACCCCCCGGATATCAAGCCCGCGCGCCGCCAAAGCCTTGACGAACCAAGCCGCCGTAGACCCGGTGCCGAGGCCAACGATCATACCGGACTTTACGAGTTGAGCGGCAGCCTCTCCGGCCGCGCGCTTTTGCAGATCAGCGCTTGAGGTCATTTCGCCTTCATATCCCAGCTTAGCGTTTCGCACTACGCGCGAGTTTCAGGGCGCGGAACCGTGCGGCCCAGCCGGTCTTTACTGTTTGCGCCGCCCGCCCGAGTGCCAGATCACCGGCTGCGACATCGGCGGTAATGACAGAGCCGGAACCGGTCATGGCACCCTCTCCGATGGTCACAGGGGCGACGAGGGCCGTGTTGGAGCCGATAAAGGCCCCGGCCCCGACTTCGGTATGATGTTTGTCAAAGCCGTCATAGTTACAAAAGATCGTCCCGGCCCCGATATTCGCCTTGGGTCCGATCGCACCGTCGCCGAGATAGGCCAGATGGTTGGCCTTGGCCCCTGCCCCGACCTTGACCTTCTTGACCTCGACAAAGTTGCCGATGTGGGCCTCCTCGCCAATGTCGGCGCCGGGACGCAAGCGGGCATAGGGACCGATCAGCGCCCCGCGACGCACGACAGCCCCCTCCAGATGACTGAAGGCGCGGATCACCGCTTCGGTTTCAACGCTCACCCCCGGTCCAAAGACGACATAGGGCTCGATGACCGCACCGGCGGCGATCTGGGTGTCCCAGCACAGGTGAACGGTGTCTGGCGCGCTCATGCTCACCCCCTCGACCATCAGGGCGTGGCGGCGGCGGCGCTGGAACACCGCTTCGGCGACCGCAAGTTCAGCCTGCGAATTGACGCCCATCACGGCGTCTTCCGACGCAAAGGTCGCCCGGGTCGATAGGCCATGATCGTGGGCCAGACCGATGACGTCGGTCAGATAGTACTCACCATTGGCATTGTTGTTGCCCACCTGATCGAGCAGGCCAAACAGGCGCGTGGCCGAGGCGGCCAAGACGCCGGAATTACAGTGTTTGACCCTTAGTTCCTCAATGGAGGCGTCCTTGGCCTCGACAATCCGCAAGAGGTCGCCGCTGGGCGTTAGGATCAAGCGGCCATAGGCACCGGGGACCACCGGGTCAAAACCAAGAACTGCGACCTCAGCCCCCGCCTCGCGCAAGGCAAAGAGCGGCGCGATGGCTTCGGCATCCATCAGGGGACAGTCGGCAAAGGTCACGACAATATCGCCCTCAAAACCGGCAAGGGCTTGGCGCGCGGCCAGCACGGCATGACCGGTTCCTAAGGGGGGATCTTGGATGGCGACGGAGCCTGCACCGAGGCGCTTGGCGGCATGTTCGGCGACAGCAGGGCTATGGACCCCGGCCACAACCACGATCCGTTCACAGCCCAAGGCCTGCGCCGCATCAATGGCGCGGTCGAGCATGGTGCGCCCGCCGATCCGATGCAGCACCTTTGGCGTCGGGGACTTCATGCGGGTGCCCTGTCCAGCGGCTAAGATCACAGCGGCTCTAGCGGTCATAAGAAGGTCCAATCCTGTGAGTCGGCCATTGCCTTGCCTAGGGATTTAGCCGAAACCGAGGCATCTTTCGACCGGAGACCGCATTTTATGACCCAAACAGCGCCACTCTTCGCTCCCGGCAGCCTGATGGGCGTGACCTTGGCCTTCGATCTGGACGGGACCTTGGTCGATACGGCTCCTGATTTGATGGGCACACTGAACACCATCTTGGCTGATCAGGGCCTCGCGACCCTACCGATGGAGGCCGCGCGTAACCTCATTGGCAAGGGGGCCAAGGCGCTCCTTGAGCGGGGCTTTGCCGCCTCGGGGCGCAGCCTCGATGCCGAACAGAGCGATCGTCTGTTCCAGCAGTTTTTGGACATCTATCTGAGCCGTATTGCCCAAGACAGCCGCCCCTTTGACGGCATGGAGCGGGCTTTGGACCTGTTTGCTGAGGCCGGTGCGGGCCTAGTCGTCTGCACCAACAAGCGCACCGACCTGTCGCTGGCCCTGTTAGACGCGCTTAGTCTCACCAGCAGGTTTAAAGCCGTAATCGGCGCGGACAGTGCCCCAGCCCCTAAACCAGATGCCCGCCACTATCTGACCGCCATTGCTGCGGCAGGTGGGGTTTTGGAACGGTCCTTGATGGTCGGGGACAGCGCCGCTGACGTCCAAGCGGCCCGCAATGCTGGCGCGCCCGTGGTGGTGTTCAGCTTCGGCTATACCGAGATTCCCGCCGCAGAATTGGGGGCCGATGAGGTGCTGCACCACTATGACGACCTGCCCGCCGCCGTGGCGCGGCTACTGGGCCGGGGTGAGTCCATAAGATAAGGCCCTCACCCAACCCTCTCCCTCCGGGAGAGGGCTAAGAAGGAATAAGCCCTCGCCCCCTTGGGGGAGAGGGTTGGGTGAGGGGGATCCATCCACCGTTCTCTCTCCCGCGGTCCCCGCGAAGGCGGGGATCCAGATGATCGATTCCGACCTGTGCGTAAGGGTCTGGGCCCCTGCCTTCGCGGGGAACAGGGATGTGGGGAGATAAAACAAGGCCCCCTTCGGCGCTGCGCGCCACTTCCCCCAGAGGGGGAAGATCACGGACGGTTAATCTTCCCCCTCTGGGGGAAGTACCCGCGTAGCGGGGGTAGGGGGTAAGTCGCGCTAGCCCTGCGGTCTAAACCGCTTGTTCGAGGCAAAGCCCTTTGGCGCGGCCTTGCCCGCACTGCTACGGCGAGCAATCCAGCCAGCCCAGTCGGTCCAAGCGCGGTTGCGACCGGCGCTGTCGATCCATGAGGGACCCGCCGCCTTGGTAAAGACCAGCGCATCGCGCAGACCGCCCTCGCGGTAGGACTGAAGCTTCACGCCCTTGCCGCGCACCATTTCAGGCAACTCATCCAGCTTGAAGACCAAGATCTTGCCATTGTCACCAATGACCGCCAGATGATCGCCGTCAGCGGCGTCAAGGCTCAGGCAAGCGCCCGCCTCATCGACCGTCAAGACCTGCTTGCCCGCCCGGCGGAAGGCCAAGGCCTCGTCTTCGGGCAGAATGAAGCCATAGCCCGCCTTTGACGCGATGACCCGCTTGCGACCCGGCTTGTGCGGGAAGACGTCCAAGATGCGCACAGAATCTTCGATATCGACCATCAGGCGCAAAGGCTCGCCATGGCCGCGCGCGGAAGGCAGCTTGTCGCAAGCAACGGTGAAGAACCGGCCATCCGAGGCGAACAGCAACAACTTGTCGGTCGTCTCAGCCGGGACGAGGAAGGCGAGCTTGTCCCCTTCCTTGAATTTCAATTCAGAGGGGTCCTGAACCGCGCCCTTGGCCGCCCGGATCCAGCCGCGCTCCGAGACAATGACCGTGATCGGCTCTCGGACAATCATCGCCTCGATGGCGGCGGCGGCATCCACCTGCGGGGCATCGGCAAAGCTGGTGCGGCGCTTGCCGACAGCGGTATCGGGTCCCAGAACCTTGCGGACCGCCCGAAGGCCAACGCCGACCAGGTTCCATTGCTTCTTTTCGGAAGCCAGCAAGGCGGTCAGGCCATCGCGTTCCTTGGCCAATTCGTCATGTTCGCGGCGAAGTTCCATCTCTTCGAGCTTGGCTAGTTGGCGCAGGCGCGTATTGAGGATGGCATCGGCCTGAATATCGGTCAGGGTGAAGGTTTCTATCAGTTTAGCCTTGGGCTCGTCCTCGAAACGGACGATGCGGATCACCTCGTCCAGATTGAGGAAGACAATCAGCAGGCCTTCCAAAATATGCAGACGCTGCTCAATCTTGGCCAGACGCCAACCGGCGCGGCGGATCAAGACTTCTCGCCGGTGTGCCAAGAACGCCATCAGGGCCTGCTTGAGCCCCATAACACCGGGCGTGCCACGCGCATCCAGCACATTCATATTGACCGGGAACCGGGTCTCGAGCGTCGAGAGCTTAAACAGGCTCTCCATCAAGACTTCGGGCTCAACATTGCGCGACTTGGGCTCGATGATCAGCCGGACATCTTCAGCCGACTCGTCGCGGACATCGCCAAGCAACGGGGCCTTCTTCAGTTCGATCAGCGTGGCCAGCTGCTCGATCATATCGGCCTTTTTGACCTGATAGGGGATCTCAGTGACGACGATACGATAGCCGCCGCGTGGGATCTCTTCGAGGTGCCAGCGGGCGCGAAGACGCACCCCTCCCCGGCCCGTCTCATAGGTCTCGAGCATCGAGGCTTGGCTTTCGACCACGATGCCGCCGGTGGGGAAATCTGGCCCTGAAACAAAGCCCATCAGATCCGCTGTGCTGGCCTCGGGCCGCTCCAGCAGCATCAAGCAGGCATCGATCAGTTCAGCGGCATTGTGCGGCGGGATCGAGGTGGCCATGCCCACGGCAATGCCAGACGAGCCATTGGCCAGCAGATTGGGAAAGCCTGCGGGCAGCACCACCGGCTCTTCGTCTTCACCGTCATAGGTGGCGCGAAAATCAACCGCGTCCTCGTCGATGCCGTCAAGCAACAGGGCCGCAGCGTCGGTCAGGCGGCACTCGGTGTAACGCATGGCGGCGGCATTATCGCCGTCAATATTGCCGAAATTGCCTTGGCCATCGATCAGGGGATAGCGCTGGGCAAAGTCCTGCGCCAAGCGAACCAGCGCGTCATAGACTGCCGTATCGCCATGGGGGTGATATTTACCGATCACATCGCCGACAACGCGGGCGCACTTCTTGGCCGAGGACTCCGGATCTAGCCGCAAGATACGCATGGCATGCATGAGACGCCGGTGAACGGGCTTCAAGCCATCGCGAACATCCGGGAGCGCCCGGTGCATAATGGTCGACAGGGCGTAGGCCAGATAACGCCGGGACAGCGCTTCGGTCAGAGGCTCATCGATGACACGGTCGCCGTCGGCGGGACCGCCGGGCGGAATCACTGGCTTGTTCATGCCTTTTGGCTCTTAGAGAGATTCCCGTGGGCGAGCCAGAGGGCGGTTTGGTGTCCCCCCCTCCCCGCGTCATTGCGAGTATAGCGAAGCAACCCAGGGGGCTGACGCGGACCGGAATAGATGTTCCCCTGGGTTGCTTCGGCGCGCTGCGCCTCGCAATGACGCGGGGGGGGGCTGCGAGCCACTTCCCGCCAGTGTCTAAGGGTCTGGGTCCCCGCCTGCGCGGGGAACAAGGGGTTGAGACGAAAAACAAGGCCCTCACCCAACCCTCTCCCACAGGGAAAGGGTTGGGTGAGGGGGGCATCCCCTCCCCAATCATCCCAACTCATAATCTGATTGCGGCAGACCTTGCATGGGCAGGCAAACCTTCGGCTTCGGCCAGCGCCACGGTCGCCCCGGCCAGCTTGGCGAAGGCTTCGGCATCGCACTGGATCAGCGATGTGCGCTTGAGGAAATCATAGATGGACAGGCCCGAACTGAACCGCGCCGCGCGGCTGGTCGGCAGGACGTGGTTGGAGCCCGCCACATAGTCGCCAATGGCTTCCGGCGCGTGGCGTCCCAAAAAGATCGCTCCGGCATGACGAACCCGGTCGGACAGGCGCTCGGGCTGCTCGACGGCGAACTCGACATGCTCCGGCGCGATGAGGTCCACCAGCGGCGGGCTATCCTCCAGAGGACAGATCACCACCGCCCCGTGATTGCGCCAAGAGGCCGCCGCATCCTCGCCCGTCGCCAAGGTCTTCAGTTGGACCTGAATGGCCGCGCAGACCGCGTCGGCAAAGGCCGCATCATCCGTAATGAGGATCGATTGCGCGGCAGGATCATGCTCGGCTTGCGACAATAGGTCGGCGGCGATCCAGTCGGGGTTGTTGGCCCCATCGGCGACAACCACGATCTCAGATGGACCGGCTAGGGCATCAATACCGACCACGCCATAGAGCCTGCGCTTTGCCGCTGTGACAAAGGCATTGCCCGGACCGACGATCTTGTCCACCGCCGCAATAGGTCCAGCCCCATAGGCCAGGGCCGCGACAGCATGGGCCCCGCCCAGACGCCAGATCTCGGTGACGCCTGCCGCTTTGGCCGCCGCCAGCACAGCCGGCTGCATCCGGCCGGGAGGCGTCACCATGGCAATCCGGTCCACGCCCGCGACCTTGGCCGGAACCGCATTCATCAAAACGGTCGAGGGATAGGCCGCCCGGCCACCGGGCACATAGATGCCCACCGCCTCTAGGGGTGTCCAGCGCCAGCCCAGACGCGTGCCCGTCTCGTCCGTCCATTGGGCATCGGCAGGTCTTTGGCGTGCGTGATAGGTCCGGATGCGCTCAGCGGCAAAATCGATGGCATCGCGCACGGACTGCGGACAGGCCGCTGCCCCCGCCTCAATCTCATCGGCCGTCACCCGCAAGGTCTCTTCGGTCAGCGAGGCGCGGTCAAACTGCTCGGCAAAACGCAGGACCGCGGGCAAGCCTTCGGTCTTCACCGCCTGCACAATCGCCGCCACAGCTACATCAACCTCAGCCGCAGAGCCGCGTTCCTCGTGCAAGAAGGCCCGAAAATCAGCAGCAAAACCGGGATCGGAAACATTAAAACGGCGCATGGCTTTTACTCAGGTCAGATCGTGCTTGGGCGTACTAGGCGTTGGCCATGGAGAACTAAGGTCCGCCGCGATAATATCAATCATCTCGACCTCGGCGCGCAGGTCCCCTCCCCCCGCAAAGGTCAGGATGATGGCCCCGCCCGGTGCCTCGCCCGGCTCAAAACTGATGGTCAAGAGCTCGACCACAGCGTCCTTAACATCCCGGCGAAGGTTGCGGGTCTTGACCGCCATCACGCCGCCAAATTGCAGGCCCGTGCGGACCCGCTCTTGCGTGCGGGTGCCATTTTCCCAACGATAGCGATTGAGGGCCAAGGTCAATTGGCGCGCCGAGGCCTGATAGGCGATATCGCCGATCTGACAGACGGCGTCTTGCAAGGCCGCCGAGATCACAGCCAGATCGTCAGCGTCTTCAGCCAACAGTCGCAAGGGGGCCTTTGAAGCCACCATTGAGCCTAGTCCTCTTCTGATCCAGAGCCCTTGATCCGGCGCACATTGGCTCCGCAAGCGCCGAGTTTCTCTTCCAACCGTTCAAAGCCGCGATCCAGATGATAGACGCGGTTGACCATGGTTTCGCCCTTAGCGGCCAAACCGGCTATGACCAAGCTGACAGAGGCGCGCAGATCGGTGGCCATGACCTGGGCACCATTGAGCCGCTCGACTCCGCGAACATGGGCTTCACCGCCATGGACCGAAATGTCAGCGCCCAGACGCGCCAGCTCGGGCACGTGCATGAAGCGGTTCTCGAATATAGTCTCGCGAATGACGCTTTCGCCCTTGGCCGTCGTCATCAGGGCCATGAACTGGGCCTGCAGGTCGGTGGCAAAGCCGGGATAGGGCGTGGTGTCGATGTTCACAGCCTTTAAGCGCTCCGGCCCACGACGAATGATCATGCCGTCGGCGGTTGGCGTGACGCTAACGCCCGCCTCAATCAGCTTATCGGTCAGGGCTTGGATAAAGTCGAAGCGGGTGTTGGTCAGGCGCACCTCGCCTCCAGCCATGGCCGCTGCCAAGGCATAGGTGCCGGTCTCGATCCGGTCCGCAATGACCGCATGGCTGCCGCCGCCCAGACGGGCGACACCGGTGATGGTGATGGTCGAGGTTCCCGCCCCTTCGACCTTGGCCCCCATCATGTTCAGACAGTCGGCCAGATCGCCAATTTCCGGCTCGCAAGCCGAATTGTGTAGGACCGTGATGCCCTCGGCCAGAACCGCCGCCAGCATGGCGTGCTCGGTCGCACCGACGGAAACGAACGGGAAGGTGATCTCCGCGCCGCGCAGGCCGCGTGGGGCCTGAGCAAAGACGTAGCCATCATGCAGGTCGATGGTCGCGCCGAGGGCCTCTAGAGCCTTCAGGTGCAGATCCACGGGCCTTGCGCCGATAGTGCAACCGCCGGGCAAGGACACCTTGGCATGGCCGGTGCGCGCAATCAGCGGTCCCAGAACATTGAACGAGGCACGCATCTGGCGCACCAGATCATAGGGCGCAATGGCCCCCAGGATCTCAGGCGTGTGCAGAAGGGTCTCTGGACCGTCTGGGCCCTCGCGCTCGATCAGTTCCGCGCCAAGACGTTGCAACAACCGCCCAAGGAACTTGGTGTCCGCCAAACGCGGCATATTGGTCAGCCGCACAGGCTGATCGGTCAAAAGGCTAGCCGCCATCAATTTGAGCGCGGAGTTCTTAGCGCCACTGATCGGGATGGTCCCGTTCAACTCTGCGCCGCCGATAATGGCGATACGGTCCATAGATCCCTCGAAAGTTCGGACGAAGGCAAACCCGTCCACCCCTTGTTTGCGGTGCGGTTCTACAACAGGCAAGGCACGGTTGCGAGGGGCCGTTTTGTTGGGGGGTGAATTGAGGGCAAAACAAGGCGGTCAAGGCACTTCGAAGGTGAACGACGCTTCCTCGTGCTTCGACAGGCTCAGCATGAGGAAGTCTCGCGTCATGGCGAGGCGCACTAACAAACAAGGCGAGGTCGGTCCGTCCAATATGAGGTGCACTTCCTCGTGCTTCGACAGGCTCAGCATGAGGAAGACTGTTCGGTCCGTGCTGTCTCATCGATCCTCATCCTGAGCCTGTCGAAGGACGAGGATGGCGCACTGCACCTGCGATTCGTCGCTAGACCGCGTCATCAGCTTCAGCATGAGGCTTGGTCACAGCCGCAGGCGCCTTGCGGCGACGCAGATTTTGCCTCAACGCCACGGCCAAACGGGCCTCACGGTCGGCTTTTGCAGAACGTCCCTGAGGGGACTGTCGTTTGGTTTCACTAGGCTTTTCGGTCATACCCCATGAGGTGGATCGCCTTTCCTTCGGGGTCAAGTCGATTTTAGCTTCACCTTCTCTCAGTCATTCGCTAGAACCCGCCCCTCTTAGCCGCCGTAGCTCAGTGGTAGAGCGCATCATTGGTAATGCTGAGGTCGGCAGTTCAATCCTGCCCGGCGGCACCAGCGGTCCCTCAGTCCGAAAGGATTGAGGGACCACCAATTCCCCTCCCCTTAAAATTCACCTGACCGCCGCCCCTAGACAGGGCATGGATTTCGGGTCACTTGGCTGCCATGCGCTTTCGATCCTTGGATTCCTTGCGAGGCCTCGCGGCCCTTGCCGTGGTCTTTCACCACTGCCTGCTGACACTGCCTGCCACTGCCTATGGCCGGGGGGAGATTGCGTGGTGGTTCGCGGTTACACCCTTGCGTCTATTGGTCGATGGACCGGGCGCGGTATTGCTGTTCTTTGTCTTGAGCGGATTTGTGCTGGCGGCTTCAATCGACGCGGGTCAGAGGCATGACGGTGCGCGCTTTGACTATGGGCGCTTTGCCGCCAAGCGTTTCTTGCGGATCTATCCGCCCTTTGCCGCCATCATCTTAGCGTCCGCAGGCCTTTATCTGCTGGTCCAGCCGACGCCTGTCGAGGGCTTAAGCGGATGGTTCAACCATCAGTCCTGGGCCTATCCGGTGACACCGCAACTGATCGCAGGCCATCTGCTGATGACCGATCAACACCGCGATATGAGCCTGATGAACGTAATGTGGAGCCTGGTGCACGAACTGCGCATCTCGATGATCTTTCCACTGGTGTTTTTTAGCCTGAGGGCGCGGCCTATCACTACCCTCGTGGTCACAGCCCTGATGAGCGCGGGGGCGAACTATGCGCTAGGTCACTATGACCTTGATCCAGTGACACAGACCCTCTGCGGGTCGACGCAATATGTCTTGATGTTCGCGGTCGGAACCTTGCTGTTCCTGCATAACCAGACCCTCAGCGCTTGGGTTCAAAAGAGCCGAGGCGTAGGCGCCATAGCGCTGGTGCTTGCGGGCGCGTGGCTGTTCTATCAGCCCCGCTCGATGCCGGTCTTTGGCCTTTGGGGCACGGGCCTTGCCGCCACCTGCTATGTGGTCGCGACCTTTGCCAGTCCGACATTGGTACGCATCCTGTCGGGCAAAGCCGCCACTTGGCTGGGAAAGGTGTCCTACAGCCTTTATCTGGTGCACCTGCCGATCCTGCTGACGCTGGTCCACCTGTTCTCAGGGCAAGTGCCGCTGCCCGTCTTGCTGGCCGCGACTGTGGTTCTGTCCTTGACCGCTGCAGGCCTGTCCTATCGCTGGATCGAAAGCCCCGCCATCGCCTTCGCCCGCAAGATCACCGAGCCGAAGCCTTCACAGACTAGCTAAGCCGGTCGGCGACCAAACGTCCCGCAACCGCGCAGATCGCTGTCAGGCTGGTTCCCCAAACCATATCCACGACCGCCACCTTGACCGTAAAGCCATTCAAGGTCGCCAGATTGGTCAGGTCATAGGTGCCATAGGCCAAGGCCCCGAACAGGGCACCGAGCAGAGCCACTTGCGCCAGACCCATCGACGGGTCCGATGGCCGAACAGCAAAGACCAAGATGCCAACCACATAGGCGGCATAGAACAGGCCCGCCACGGCGATGTTAGGCACGGCCCGCATCAAGGAACCCATCTCTTGGCGATAGAACCCGCCCATGGCCGATAGCCAGACATAGTCTATCCCTAAGAACACCAGCAGGGTGGCAGCATAGATCATCAGGCTACGGATCATAGGTGAGGTCTCCAGACCAACTTAGCAGGTCTAATTTCAACTTAGGCCATGGACCGCGCAGGTCAATTGACGGTGTGGTTGATCTCAGGGTCGAGGGGCGCGATCTCCAAACCACCAGGCCAGAGCCGTTGCGGCCGAAAAGCTGATGGTTTCAAGGCTTGAGGCGATCATCTGAGCGGATCGATCACTGGCGCCGCCGGACTGATAGACGAGCACAAACATGACCGCGAACAGGATCCACAACAGAAGGGTCAGAACCGGCCGGGTCAAGCTGCGAACCGCCGCGACCCATCGATAGCTGTCCTCCGGTCGGTCGGCCTCGATTGAGGCGTTCAGCCCGGCATAGGAGCCTTGAACCTGAGCGAGCCTTTGCGCCTGAAGGGCTTCTTGCGATTTTGAGGTCTGGGCCATTTCCGACATCGCCCGTTCGTGGGCGATTTCTTGAGCCCGATCCTTGCGTTTTTCTCGCAGTTCCAGAAGACCAACGCCGCGATTGGCCGCTGAGCCCAAGGCTCCCATCACGGCACCGACTGCCCCGCCGCTGAGGCTGTTCAAGATGTCCATTGTCTTTGTGCCCCTAGCCTATCGCCATGATCCAGGCCTCGCCGCGACCGCCATCGCCGCCCTTGCCCGAGGTTGAGCTGGCCCGGCAGGCCCCGCCGCCAACGCCGCCGCCGCCGGGTAGGCCACCATTGCCGCCTGCACCGCCATTGCTCGAGGCTGAGGCCGATCCCCCGCCTCCGCCGCCGCCAGTGCCTCGCGTCCAAGCCTTGCCTGCGCCTGTAGTGCCAGCGCCGCCGAGCGAGGTCGCCCCCGTGCCACCAAGCGCTCGCCGGAGGGTTCCACCGATCGCATGACCTTGGCCACCATTGCCCCCCGATCGCTGCACCGAAGCGGTGTCCAGCCCTCCGCCGCCGCCGCCCGCGCCGGGCCCGGCACCGATCCCATCTGCACCGCTCCCCGCAATACCGTTAGAGACCGATGCTCCACCGGCGGCACCCGAACCGAAAGACCCCGCGCCGCCTGCGCCTCCCACGCCCGTGGTCAAGAGCCCGCCCGCGCCGCCGCTCGCCGATAGGACCACCGAGCCGCTCACAGACAGGGTTGTCACGCCGCCGGCATTTCCATTTCGGCTACTGCTGGTCCCTGTAGAGCCAAGGCCACCAGCGCCACCAGCGCCTACCGTCAAGGTCAGGGGGCCGGTAAGCTCTGAAAGATCGAAGGTCTCGGCGACATAGCCCCCGGCCCCGCCGCCGCCGCCGCCGATCCGGTTGGCGGTCGCATCGCCGCTCGCGCCACTAGCCCCGCCGCCGCCTGCACCGACCAAAATCACCTCAAGCCGCTGAGCCCAGGCTGGGATCGTGTAGGTCCCGTTGGCGGTGAAGAGATCGACTTGGCTGCGAACCGAGCCTTTGGGGAAGTTGACCTTGCCGCTGGCCCGGGGCACATCGAAGGCCGTCTGCCATGCGCCACCGTCGGCGCTGACCTTGAGGCTGAAATCTTCCGATCCCAGAAGACCAAACTCCGCCCGTCCGGACCATCCGCTTTGGAACAGCATCGACAGGACCCCATTGGCGAGGTCCTTGTTCAAGGTTTGGCGCAGGTCACCATCGCCGCCGTCGCTGGCCGGTTTGCTGGTCAAGAGCAGACGGTTCAGGCGCAGGCTTACGGGGTTATTGGTATCGGCGCTCGTTCCCACACCGAGCCGCTGGACATTGTTGATGATCGAGAGGTCCGCGCCCGCTGGTCGCCATTGCTGGCCATCAAAGACCACCAACCGGTCCACATCTCGCAGCCAAGCCACCGTGCCTTCATCGACCGCAAAGGCCGACCAGCTTCCGGCTTCAAACCGCATGACCGATCCGGCGGCATAGCCTGACCAAGCGGTACCGGAGGGGGATGGGGCTAGGATGTAGAGGCTGCCATCCTTTGGCGAGGCGGGCGCGGAGGCGAGGGTCTGGGTCTCGACCGCCATCTGCACAAGCCCATCAAGGCGGGCGAAGGCTTCGTTGACGGTAACATGTTTCTGAGCCTGACCGGTGGCCACATAGGGCAAGGCAAGTCTTGGGGTCGCATCATTCGACAAGGGACAGTCTCCTCGGCGACCGTGAACGTCACGAACCGCCGAGGATCAGTCTGAGGCCGCAAAGGCGGCCGGGGATTATTCTGCGGCGACCAGATGGGCGCCGGAGGTCAGGGCCGTCTTGGCAATGAGGTCCGCCTTGGCCGCCTCATATTCACCTGCGAGCTTGTCAACAAACTCGGCCACGGACTGCATTTCCTTAACCGCGCCAATACCTTGGCCACAGCCCCAGATATCGCGCCAAGCCTTGGCCTCTTGGTTTCCACCCGATCCGAAGTTCATCTTAGACGGGTCGCTGACCGGCAGATTTTCAGGATCTAGTCCGGCCTTAACGATGGACGGCTTCAGATAGTTGCCGTGAACACCCGTGAACAGGTTGGAATAGACGATGTCGTCGGCGGCCGACTCCACGATCATATCCTTGTAGCCCTGATCAGCATTGGCTTCCTTGGTCGCAATAAAGGCCGAGCCCATATAGGCAAGATCAGCACCCATGGCCTGAGCCGACAGGATCGCTGCGCCATTGGCGATGGAACCCGACAAGGCGATCGGACCGTCGAACCATTCGCGGATCTCTTGGACCAGCGCGAAGGGCGACAGGGTGCCCGCATGGCCACCGGCACCGGCGGCAACAGCGATCAAGCCATCTGCACCCTTTTCAACAGCCTTGCGTGCAAAGCGGTCGGTGATGATGTCGTGCAGGACGACGCCGCCATAGGAATGAATGGTCGTGTTGAGATCTTCACGGGCACCCAGCGAGGTGATGATCACCGGCACCTTGTGCTTGACGCAAAGCGCGACATCTTCGTCCAAGCGGTTGTTGGTCTTGTGAACGATCTGGTTGACGGCAAAGGGGGCAGACGGGGTGTCGGGATGATCACGATCCCACTCGGCCAGCTCTTCGCGAATGCGGTGCAGCCACTCATCCAACAACGATACTGGACGGGCATTCAAGGAGGGGAAGGAGCCGACAATACCGGCCTTGCACTGGGCAATGACGAGATCGGGGGTCGAGATAATGAACAGCGGCGAAGCTATAACCGGCAGGCGAAGACGGTCACGCAGAATGGATGGCAATGCCATAGACAAGGGCTCCTGAAATTTACCGGATCGCCGGTTTGAAGGTTCAGACCCTAGTTTAAGGCGAAGTGCCGCGAGGGCAAGGCTTTGGAACGCTTGACGCCCGCCCCATTGGCAGCGCATTTCCGGAGGATAATCCTTATGAGACCTCCGAAGGGGCCTGAGTTGGACGACAAGATCATTTCGCTGGCAGCAGAGTTTGC
>CANFKD010000026.1 GCA_947447115.1 Caulobacteraceae bacterium
ACGCTCAGCCCCTATCGGCGGCACTGACTCATTCTCCGATCCGCGCCCAACGGCGCGTCAAGGAACCAAAAACCTCATGGGCAGCGTCGCAAACGCCCCTTACTGGCCCGAGCCCCTCTCATCCGCCCTTCGGGGTGGCGGGGCTCCCTGTGTCGCCTCTTCTGGCGACAAGGCTCGTGGTGCGCGCGCCCCCCTTCAAATCCGGCACCGGGACCCAAGGTCCTGCGCGCGCCGTGGAGATAATCTAAATGTCGAAGAAAATGTTAATCGACGCCGCCCACGCCGAAGAGACGCGGGTGGTGGTTGTAGATGGTTCACGAATTGAAGAATTTGATTTTGAGAGCCGGTCTAAAAAGCAACTCCGCGGAAATATCTATCTAGCCAAGGTCACTCGGGTCGAACCGAGCCTTCAGGCTGCGTTCGTGGAATATGGCGGCAATCGCCATGGCTTCTTGGCCTTCAACGAAATCCATCCGGACTATTATCAAATTCCGATGGCTGATCGCGAAGCGCTGATGCGCGACATGATGGAGGATGATGACGAGCCTCATCATACTCCGGCCCATAGCGACTCCGAAGATGGTGACCACGACAGTGACCATGGCGACCATGACGAAGGCGATGTCATGGAAGAAGAGGTTGCGCGCCGCCGTCGCCGCCTGATGCGCAAATACAAGATTCAAGAGGTGATCAAGCGTCGGCAGATCATGCTGATCCAGGTCGTCAAGGAAGAGCGCGGCAATAAGGGCGCGGCCCTCACCACCTATCTGTCGCTCGCTGGTCGTTACGGCGTCTTGATGCCAAACACCGCACGCGGCGGCGGCATTAGCCGCAAGATCACGACCGTCACCGACCGTAAGCGCCTGAAGTCCGTGGTTCAGAGCTTGGATGTGCCTCAGGGCATGGGCCTGATCGTCCGCACAGCCGGTGCCAAGCGCACCAAGGCCGAGATCAAGCGCGACTATGAATATCTACTGCGTTTGTGGGAGAATATTCGCGATGTGACCCTGCACTCCATCGCACCGGCCCTGATCTACGAAGAAGAAGATCTGGTCAAACGCGCTATTCGCGACATGTACGACAAGGAGCTTGAGGGCATCTGGGTCGAGGGCGAAGCGGGCTACCGCGAGGCCAAAGAGTTCATGCGGATGCTGATGCCGTCGCAGGCCAAGAAGGTCATGCCGTACCGCGAAGCCACGCCCCTGTTCGTCAAGCATAAGGTCGAGGATCAACTGGCGGCGATCTATACGCCCGTCGTTCCTCTGAAGTCAGGCGGCTATCTGGTCATCAACCAGACCGAAGCTCTGGTGGCTGTGGACGTCAACTCCGGCAAATCGACCCGTGAGCGCAATATCGAGGCTACGGCCCTCAAGACCAATATGGAAGCAGCCGAAGAGGCGGCGCGCCAGCTTCGTCTGCGCGACCTTGCCGGTCTGGTGGTCATCGACTTCATCGATATGGACGAGTCCAAGAACAATCGGGCCGTCGAAAAGAAGCTGAAGGACTGCCTCAAGGATGACCGCGCCCGCATTCAGATGGGCAAGATCTCCTCGTTCGGTCTGATGGAAATTTCTCGCCAGCGTCGCCGGTCCGGCGTGCTGGAAGGCACAACCCACATCTGCGAACATTGCGCCGGTGTTGGCCGTGTTCGCTCGGTCGAGTCCAGTGCCCTAGCAGCCCTGCGCAGCATCGAGATGGAAGCGGTCCGCGACGGTGCAGGCTCCATCACCTTGAAGGTCCCGCAATCGGTCGGCCTCTATATCCTCAATGAAAAGCGCGTCTATCTCGAGCGCGTACGTCTGGCCCAAGGTCTGTTCGTCACCATTCAGATCGACGATGCCCTGTCTCACGCTGAGCACGATATTGAGCGCACCGAGACCCGTGAGTTTGAGCCGCGTCCCGAGGACCTCGCCCTGCTCGGCGGCCCCCTCGCCCTGCCCTTCGATGACAGCGCCGATGATGACATTGTCGATGATGACGAGGAAGAGGACGAAGAGGTCATTTCCTCTGACGATGAGGATGACGAGGACGAAGCCTCAGACGCCCCTGCCCGTTCAGCATCTCGCGGTTCTGCCGAGCGCACCGAAGAGGCCGGAGATGACAGTGAAGCCGGTCGTCGTCGCCGTCGTCGTCGCCGTCGCGGACGTCGTGGTGACGAGCCCGCCGATCGCGCGGCATCGTCCGAAACCGACGCTGAAGGCGAGAGCGCCGAAGGTGACGACGAAGATGGCGCTGAAGGCAGCGAAGCCCGCGAGGGTGAAAGCAGCGAAGCCGAAGCCGCCCGCCGCCGCCGCCGTCGCGGACGCCGCGGTGGTCGCCGGATGCGTGAAGATGTGCGCACCGACGAGCCCTATGGCTGGACGCGCCCCCGGGCCCCGGATGGCGACCCCTATATCTGGTTTGATCCCCTGCAGCCGCGCCCACGCCCAGCGCAGTCCGAAGAGTTGGCGACACCGGTGGTCGCGGACCAAGCGTCTGTACCAGCCCCAACCCCTTCTGATGAGGTTGCGGCCAGCACCGAGGCCGCAAAGCCCGCCAAGCCTGCCCGCCGCCGCCGTCCGACCAAGGCAGAGCTGTTGGCTCAAGCCCAAGCCGATGACGTGACGGCGGAAGCGCCTGAAGCCGTCGTCGAAGCGCAAGCCCCCGCGCCTATCGCTGCCGAACCAACGGTTGAGGCCGACATCTGGGTCGAGCTTCCAGCCGTTGATGAGGTCAAGGCCAAACCCGCTCGCGCTCGCCGTAGTCGTGCCAAGGCCCAGCCTGAAGCAGAGGCGCAAGCTGAAGCGGTGGCCCAAGCCCCCGTTGAAGCAGCCCCCGTGCCGGCTGAACCCATCCCAACTCCGGCGGAACCCGTATCTGTTGTGCTCGCAGAACCCGCACCTGAGCCGACGCCCGATCTGGCGGCCATTATTGCGCCTCCATCCCAGCCTAAGAAGGGCTGGTGGCGGCGCTGATAAGGCGCTAACCTCCTTCTAGGGGCGTTATCCCCCGCGTCCTCACCGGCGCGGGGGTTCAATTTTGGAGCGGTAGGTTTGGCCCCTCGGATGTCGTCAAGCGCAGAGAAGAGCGTGCGAAATAGCGGTTCGTCTCGAACCCTGACGCAGGAACTGAAAGCTCTTTTTGGGGTCAGCACCCTGGTGCTATCCCTGATCATTTCGCCCAATCTGGCGAGGGCTCAGGACGCCACATCTCTGATCCGCGATACCGAAATCGAAGCGATTTTGCGGACCGACGCCGATCCGGGCTTCATAGCCGCTGGGCTCGACCCTAAAGATATCAAGCTGCACCTTATAGGCGATAAGCAGATCAATGCCTTCGTCTCCGGCGGGCAGCAGATGTTTATCAATACCGGGCTGATCATCCAAACCCGAACACCCAATGAGTTGATTGGGGTCATGGCCCACGAAACAGGCCACATCTCTGGCGGACATTTGGCGCGGTCGGGTGACGCGAGCCGCGCTGCAACAGGAACCTTTGTCATGACCCTGGGCCTCGGCCTCTTGGCTGCCTTAGCCGGAGCGCCCGATGCCGCCGCCATGCTGATCGGCAACAGTAGCTATTTTGCGACACTGTCGGTGCTTGGCTACACCCGTGTACAGGAATCCTCCGCGGACCAAGCCGCCGCCGGGTTCTTGGACAAGAGTGGGCAGACCGGCAAAGGGCTGGTCGAGTTCTTTGACAATTTCCGATATCAAGAGGTGTTCTCGGACGCCAAGCGCTACCCCTTCTTCCGCAGCCACCCCCTGTCGTCTGACCGGATCGAAGCGCTTCGGGTACGGGTCGAGGCCATGCCGAACTATGGCAAGTCAGACAGTGCTGAAGCTCAGGCCACCCATATGATTATGGTGGCCAAGCTCAAGGCCTTCATGAACCCACCACAACAGACCTTCATTGAGTTCAAAGAGAGCGATAAATCCTATCCCGCGCGCTATGCGAGGGCCATCGCCTACTATCGGTCGCTTGAAACTGAAAAGGCACTCAAGGCCATCGACGCCCTGATCAAGGACTATCCAGACAATCCCTATCTTTGGGAACTGCGCGGTCAGGCCCTGTTTGAATCCGCCCGCGCAGCCGAAGCAGAGCCTGCCTATCGTCGCTGCGTGGAGTTAAAGCCAGACGCCGCCCTGTTCCACCTTGCCCTAGCACAAACCCTGCTCGCGCTTGACAATGATAAGCGCGTCGATGAGGCCATTACCCATATCTACAAGGCTCTGGAACTGGAGCAGGACAACCCCTTTGGCTGGCGCATGCTGTCCGAGGCCTATGATCGGCGCCGCCAACCGGGCATGGCGAGGTTGGCGGCGGCGGAACAGTATTTCGCGATCGGCATTCCCAGTGAAGCCCGCATTTTTGGCATGAGAGCTCGGGCTGAACTGGTCAAGGGCTCTCCCGAGTGGCGCCGTGCAACCGACATTGTGCTGGCCTCTGAGCCCACGGATGACGATTTGAAAGATCTGGCCCGGGAAGGCAGCGCTGCGCCCCGTAAGCGCTGATAGACCCTCATAAAGCTCACCTTAACCCCGATGGGCCGATGGTGGGGCAAACACAACCCAAGCGGAACATCACCATGCGCCTTCCCACCCTCTTGCTGACGGCCGTTAGCTGCCTTGCCCTGACCGGCTGTGGCATGGTTCAGAATGAAAAGGCCTTTGGCGACCGTGTCCGGGCCTATCTGATCACCCATCCCGAAGTCATCGAAGAGGCCATCAACAAGCTTCAAGAAAAGCAGGCTGCCGAGGCCTCGCAGTTGGCGCAAAGCAAGATTGCCGAAAACCGCAAAGCCCTTGAGCAAGACCCACGCGATTATGTTGGTGGCAACCCCAAGGGCACCGTCACCGTGGTCGAGTTCTTCGACTATCGCTGCGGCTACTGCAAGGCGGCCCAGCCGCAGGTGGTTGAGCTGCTAAAGGCCAATCCGGATGTGCGTTTCGTGTTCAAAGAATTCCCGATCCTGCCTGACCGTGACGGCAAGCTTGGCGTGTCATTGCGCGCTGCGCGCTCAGCGCTCGCGGCTGGCGCTCAGGGCAAATATGGCGCGGTGCACGAGGACCTGATGGCCGAAAAGGCGCTGGATGACGCGACCATCGCCAAGATTCTCACTGCCAATGGCCTTGATCCAGCCGCCGCCAAGAGCGCCGGTGAGGCCGACAAGGTCACCGAGCACCTGACCGCCGTGCATAATCTCGGCCTCGCCATCGGCATTCAGGGCACGCCCGCCTTCATCGTCGGCGATCAGCTCATTCCCGGCGCCGACATGGAAGCGCTAAAGCGCGCCATCGAGATCGCGCGCGCCAAACAGATCAAGCCTGCTGCCTAGATCAATCCGGCCAAGGGCGATGAGGGATCGGCATACATGCGCCTTGGCATCCGCCCTGCCCGGTAGGATAGCCGCCCAGCGATGACCGCGTGCTTCATGGCTTCGGCCATCAAGATCGGGTCCTTGGCTTCGGCAATGGCGGTGTTCATCAACACGCCGTCGCAGCCTAGCTCCATAGCGATGGTCGCATCAGACGCTGTACCAACGCCAGCATCGACCAGAACCGGCACCTTGGACTGCTCGACGATCAGCCGAATATTAACGCGGTTTTGAATGCCCAGACCTGAACCAATCGGCGCGCCGAGCGGCATGATGGCGGCAGCCCCTGCGTCTTCCAACTTGCGGGCATAGACCGGGTCATCGGTGCAATAGACCATGACGTCAAAGCCCTCCTTGACCAGCAGCTTCAGGGCCCGAAGGGTCTCTTCCATATCCGGGTAAAGGGTCTTGGTGTCCGACAGGACCTCAAGCTTGACCAGGCTCCAATCGCCCGCCTCGCGCGCCAGCCGCAAGGTGCGCACGGCATCTTCGCCTGTGAAACATCCCGCCGTATTGGGCAGATAGGTGAAACGGTCTGGCCGCACGAAATCGACCAGCATCGGCTGACTGGGATCGGACAGGTTCACGCGGCGCACAGCCACGGTAACGATCTCCGCGCCCGCCGCCTCAGCGGCCGCCGCATTGGTCGCATAGTCCTTATATTTGCCCGTGCCGACGATCAGGCGTGAGCGAAAGGTTCGGCCCGCTACGGTCCAGGTGTCTTCGCCGCTCATATCAGCCGCCTCCAATGAAATGCACGATCTCGATTCGGTCCCCGTCACACAGGGCTGTCCTGTCATAGGCCGACCGGGGCACAATTTCGAGGTTGCGCTCAATGGCCAGCTTTCGCCCGTCCAACATCAGCGCATCGACCAAGGCTGCAACGGTTTTCACCCCGTCGAAGGCCCGATCCTCGCCATTTACAATGACCCTCATATCCACCCCATGTGCCGCGATCCGAACGGCAAGCTTGTGACCCTAGCCAACCAGAGGTACAAGACAGCACCTAACGACGGCGAGGGCGCATGTCCAAGATCATCTTCATATTGAGCGGCCCGAACCTTAATCTACTCGGCACCCGTGAACCAGAAATCTACGGATACGCCACCTTGAAGGACGTTGAGGATCAGTGCCGCGCAAAAGCCGCTGGTTTGGGCTTCGAAATCGACTTCCGTCAGTCTAATCACGAAGGTGTGTTGATCGACTGGATACAGGAGGCTCGCCTCAAGGCCTGTGCAGTCGTACTCAATCCAGCAGGATATGGACACACCTCCGTGGCCATTCTTGATTCGTTGAAAACCTTAGCGATTCCTATCGTTGAGTGTCACCTGTCCAACCCGGCTGCTCGCGAAGAGTTTCGTCGGTCAACCTATGTCTCTTTGGCCGCCACGGGCATCGTGTCCGGCTTTGGAGCCAAGAGTTATGAACTCGCTGTAGAGGCTGCTGCGGCACTCGTCGCGAAATCTGGCCTCTAAGGCGCTCAGACAAGGCTTATTCCCCATGACGACACCCAAAGGTTCCGGCGATCCCATCGACGCGCGTCTCGTTCGCAAGCTTGCGGACATTCTGCACGATACGGGACTGACCGAGATCGAAGTCGAACGCGGCGATCTGAAGATACGGGTAGCCCGCTCGGTAACCGTCTCTGCTCAAGCCGTTCAGGTCGCCGCTCCGGCTCAGTATAGCCCTGCGCCTGTCGAAGCCCCTGTTGCCGCTGCGCCCGCAGCCGTCGCCGCAGCGCCAGCCGTTCGTGCAGGCGATCTGGTCAAGTCGCCCATGGTTGGAACGGTCTATCTCCAAGCCCAACCCGGCGCTGATCCCTTCTGTAAGCCCGGTGACAAGGTGGTTGAGGGTCAGACCCTCTTGATCGTCGAAGCCATGAAGACCATGAACCCGATCCCCGCGCCACGGTCGGGCACTGTGGTTGAGATTTTAGTGGCCGATGGTGACCCCATCGAGTTTGGCGAACCCCTCGTGGTCCTCGAGTAGTCTGATGTTCACCAAGATCCTGATAGCGAACCGCGGCGAAATCGCCCTGCGGATCCATCGCGCCTGTAAGGAAATGGGCATTGCCACTGTGGCCGTCCATTCCGAAGCCGACGCCAGTGCCATGCATGTGCGCCTTGCGGACGAGAGCGTCTGTATCGGTCCTGCCAGCGCGGCCAAGAGCTATCTCAACATCCCCTCGATCATTGCCGCTGCAGAGATCACAGGCGCTCAGGCCATTCACCCCGGCTATGGATTCCTGTCGGAAAATGCCCGCTTTGCCGAGATCGTGCAGGCCCATGGGATGACCTTTATCGGTCCAAATCCCGACCATATCCGTATGATGGGCGACAAGATCACCGCCAAACAGGCCGTCAAGGAAGCAGGCATCCCCGTGGTTCCTGGCTCTGAGGGCGCGCTTCAGACCGAAGAAGAGGCCTTTGCTGCCGCCGAAGTGATCGGCTTTCCCGTCCTGATCAAGGCCGCCGCCGGTGGCGGTGGCCGCGGCATGAAGGTGGCCTTGGACCGCGAGTCCCTCTCCGAAGCCGTTGCGACGGCCAAGGGCGAGGCTGGCGCGGCCTTTGGTGATGACAGCGTCTATATGGAGCGCTACCTCCAGCGCCCTCGTCACATCGAAATCCAAGTCATCGCCGACTCCTTTGGCAATGTCGTGCATCTGGGCGAGCGGGACTGCTCGCTGCAGCGCCGTCACCAGAAGGTTTTGGAAGAGGCCCCCTCACCGGCTATCGACGCCGCCACCCGCGCCAAGATCGGCAAGGTCGTGGTCGATGCCATCAAGGCGATTGGCTATCTCGGCGTCGGAACCATCGAGTTCCTCTATGAGAACGACGAGTTCTTCTTCATCGAGATGAACACCCGCCTGCAGGTCGAGCATCCGATTACCGAAGCCATCACCCGCATCGATCTGGTCCGCGAACAGATCCGCATCGCGGCGGGCCTGCCGCTATCCTTCACGCAAGAGGACATCGTCTTCGAAGGCCACGCGATCGAGTGCCGCATCAATGCCGAAAATGCCCGGACCTTCACCCCATCTCCGGGTCTGGTCACCGATTTCCATGCGCCAGGCGGGCTGGGCGTGCGCCTCGATTCCGCGCTCTATGCCGGCTATTCGATCCCGCCCTATTATGACAGCCTTGCGGGCAAGCTCATCGTCCATGGCCGTGACCGCACCGAGTGCATCGCGCGCCTGCGCCGTTCGCTCAGCGAGATGGTGGTTGGCGGTATTGAGACCACCATCCCCCTGTTCCAAGACCTGCTGGTTCAGCCGGACATCCTCGCCGGTGACTATCACATCCACTGGCTGGAAAACTGGATCAAGGCGGGCGGCTAGTCAAAAGGACAGGGCCAGAGGATAGGGTCTTGGAAGACTTTACGGTCGACGATCTCATCGCCTGCTATGAGCGCGGCGTGTTTCCGATGGCGGATTCACGTCACGATGAGGACATTTTCCTCGTCGATCCGGAAAAGCGCGGCATCTTTCCGTTGGACCAGTTCCACATCCCTCGCCGCCTCGCGCGGTCTGTCAGGGCCGATCTCTACCAGGTCCGTATCGACACAGCCTTCGACGCTGTCGTGCGTCAGTGCGCCATGACCAACCCCAATCGGCCAGACCGTCAGGACACCTGGATCAATGGCCCGATTGAAGCCCTCTATGGCGAGCTCTTTCAACGCGGCCTCGCCCATAGTGTCGAATGTTGGCAGGACGGCAAGCTGGTCGGCGGGCTCTATGGCGTCACCCTCGGCGCGGCCTTTTTTGGTGAGAGCATGTTTTCCCTCGCCCGCGATGCCAGCAAGGTCGCCCTCGTCCATCTGGTGGCGCGGCTGAAATTGGGACGGTTCCAGCTGCTGGACGCGCAGTTCATGACCGACCATCTGGCCCAGTTCGGGGCCGTCGAAATCAACCGGATCGACTATAAAAGAAGGCTCGGCTCCGCAGTTATCAGTCTCGCAGACTTTTACCGCCTACCGGCCTATGCGGCGGGTGCCGAGGTCTTGCAGGCAATCAACCACGCATCATAGACCGGATGCTGAAACGGGTTCAGGCCCGGCGTTGAGGCAAACATCCAGCCCCGAAACAGTTGCCGCCCCGGCGTGATCGCTCGATCGGCTCCGCGCGTGGCTTCAGAATCGATCTGAACATGGGCGATGGAGTCTCGAACCGGCTCATTTGAGGCTGATGTCTCGCAGGTCCGAACCGAAAAGATCAGGGATTTGTAACGGATCGGCTGATTGATCGGCACTTCAAAGCGCAAGGTCTCAGCCGTGACCTTGTCGAGAACCTGCATAACCGCGACCGCATAGCGTTTACGCTTCGGGACCTCATAGACCCGGCGTCCTGAACCAGAACCGGGCAAGGCCGCCTCCGTCGGATCAGTGGGGACTGGCTCGACAACAACACCGGGCGCGGTTTCTGGCCTCGCCTTGCCCGCTTCCGCAGGATTGGCCGGCACCGTCCCCTTGGGGGGCAAGACCCCCTGAAGAAGGCCGCCAATGGGGTCCGTCGCCTGTGCGTGCCCTAGGGAAACGCCCAAACCCGTTGCCGCCATCAGGCCAAAGACCAATAACCAGCGCGCGCGCATGAGACCTAGTCCGGCTTCCAAGCCTGATAGTCGCCGGTCGCCTCGGGGCGTTGACCGCCCTTGCCGATAGCGCCCTTAGGCCGCCAAGCATGGATGGTGCCGGACAGATTGGGTTTGTGATCCTTTTCCCAAGACTGCCGCTTCAGCGGCTCATTGATGGGGTGATCATCAAAGGTGTAGTGCAGCCAGCCATGCCAGTCAGGCGGAACCTTTGAGGCCTCTGCATAGCCATTATAGATCACCCAGCGGCGCTTGCGGCCGTCATAGCTGTCGCTGTTATCCTTGGCTTCAAAATAACGGTTTCCCGTTGCATCCTGACCGATAAAGATCCCGCGACGTCCGATCGTGAAACGCGCGCCAATCGTGGCTCCGTTCCACCAGGTGAAGATGGCTTTCAGCACTTTGAACAGACCATTAATTACAAGGTTTGCGACTCTGCCAATCCGACGGATGGGCTGGCCGGACTATAGGTGGCCGTCCGCGCCGCGTCCAGCTTAGCGCAACAATCGGTGAGAAATGTCGCCGAGCCAGAATACAACAACATCTTGTGGATAGGCTGCACGTTTCTTACTACATCTATTGCGAACATAGGCTTTCGGCCCTAGCCTTGCGATTAGATTTGGGAGGCGGCTATGCGCTTTGACTATCGGTACACAGCGCCGCAACTCAGCGGCGGGACCCTCGAGACACGATGGATCGATCGGACCGACGATGTGGTCGCGGTCAGCGCGCCGCGCGACTGGACTTCGGTTCGCGTTGAGTCGTGGTTGGACTGGTCCCAGACCCTGCCCAGCGACTTTCCAGAGGGGGAGCTGCCAACGGCCCTCGCCAAGGACGCCCCCTATAGCGCAGCGCTCGAAGAGGGCCCTGCCCGCTATGCCCGCCGCATCGCCGCTTGGGGATGGGCCCTTGGCCTGTTTGACCGCGATGTCGATGCCGTCAGCTTCCACGATAGCCTGCTCGGCAGCATGGTCGAAGGCTTGGCCGCCCCCGGCGCGGCGAGAGCCTCAGGTCCACGCGTGTCGCCCCTGGTCGGCGACGGCAACCGCCCGCTGACCGAATCGCGCGCCATCGACCTGGAAGATATTGAGTTTCCAGAGACGATCCGGTCCCACGTCTCGAAGCTCCGCAGCCACGCCGCGACCCAAGACGCCCTGATGGCGGTCAATAGTCGCCTGCAAACGGTGATGAATTCGATTTTGCGCTGTGATGGTGATGCCGGTCATTGTTCCGATCCCCATCACAATATCGCCCTCGCCCGCGCGGCCCGCGACGCTCGAAATAGCGGCGTATCCGACGCCCTGATCCTTACGGCCATCAACCTAGCCAAATCAGGCGAACGCGAATGGCGCGGCATGGGAGAGCCTGTCCCCCTCGCCCTGGAGACCTTGATCGTCACGGGCATCCGCGACGAGGTCGAGGCGGGAAGCCGCGCGGCTGCCCAAGCCGCAACCGCGGGCTGGGAAACTGGCCAAGTGGTTGTCACCTTTGTCCAGCGTGATGCCGAGGCCATCACCCGCCTCAATCACGCCCCCAAGGCCGCGATCGACGCGACCCGGTTCTGGAGCGACGACGGATTTGACGCCGACGGTTTCGCCGCCACAGTGCGGCTCTGGACCCTCGCGCTCGAGATTGATGGGGCAGCGGGCCATAGCGCGACCTCCTCTGACGCTGTATCGCGCTATCGTTGGCGCCCGCTTGGCCTAACCTTGGCAGGCGTGTCCGAACTGCTGATCATGCAGGCCATCGCCTATGCCTCGGATGAGGGGCGAAATGCTGTAGGCAGCCTCTATAGCCTTGCTTTCGCCGCCTCACTGCAAGCCTCTGCTGAGATGGCGGCTATTGCAGGCCTCTACCCCGAATTTGATCAGGACCGCGACGCGCGCCTAGCCTCAATCATGCAACGGTTGGAAGCCAGCGCCTTGCTGGCCAAGGGCGAAGAATTGGCCGCGATGGCCGTTCCGCTGATGAGCGATGCCTTGACCAAGGCCCGCGCCACGGGCCTGCGCAATGCCGAAACCCTCGCCCTGTTCAATGACGACGAGATCAAGCTGCGACTAGGCGGCATCAGCCTGTCCGCCGCACCCTGGGCCGGCGCCGTCACGGTGGCCGAGACCGAGGATGGCACCATCATCCGTACCCTCTCCCAGGCCACCATTGAAGGTCTGCGCCATCTCGATCTGAACATCGGTTCGGCCGCCGTCCATGTGCTGGGTCACGGCGACCTTGCTGATGCACCGGGTATCAATCCCGGCGCGCTCAAGGCCAAGGGACTGACAGACCACGAGATCGACGCCGCCGAAGCCACGCTGCGTTTGACCGGCGACATTCGCCTCGCCTTCTCGCCTGCCGTCATCGGCGAAGGCTTCTTGAAGGACATCTTAGGGGCCGATGCCGAGGACCTCAGTGCGCCAGACTTCAACACCTTGGCCCATCTTGGCTTTAGTCCAGACGCCATCAAGCAGGCCCAGATTCATGCTTGCGGCACCGGCGATCTCGATAGCTGGGCGGGACTGTCGAGCCCCCACTGGGGCGTGTTCCGCAGAGCCGATGGCCTAGAAGGCCCCGACCTTCTCGCCCGGCTGGCCATGACCGTCGCGGCCGAGGCCTTCACCTGCGCCCCAGCCATCACGCCCTTGCCACTGGCCTATGGGGATGACCCAGCTATTGCCAATCGCCTGCAGTCGGCAGCGGCGCGTGCGGGCCTCAGAGCGGTGACCCTGCGCCGTGCGCCAGCACCGGCCAATCTGACCCTCAATCTGCCCGATCTTGAAGACGAGGCACCCCGTCGCGAAGCTCCACGCCGTGCAGAGCCACAACCTGAACCGATCATCAGCGAGCGCATTGTTGAGCGGATCGTCGAACGCGATCGCGTACGCCGCAAGCTACCAGATCGCCGCAAGGGCTATATCCAAAAGGCGGCCGTGGGTGGCCATAAGGTCTATCTCCACACCGGCGAATATGAGGACGGTGAGGTCGGTGAGATCTTCATCGACATGCACAAGGAGGGCGCTGCCTTCCGCTCCTTGATGAACAATTTCGCCATCGCCATTTCGATTGGTCTGCAACATGGCGTGCCGCTCGAAGAGTTTGTCGACGCCTTCGTCTATACGCGCTTTGAACCGGCGGGCGCGGTGACCGGCAATGACTCCATCCGGTCTGCCACTTCAATCTTGGACTATATCTTCCGGGAACTGGCCGTGTCCTATCTGGGCCGTGATGATCTGGCCAATACCGATCCTGACGCCTTTGGCACCGACGGTCTGAGCAAGACCGCCTTTGAGATGAAATCCGACGATCCATTGCCCGTGCTTAAATTCATCTCTAAAGGCTATTCGCGCGGCGCGACGCCGGACAATCTGGTGTTCCTGCCCTTTGGCGGGCGCAAGGCTGATGCCATTGAGACCCTTGATATGGCAGAGGCCGATGTCTGCCCCTCCTGCGGAAACTTGACCGCCACCCGCAAGGGCGGACGCCTCGTCTGCACGACCTGCCATGCGCAAGATGAGGGCAGCGTCGGTCGGTAGCCATCACCATTACCGCGAATTAAGGTGCGCCTTGGGGGTTTAGTCCCCACAAAAAGGCGTGGCGGCGGATCACCTCTGCCCGTTCGGTTCCTGAATGATGATTAGAACAGCAACCTCTCTTGCGATCTGGATCTCGTTGCTTGTTATCGCAGCGACCGCGGCTCATGCGGCTGACACCGGCGCCTCGATTGCCCGGCTGAGGTCGTTTGGCGGCACATGCGAAGGCTGCAACCTCGCTGGACGGCAACTGACCAATGCCAGCCTCGTCGGCGCGCAATTTTCGGGAGCCTCGTTCATCGGCGCTGATCTGCGCGGATCGCGCTTCAAGGGGTCAGACCTGTCCAAGGCCGACTTCAGCAAGGCCGACCTGCGCGGCGCCGACATCCTCGGATCAAACTTCGATGGCGCTGACTTCAGCGGTGCCAACCTGTCCGGCATCGTCGCTAAAGGTAGCAACTTCGAACATGCCAACTTCAATGGCGCAAGCCTAGAGGCCGCAACCCTCATCGGTTCCAACCTTGATTCCGCGCGCTTGGCTGGCGCGGACCTGAGCCACACCAGCCTGACCGGGGTAAACCTCGAAAATGCCGACGGACGGGGTAGCGATTTTAGCTACAGCGCCCTTCTCGGGGCCAACCTAGAAAAGGGCAATTTTAGAGGCGCACGGTTCGTTTACAGCCGGTTAGACGGTGCCGACCTCGCCAATGCCCGCATGGACGGGGCCAATCTCAGCCATGCTTCAATGGTCAAGGCCTGGATTGGTGGAACAGACCTTAGCCAAGTCATCGGTCTGACCCAGGACCAAGTTGGCCGAGCCTGTGCCAATGCTCAGACCCGGCTACCTCCGGCCTTAAAACCCCACATCTGCCCAAGGCGCTAGGGCGTCAGACCTTAATCGGCGGCGCGATACGAATATGCAGTTCTTTCAACTGCTTTTCGCGAACTTCTGACGGCGCATTCATCATCAGGTCCATGCCCTGCTGATTGAGCGGGAAGGCAATGACCTCACGCAGATTCTGCACATTGGCCAAGAGCATAACGATCCGGTCGATACCAGGAGCCAAGCCACCGTGCGGCGGTGCGCCATAGCGGAAGGCGTTCAGCATGCCGCCGAACTCGTTTTCCACGACATCGGGACCATAGCCCGCGATCTCAAAGGCCTTGAGCATGACATCGGGTCGATGGTTACGAATTGCGCCGGAACAGAGCTCGATACCGTTACAAACGATGTCGTACTGATAGGCCAAAATATCCAAAGGATTCATTGTATTTAGGGCTTCAAGCTCACCCTGCGGCATAGAGAATGGATTGTGCGAGAAGTCGACCTTCTTCTCTTCGTCGCTCCATTCATACATCGGGAAATCGACGATCCAGCAGAACTTGAACTGGTTCTCGTCGACCAGGCCCAGATCGAAACCGACCTTGTTCCGTGCCGCGCCTGCGAACTTGTAGAAGGCGTCTGGATCCCCGCCGACAAAGAATGCCGCGTCGCCGACCTTCAGGCCCAGTTGCTCGCGAATGGCTTCGGTCCGCTCGGGGCCGATATTCTTGGCGATAGGACCGGCAGCGCCCTCTTCGCCTTCACGCCAGAAGATATAGCCAAGTCCGGGTTGCCCCTCGCCCTTGGCCCAATCATTCATGCGGTCACAGAAGGCGCGGCTGCCGCCGCCCGGCGCGGGAATGGCCCAGATCGCTGATTTTGGATTTTCCAGCATTCCGGCAAAGACCTTAAACCCCGAACCCCGGAAGGGCTCTGACACATCGGCCATCTGGATGGGGTTGCGCAGGTCGGGCTTGTCCGAGCCATAGAGGCGGACGGAGTCGCGATAGGCGATGCGCGGAAAGGGATAGGGCGTCACGGACTTGCCGTTGGCGAACTCTTCAAACACGCCGTGCAGCACCGGCTCAATGGCGGCGAACACGTCCTCTTGGGTGACGAAGCTCATCTCCACATCGAGCTGATAGAACTCGCCGGGCGAGCGGTCAGCGCGCGCATCCTCATCGCGAAAACAGGGCGCGATCTGGAAATAGCGGTCAAAGCCGGCCACCATCAAAAGCTGCTTAAACTGTTGTGGGGCCTGAGGCAGGGCATAGAACTTGCCCGGTTGCAGACGCGAGGGCACGAGGAAGTCGCGCGCGCCTTCTGGGCTCGAGGCGGTCAGGATCGGGGTCTGGAATTCGGTGAACCCCTGCCCGACCATGCGCTTGCGCACAGAATCGATGACGTTCGAGCGCAGCACGATGTTGCGATGCAGGGTCTCGCGGCGCAGATCGAGATAGCGATGTTTGAGGCGCAGTTCTTCGGGATAGTCCGGCTCACCAAAGACCGGTACGGGCAGTTCGGCCGCTTCGGACAGGACCTCGACGCCCGCAACGCGGATTTCAACTTCGCCCGTAGGCAATCCGGAATTTACCGTATCGGCGGAACGGGCCAGAACCGTGCCATCCACCCGAATGACGCTCTCGGCGCGCAGACGCTCAATATGGGCAAAACCGGGGGTCTCCGGACTGAGCACCAACTGCGTCAGACCATAGTGGTCGCGCAGGTCGATGAACATCAAACCGCCATGGTCGCGCTTGCGATGGATCCAGCCCGATAGGCGCACCGTCTGACCGGCATCGGAAAGGCGCAGAGCGCCGCAAGTGTGTGAGCGATAGGCGTGCATGGATTCTTCTTTTTTCGACCGGCGAAATAGGGGGCGAAGGGCGCATTGTCCCCGCCTTTTGTCAAGGTTTACAGCAGCAGGCCCCGGCTAGGCAAAGGCCAATGGAGCCGATTGTCCAAGGCTTATCCCCAACCATAGGCCCGCTATCCCCTAGCCATAGCCCCTTTCAGGGCTCACCCAATCGATCTTTCCGCACTTTTAGGCTAGTGAGAGCATCGGAATTTTTAAATTGGACAGGAACTTGGGCCTGCAACTTCGCCTCGATCTTAATCGGTCCATTCGTTTCAGCGCTGAGGACTTTGTTGAGTCGTCCTCCAACGCCGAGGCTGTGCGTCAGCTCAATAGCTGGCCCAATTGGCATGGCGGAGTCTTGACCTTGGTCGGACCGGAAGGTTGCGGCAAGAGCCATCTGGCCAAGATTTGGCAAGATCGTGTGGGGGCTGTGCGCTGGCAACCGCTCCAAGCTGACAATCTGCAACTGCTGCTGGGTAAGCCCGTCCTGATCGAGGGCGATGTCGATCAAGTACCTGATGAGACCCTGTTTCATCTGATCAATATGGCGGCCAATACCGGGGGCGGGCTTTTGATCACCGACCGGACCCTGCCAACCAACTGGCCTACAAACCTGCCGGACCTCCGGTCGCGTTTAAACGCCCTGCCCGTCGCCCAGATCGAAGAACCAGACGACGCCGTGCTGGCAGAGGTGATCCGGAAATTTTTCCGTGAGCGCAATATCCGCCCGACAGACGACCTCTTGCCCTACCTCCTGCGGCGCATCGAGCGCTCTGTGCCCAAAGCTCAAGAGATCGTGGCGCGGCTCGATGAGGCCGCAGATGCGGCACAACGCCCCATTTCACGGGCCCTTGCGCGACAGTTTCTTGAAAATCGTAGCGATACGCTCGACCTGTTCGCTTGAAGGCTTGCCGCCTTGGCCGCGCTCGTTCAGAACCATTAGCGAAACCTGTCGTCGGTGATCTTCGCCGCCGAACTCGGATCTAGGCAACCATGTCCGAACAGATAAAAGCTGACGCCGCAGACACGCCCCACCCGGGTGCGCCCTTGCCGCCCACCATGACGGTGCGCCAAGACGTGTCATTGAACGAGGCGCTTATGGCCTCGCCTGAGCGGTTCTTTAACCGCGAGATCTCATGGCTGAGCTTCAATCAACGGGTCATCGAAGAGGCTGAAAATCCGCGCCACCCCCTGCTCGAGCGGCTACGGTTCCTATCGATCTCGGCCAACAATCTCGATGAGTTCTATATGGTTCGCGTCGCTGGCCTTAAGGGTCAGGTCAGCGAAGGCATCCGCGTCATCAGCCAAGACGGCCTGACCCCGCGCCAGCAACTGTCCCGCGTCAATACGGCAGCGGCGGAGCTGATGGCCAGCCAGCAGCGTATCTGGCTCGATCTGCGGGCCAAGATGGCGGCCGAAGGGCTGCGCGTCCTTGAAGCCAAGGATGTGACGCCCGCCGATATGGATTGGCTGCGTCCGGTCTTTACCAGCCAGCTGTTCGCGGTCCTGACCCCACTGGCCATCGATCCGGCACACCCGTTCCCGTTCCTGCCCAATCTTGGTTTTGCCTCGGCCTTAAAGCTCAAGCGCCGGTCAGATGGTAAGCCCCTCTATGCGCTGCTTCCCATGCCCAGTCAGGTGGCGCGGTTCTGGGAACTGCCCTCGACGACGGGACGAGGCCGCAAGGTCGAGCGCCGGTTCATTCGGCTCGAAACCTTCTTGTCGCTCTTCATTGACGTGATGTTCCCCGACTGCACGGTGGAGGCGCGGGGTGATTTCCGCCTGATCCGCGATTCCGACATGGAAATCGAGGAAGAGGCCGAAGATCTGGTCCGCGAGTTCGAAGTCCGCCTCAAGCAGCGCCGCATGGGCTCAGTCGTGCGGGTGAAGATCGAAAAGGCCATGCCGGAGGAGCTTAAGCGCTTCATCGTCGAGAACCTTCACGCCGAACCGCAAGATATCATCATGGTCGATGGCATGCTCGGGCTGGCCCAGGTGGCGGAACTGATCACGCCAGATCGCGCCGACTTGAAGTTCAAGCCCTTTGAACCGCGTTTCCCCGAACGGATCCGGGACCATGGCGGTGATTGTTTCGCGGCCATCCGGGAAAAGGACATTCTGGTTCACCACCCGTTCGAGAGCTTTGACGTGGTGGTCCAGTTCCTGCGCCAAGCCGCCACCGACCCCAATGTGCTAGCCATCAAGCAGACCCTCTATCGGACCTCCAAGAATAGCCCCATCGTCGCAGCCCTCATTGAGGCCGCCGATAACGGCAAGAACGTCACCGCTCTGGTCGAGATCAAGGCCCGCTTTGATGAAGAAGCCAATCTCAAATGGGCCCGCGACCTCGAGCGCGCAGGCGTGCACGTGGTGTTCGGCTTTGTCGAATATAAGACCCACGCCAAGCTCTCGATCGTCGTGCGGCGCGAGGGCGGCGGGCTCAAGACCTACTGCCACTTCGGCACAGGCAACTATCACCCGATCACGGCGCGCATCTATACGGACCTCTCGCTGTTCACCACGGATGCAGGCTTGGGCCGCGATAGTGGGCGACTGTTTAACTATATCACCGGCTATTCTCAGCCCGACCATCTGGAGAAGCTGTCCTATTCCCCCGTGACCCTGAAACATGACCTGATCGGTCTGATTGATCAGGAAATCGCTAACGCCAAGGCTGGAAAGCCTGCGGCCATCTGGGCCAAGCTCAATGCGCTGGTCGACCCAGTGATCATCGACGAGCTCTACCGGGCCAGCCAATCGGGCGTCAGCATTGATCTGGTCATTCGCGGCATCTGCTGTCTTCGCCCCGGCATCAAGGGTCTGTCGGAGAATATTCGGGTCAAGAGCATTGTGGGCAGGTTCTTGGAACATAGCCGCATCGTCTGCTTCGCCAATGGTGGGCCGATGCCCGGTCCCCAGTGCCGCGTATTCATCTCATCGGCCGACTGGATGCCGCGCAATCTCGACCGCCGAGTGGAGTCGCTGGTGCCCATCGAGACACCGACCGTTCACCAACAGGTGTTGAACCAGATCATGGTCGCCAACCTGAAGGACGAGGCCCAGAGCTGGGCCCTCGATTCCGACGGTCACTTCCACCGCGTGCCCGGATGGAACGCCAAACGCGCCTTTTCCGCCCATGAGTATTTCATGACCAATCCAAGCCTGTCTGGACGCGGCCACAAGGCCAAGGACCGACCGAGAGCGATCGAAAATGTGGGCAAAGGCCGATAGGCCCGCCCGCGACGCGGCGGTCATCGATATTGGGTCCAACTCTGTCCGCCTGGTCGTCTATCGGCTTGAGGGCCGGGCCATCTGGACCGTGTTCAACGAAAAGGTTCTGGCCGGCCTTGGCCGTGACCTCGCGCGCACCGATACCCTGTCTCCTGAAGGCGTAGAAACCGCTCTGGCGGCCGTCAGGCGCTTTCGCGCTGTGCTTGAGTCCGTACAGCCGGGTGCAGTTTTCGTGGTCGCCACAGCCGCTGTGCGCGACGCCATCGACGGCCCAGCCTTCGTCAAGCGCGTGCACGATGAGACCGGCTATCGGATCCGCGTCCTATCAGGCATGGAAGAGGCCAACTATGCCGCCCTTGGCGTCTTAGCCGGTGCGCCGCTTGCCCAAGGCGTCGTTGGCGACCTCGGTGGCTCAAGCCTAGAACTCACGACGGTCGGACAGGGCCGGGTTGGCGAGGGCATTACCCTGCCGCTCGGCCCCCTCGCCCTCGCAGCATCTGGCCCCTTCGATCCGATCAAGGTTCGAACCGCCGTTGAACGCTGCCTAGAGCAGGCCAATGCTGAACGCTTCAAGACCGCCACCTTCCATGCCGTTGGCGGAGCATGGCGCAACCTCGCCCTCCTCCAGATGCGGATGTCAGACTATCCGCTGCGCATCGTCCATCAATATGGGCTATCGGCCACGGAGGCTCAGGACGCCGCCCGTTTCATTGCCCAACAGTCCAAGGGATCGCTTGACCGCATCGAGGGCATGTCGCGCAAGCGGTCTGAGACCCTGCCCTATGCCGCAACGGTTCTGGACTGTCTGATTGATCGGCTGGACATTCAGGACATCAGCCTGTCAGCCTTTGGCCTGCGCGAAGGCCTGCTGTTCGAGGCCATGTCATCGGCCGACCGCGCCCTTGATCCTTTGGTCGAAGGCTGCGCCGCCCTTGGTGCGCGTCAAGGCGTGGCGGAAGACCTTGGTTTGGCTCTGGAAGACTGGCTTTCAGGGGCCTTTGCCACCCTGCCCGACCTGTTCGCCTCTGACCGTGATCGGGTCTTGCTGACCGCCGCGTGCCGACTGGCGGATATAGGCGCGAGGCTGCACCCCGACCATCGGGCCGATCTGGTGTTCGAACAGGTCCTGCGCGCGCCCATATCGGGCATGGACCATGCCGAGCGCACCTTCCTAGCCCTGACGATCTTTTCGCGTCATGCCCCAACGGGGACACCGCCAGACTTGGACGTGATCAATCGGCTGTTGAGCAGCGATCAGCAAAGACGGGCGCGGGTTTTGGGGGCTGCTATGAGATTAGGCTGTGACCTATCGGGACGAAGCCCAGCCCTGCTGTCCGCAGCACAGCTGAGCTTTACCCCCAGCGCCGTGGTTCTCACCGCCTCCCCGGCCTCCGCCGACCTGTTACTCGGCGAACAGACCGCCAAGCGCGGCGCCATGGTCGCGCAGATTCTAGGCCGCGAGATTGAGATCCGGTCGGCTTAGGCGAGGGTTACAAGAAAGGCCCTCACCCCAATTTCATCCTCATCCTGAGCCTGTCCAAGGACGAGGATGTTCCACGAACGATCCAGTGGTGTGTAAGGGTCTGGGTCCCCGCCTTCGCGGGGAAAGTGGAAGTGGGGGAGGAAATAAGGCCCTCACTCAACCCCTCGCCCGTCCGATCCCGCCGTCTTCCCCGCGAAGGCGGGGATCCAGACCCTTACGCTCCGGCGAGACGTGGCCCGCAGGAAGGAAGCCTTCGCGGGGAACGCGGAAGAAAGACAACAAGCCCCCCTACCCCGGCTGCGCCGGTACTTCCCCCAGAGGGGGAAGATCAAGAGACGCTAAATCTTCCCCCTCTGGGGGAAGCGATGCGGAGCATCAAAGAGGGTCTTGTTTAAGCCTTCGGTGCCCTGCGAACCTCAACAACGCGCACGCGGGTGCCGTCGAGCACCAATGCCAACTCACCGCGCTTCAGCTTCAAGGCATCCGCGCCAAAGGCGTCATAGCGCCAGCCGGTCAAGGCTGGGCTGTCGGCATTGTCGTCATTGGCGATCTTTTCCAGATCCGAAACGGTCGCGATCAGCTTGGATGCCACGCCCGCATCTTCAGCCCGCGCCTTGAGCAGGACCTTCAACAGTTCGACCACGGCACCGGCGGCTGGCGATGGCGGCGTGCCATTGCGCTCGATCACGGGCGCATAGCCCTCAGGTGCCGACAGCCCCATCTTGATGGCCTCGAGCAGATCAGGACCATAGCGCGATCCAGCAAAGCCCTTGGGCACCGAGCGCAGCCGGTTTAAGCCGTCGGCATCGGTCGGGGCCTGCGTCGCCAACTCATCGATGGCGTCATCTTTGAGGATGCGCCCGCGCGGTTGATCTCGATTTTGCGCCGTCCGTTCGCGCCAAGCCGCAACAGCCTTAAAGACCGACATATATTTGGCATTGTGCTTGCGAGGCTTTAGCCGCCGCCAAGCCTTTTCCGGATCAACATCATAGAGGGCGGGATCGATCTGGGCCGCCATCTCTTCAGACACCCAAGCCAAACGGCCTTGTTTTTCGAGGCGCGACTTCAGATCGGGGAACAGTTTAGCCAGATGGGTCACATCGGCCAGAGCATAATCAAGCTGCGCCTCGCTCAAGGGGCGACGGCTCCAGTCGGTAAATCGGCTCGACTTGTCCAGATCGATTCGCAGCATGTGGCGCACAAGGGCGTCATAGGCGATCTGCTCGCCAAAGCCCGCCGCCATCCCAGCAATCTGAGTATCGAACAGCGGCTTCGGCATCGCGCCAAGATTGTTGAAGATCTCAACATCCTGCCGCGCGGCATGGAAAACCTTCTCGATTCGCTCGTCTCGGAGCAGATCAAGGAAGCAGGACAGGTCCAAACCCTCGGCCAGCGGGTCAATGACCGCTGAATCCTTTGGCCCAGCCGCCTGGATCAGGCATAACTTCGGCCAGTAGGTTGTTTCCCGCATGAACTCGGTGTCGACGGCGATAAAGGGCGCGTCAGCGAGAAGCTTGCAGAAGGCTTGCAGTTCGGCGGTGGTGGTTATTGGCGTCATAGGCTAGCTATAGCCCGGCCAAGCGCCCTCCGTACAAGGGCGACGCGATAAATTATGTGTTTTTTCCGCTGAAAAGCGGTTCAGGGAATGTTTGAACCATGAGCGAACGGCCCAATGGCCTTACCTACGCCCAAGCTGGGGTAGATATTGATGCTGGCACCGCCCTTGTCGAGGCCATCAAACCCTTGGCTAAGGCGACTCGCCGCCCGGGCGCAGACGCCGCGCTGGGGGGATTCGGCGCGCTTTTTGACCTTAAGGCTGCGGGCTTTGTTGATCCTTTGCTGGTCTCGACCACGGATGGGGTCGGCACCAAGCTGAAAATCGCCATTGAAACGGGTCGTCACGATACGGTCGGCATCGATCTGGTGGGCATGTGCGTCAATGATCTGCTGGCCCAAGGCGCCGAGCCGCTCATGTTCCTCGACTATTTTGCCACCGGCAAGCTGGACGTGGTGGCCGCGACCGCCGTGGTCAAGGGCATTGCTGAGGGCTGCAAGCAGGCCGGAGCGGCTCTGGTCGGCGGCGAGACGGCTGAAATGCCCGGCATGTATGCGGGCGGAGACTATGATCTGGCTGGTTTCTCCATCGGCGCGGTCGAGCGCGGCGCGGTCCTGCCGCGTCTAGACGACCAAAAGGCCGGGGACCTGCTGATCGGTATCGGCTCTGACGGTCCCCACTCGAACGGCTATTCACTGGTGCGCCGCGTGGTCGAGCGGTCGGGTCTAGGCTGGAACGACGCGGCCCCCTTCGCCCCCGGTCAGACGCTGGGCGAGGCGCTGATGACCCCGACCCGCATCTATGTGAAGAGCGTCCTGCCGCTGATCAAGGCGGGCCTGATCAAGGGCGGCGCGCACATTACCGGCGGTGGCCTGATCGAAAATCCACCGCGCGCCATTGCCGAGGGCCTAGAGCCCCAGTTCGATTGGAACGCTTGGCCCCTGCCGCCGGTCTTTGCCTGGATGCAGGAGGTGGGCGGCCTGTCGGATCACGAACTGCGCCGAACCTTTAACTGCGGCGTTGGCTTTATGCTGATCGTCGCAACGGAAGATGCCGAGCCGGTCTTGGCCGCTTTGCTGAATGCCGGAGAGAATGCCTTTGTCTGCGGGCAACTGATCCAGCCATGAGCAAGGCGCGCGTCGCTGTCCTGATCTCGGGCCGGGGCTCCAACATGGCCGCGCTGATTGAAGCGGCCAAGGACCCGGCCTATCCGGCTGAGATTGTGTTGGTTCTGTCCAACATCGCCGATGCGGGCGGTTTGGATATTGCCCAAGCTGCTGGGATCGAGACCGCTGTTATCGCCCACGCCCCGTTCGGCAAGGACCGCGAAGCCCATGAGCGCATGATCGATGCGCGTCTGCGTCAGTCCGGCGTCCAGATCGTGGCTCTGGCGGGCTATATGCGGGTCCTGACGCCCTTTCTGGTCGAGACTTGGGCGGGCCGGATGATCAATATCCACCCCAGCCTCCTCCCCGCCTTCCCCGGCCTGCATACCCACCAACGCGCGCTAGAGGCGGGCGTGGGCAAGCACGGCTGCACGGTCCATCTGGTCACCACAGGCGTCGATGAAGGCCCAATCCTTGGCCAAGCCGAGGTTGAGGTCTTACCCGGTGATGATGAAGATCGCTTGGGCGCGCGGGTGCTCGAGCAGGAACATCAGCTCTATGCGCGGTGTTTGGCGGATTTGGTTGGGACGTTGGGGGTTTAATCGCTCTTAGCCCTCTCCCTACGGGAGAGGGTTGGGTGAGGGCCTTACTTGTTTTCTTACAAAAAAGACCCACCACCCCGGCTTCGCCGAAGAAACCCAGGGCAAGATCAATTCACGTCCGCGTCAGACCCCTGGGTTGCTTCGCTGCGCTCGCAATGACGCGAGGATGGGTTGGTGGATGCCCTCACATCCGTGTTCCCCGCGAAGGCGGGGCCCCAGACCCCTTAGCTATGGCGCGTCGAGGCCCACAGCCCCTCTGCTTTCGCGCGGAATGCAGAAGAAAAGAAAAAAAGGCCCTCGCCCAACCCTCTCCCTCAGGAAGAGAACCAAGCCAAGGCCCCTTAGGTTTTAGCCAACAATTTCCAGACCGCTGAAGAATTGAGCGATCTCGAGGGCGGCGTTTTCTTGGCTGTCGGAGCCGTGGACGGTGTTTTCACCAACCGATTCGGCGAACAGCTTGCGGATCGTGCCAGCGTCAGCATTGGCGGGGTTGGTGGCGCCCATCACTTCACGGTAACGCGCGACGGCGTTTTCGCCTTCGAGCACCTGAACAACGACGGGACCCGAGGTCATGAATTCCACCAGTTCGCCGAAGAACGGACGCTCGGAATGGACTTCATAGAACTTGCCGGCCTGAGCCGTGGTCATGTGGATGCGCTTTTGGGCGACGATTCGCAGGCCAGCGGCCTCGATCACGGCATTGACGGCGCCGGTCAGGTTGCGGCGGGTCGCGTCAGGCTTGAGGATGGAAAAGGTATGTTCGGTCATGATTTCGCGTCTGCTCACTGAAACGTTGGCTTTGGGAAGGTGGCGGGCTTATAGCCCTGCGCAACAGATCCGCCAACCTTTGGAAATCAATCTGTTCGATTGATTG
>CANFKD010000027.1 GCA_947447115.1 Caulobacteraceae bacterium
AACAGGGCGCAGTGGGTGGCCACATGCATGCCCGTGGTCCACATCTTCTCGCCATTGATGAGCCAGCCCTCGACGCCGTCGCGGGTCTCACGCACGGCGCGGGTCTCCATGAAGGTGGCGTCAGAGCCGTGGTCCGGCTCGGTCAGGCCGAAGGTCGGCTTGAACTTGCCCGCCATCATCAGGGGGATCAGGGTGTCGCGCTGTTCGGGCGTACCAAAATCGCGCAGCATCAGAACGAAGGGATTGTTGCCGACGATGGAATGTTCGTTCTGAAGGTCATTGTGCAGACCTAGGCCCTTGGCCGCCAGATGCTCGCGGATCACCGCCATCCAGAGGTTGGAGCCATCCTGTCCACCAAATTCCTTAGGCAAGGCAAAGCGGAAGTGACCGGCCTTGTCGGCCAGGCTCTTGGCTTCGCGCAGAAGCTCTTCCCACTCGTGGCGCGGCAGACCCTGATTGTCCCAATCGGTGCGGGCATGTTCGCGGCGATGGTCAAAGAAGCGCTCATTGTCGTCTTTGGCCTGAAGCGGCTTGATCTCAGCCTCGATGAAGGCGTCGAGCACACCAAGATAGTCAACCAATTCCTTGGGTAGGGCGAAATCCATGGACGTTCCTCACTTTGTTTTTTCTGTTGGCAAGAGTATGGGCGCCATAGGCCGCAGCGATCAATAGTAACCCAAGGGAAGCTGTGCATTTGGCGCAGATAGAGCGGCCGCGCGCATTGACCCTCTTGTCTAGACTTGACCTTTGGAGGCGCTCTGGGTCAGACGGGGGCTCTGTTTGCTGAGAAGGTCTAACGATGCGTCTGTCTCCCCCCATACCTATCATGCCGAGGTGGTCCTTGGCCCTGAACGGGGGGCTGTCGCTGGCCTGCTGGAAGGCGCCCAGCGGGCCGCTGCCGAGGGCCGAGGCGCACTGATCGTGGTCACCCAATCGATTGAATTTGGTCCCTCGACCGCGGCTGGGGAACGTTTGGAGGTGCGCAGTTGGGTCGACCGGGCCACCCGCACCCTGCTGTTTGTACAGGCCGAATTGGCGCGCGCCGATGGCGGACCTGTCGTCGCGACCGGCTCCGGCGTCTATCGGATCGCCTCCTGATCACCCGGCCAAGCCCTTCAGCCCCAAGCTGAAACCGTGCTTTTTACAGCACATTTTAACAAAAAGTTGCTTTTCCTTAACGGTTTTAGGGGCTAAACACCCCCTTGATCAAAGCGGGGGACGACCGAATGAGATTGCGGACGCGAAACGTCCTTGCGGCCTTGGCCTGCGCCCTCGGCGTGGTCATGTCTCCCGTGGGCTCTGCCCATGCGGAAGACTATCTGCAATGTGTTCCCTTCGCCCGCACCTTCTCTGGCATTCAAATCTTCGGTGACGCCTATACCTGGTGGCAGCAGGCCTCCGGCAAATATAATAAGGGCTTCGTGCCTAAGACCGGCGCGGTTCTGGTCTTCAAACAGACCGGCATCATGAATAAGGGCCATGTGGCTGTTGTCAGCCAGGTCCTGACCGATCGCGTCATTCAAGTTACCCATGCCAACTGGTCTGTGATCTCTGGCAATCGCGGAAAGGTCGAAAAGGACGTCACCGTCATCGACGTCTCCCAACAGGGTGACTGGAGTTCGGTCAAGGTCTGGTATGATCCGGTGCGCGACCTCGGCAATACGGTCTATCCGACCTATGGCTTCATCTATTCATCGACCCAAAATGCCGCCCGTTACGCGGCGCAGAACGCGGTCATGAATATCGCTCAAACCGCCTTTAGTCAGGTTGCGGCCGCTGTGCCAACGCCAGGCTCTGGTCCGGCCCAGATGCTCAATCAGGCCGCTGAGACCACCGATCAGATCGCGGCCTTGATTGCCTCCCTGACCGGCGGTGAAGAGACCCCAACCGACAAACGCTAGGCCGAGCCCTGTCCGCAGGCGCTGACAGAAAGCAGACTGATGCTGAAACTGCTGCGCAATGGGGCTCCGGCCTTCGACGTTCCGAACCCTGAGTCGGGCTGGCATCTGCCGCCGGACACGGTCTGGATCGAGCTGATCGAACCCACCCGTGCCGAAGAGCTTTTGGTCGAGCAGGCTCTGGGACTTCTCCTGCCCACCCGTGAAGAGATGGCCGAGATCGAGGCCTCTAGCCGCCTCTATCAGGAGGATGGTGCCACCTTCATGACCGCCACCATCCTGCATAATGCCGATGAGGAGGAGCCGAGCTCTTCGCCCGTAACCTTCGTGCTGGCGGGTGAGCGGCTGGTCACGATCCGCTATATCGAGCCACGCGCCTTCACGATCTTCGCCGCCCAGGCCGAGCGTCAGGCGAGCCTTTGCCCGACGGGGACCCACGCCTTCCTTGGCCTCTTGGATGCGGTAGTAGACCGCACGGCCGACATTCTCGAACGGACGTCCGGCGAGGTGGAGACCTCGTCCCGTTCGATCTTTAAACGCCCCCGTGAAAGCGGTTTTGAACAGATCTTGACCAAGCTTGGCCGCTCCCAGAGCCTCAATGCCAAGGCCCGGGACAGTCTGGTCAGCCTCGCGCGGCTGATCAGCTTTGCCTCCCTGTCCGAACAGATCGAGGCCAATCGCGATCACCGCGACCATCTCAAGAGCTTGCAGCGCGACGTTCAGTCCCTGACCGATCACTCGTCTTACCTATCCAGCAACATCACCTTCCTACTCGATGCGGCCCTCGGCCTGATCAATATCGAGCAGAACGCCATCATCAAGATCTTCTCGGTGGCGGCCGTCGTGTTCCTACCGCCGACCCTCGTCGCCTCGATCTACGGCATGAACTTCGAACAGATGCCGGAGCTGAAATTTGCCCACGGCTATCCGATGGCCCTGATCATCATGGTCATTTCGGCGGTCGTACCGCTTTGGTGGTTCCGTAAGAAGGGTTGGTTGTAGGGGGAGAAGACAACAAGGCCCCCTTCGGCGCTGCGCGCCACTTCCCCCAGAGGGGGAAGATCCTCTACAGCGAAATCTTCCCCCTCTGGGGGAAGTACCGGCGAAGCCGGGGTAGGGGGTTCTTTTTTGAGAAAATAAGGCCCTCACCCAACCCTCACCCACAGGGAGAGGGCTAGAACCGATAGAGCCCTTTCCCCCCGTGAGGGGGAGAGGGTTGGGAGTGGGGGGTGTTCATCCACGCCCTCTCAATCGCGTTCCCCGCGAAACAGAAATCCAGCAGGTCGTTTTCCGCCTGAGTGAAAGGGTCTGGGTCCCCGCCTTCGCGGGGAAAACGGAAGAAAGACAACAGGCCCCCCTTTGATGCTTCGCATAGCTTCCCCCAGAGGGGGAAGATTTGAACGCGGATGGTCTTCCCCCTCTGGGGGAAGTACCGGCGAAGCCGGGGTAGGGGGTCTCGCCCCTACATCGACCGCCGGATCGGCGCGAGATCGTCGAACTGGGCGTCGCGCTTTTCGGCCTTGGCCTTGAAGGCTTCGGCCATGTCGCGGCCAGAGAACATGCCGGTCTGCCAGGTGGCAATATAGTCCAAGCTGTCCTTGATCGAATGGTCGCGGGCATAGTTGATCATGACCTTCGAACCGGTCACGGCCAGAGGCGCCTTGCTGGCGATCTCGTGGGCCGTCTCCAGCACGTGGGCCAGCAAGGCCTCATGGGTCTCGAACACCTCATTGACCAGCCCGATCTCCTTGGCCTTTTGCGCGCTCAGGCGGCGCCCGGTAAAGGCCATCTCGCGCACCCAGCCTTGGGGGATCAAACCGCAGAGCCGGGGGAAGGTGCCGACATCAGCGGTCATGCCGATATTGATCTCTTGGATACAGAACCAAGCATCCATGCTGGCATAGCGAATGTCGCAGGCCGAGACCATGTCAACAGCGCCGCCGATACAGCCGCCCTGAATGGCGACCAGAACCGGCATGCGGGCCTGATCCAGACAGGTGAAGGTGTCTTGCAGATGGTGGACATGGTGGCGGAACGATTCCATCGCCGTGTGGCGGTCGGTCTTTTCGCCCGTGCTGCCCGCCCCATCAAAGACCGACAGCTCCATCCCGGCCGAGAAATGCTTGCCCGTCGAGGAGATGACGATACAGCGGGCCAAGGCCTGATCATTGATCTGGCGCACGATCTGCGGAAGTTCGTTCCAGAAGGCCGGGTTCATGCTGTTGAAGGCCGAAGGCCGTGACATTTGAATATGGGCAACGCCGCCCTCGATGGTGACGTCAAAACAGGTCGATTCAGGTAGGGCGGTGGGGGTCATGGCTCAGCCTCTTGGGTTTGTGACCTTCACCTAAACGCACCAGACCAAAGGGCTCAAGACAAATGCGCGTCAGGGATGGAATTGATGGACAGCCCTGCTTAGTCTAGGCCTAGGGTACAGATCGCGTACCGGTCTGTGTGTCTAAGGTGTCCCATGTCGTCCGAGCCGAACCCTAGCGCCCCCTTTAATGAGCCGCGCCGCCGGACCATCACCCTTGATCCAAGCCGGGGGCCGGGGCTGGTGTCGGCCCTTGATTTTGGTGATCCATCGCGCCCGATCGATATCGTCTTTTTCCATGCCAATGGCTTTAACGCCCTAACCTATCGCTCGGTGCTGGGGCCCCTGTCCAAGTCACTTCGGATTTTCGCTGTCGATCAGCGCGGCCATGGCCAAACGACCTTGACCGCTAAGGTCGAGGGACGGCGGTCTTGGGATGATCATCGCTATGACGATATTGCCGTTGTCGATGCCCTCGCCAAAGAGCCGGGCTTTAAGCCTGTCGTGCTGTCGGGCCATTCGATGGGCTCGACCGTCGCCCTCTATGCCGCAGAGGCCCGCCCCGCCTTGGTGCGCAGCGTGGTGATGTTTGACCCTGTGATCATGGACAAGCGCACTCAGTTCATTGGCAGCCTGCCTTGGGTCGGTCCAGACCATTGGGCCAAGTCGCCCTTGGCGCAGGGCGCGCTTCGGCGGCGGTCCGTCTTTGATGATCGCGCTGCTGTGCTGGCGGCCTATACCGGGCGCGGTGCCTTCAAGACCTGGCCTGCCGAGAGCTTGGCCGACTATGTTGAGGGCGGCTTTGTTGACCGGTCCGATGGCAAGGTGGAACTGGCGTGCGCACCCGCTTGGGAAGCCTCGAACTTTTCAGCCATGGCCAACCGGCCTTGGCCGATCTTGGCCAAGGTTCAGCGCCCAGTGAGGATCTTTCAGGCCGAACATGGGTCCACCTGCCGCGTTGGCGCGCATGAGGACTTTGTCAAAACCAACAGACGCGGTGTCTTGAACATCAGCACCGTGCCGGGCACCACCCACTTCTTGCCGCTGGAGCGCCCCGATCTGGTGCGCCAAGCCTTGGCTGAGGCTGCGGCCTAAGCCCTAAAGGGTCAGGCCCGGTGTGGCCTGATCCAACAAAAGCGAGCGGGCGGTGTCGCTGATCGGCACGACCTTGCGGGCGTCCAGATCGAAGGTGATGACCACCGCCTCGGACGTGCCCCACGCCTTGCCGGTCTCTGGGTCCAAGATCCAGTGCAAGACGCGCATGGTGCGGCTATCGGCACCTTGCAGACCCGAGCGAACCGAGACCCGGTCCCCTGCCATCGGCCAGTCCAGATAGATCAGGCGATATTCCAGCACTGCGCCGCCGATGGGACCCAGAGGGATCCCGGCATTGTCCGACACGATCTTGCGCAGGGGCTGGACCAACCGGCCAATGCCGTCAGAGACTCTGCCAATAAACTGTTCAGGCCTCATGCGGCCAAAGACGTCGCATTCCTGAGGCATGATGGCCCCCAGCGCGATGTTTTGCATGCCCAGAGCTTCGGCCTTGGCAAGGCTGGCTTGGCTCTCGACGGATGACAGGGTCAAGGAGCGCACGGCGGCATAGGGCGGCACCTCGACCATCAGATGCGCAGCCCGCTTCAGGGTCGCGTCTGGCCAAGCAAAGGCCAAGCCGTCGCGGGCCGTGACATGGGCAACCCGGGTCTGGAAGGTCGCGGCCGGTTCGCCGCTATCGGAGTGATAGATGACCTGAAGCAGCCAAGCCTCAGTCTCGCTGATGCTGATCACCCCGCCGGTCATGTGCAAGGACGCGCCCGCATGGGCCTCGCGCAGGAAGCGGATATGCTGCTCACGGATCAGCAAGGTGGCATTGGCGTGGGGCGCAAAGGCAAAGGGCATACCGAGCTCTGCAGCCAGCCCCGCAAGGCCCTCTGTGGCGCGGGTGACATAGAAGCGCACATTCATGTGCCCCATCTCGTCGCAGTCCCAGGTATTGACCCCGCCGCGCCAGATTTCTGTGCCGATTGAGATTATATCGCCCACGCGCCGGTTCCCTAAAGTCTGTCTCTGAGGACCTGTCTAGCCTGTGTTGCCGCCGTTCGTCACGCGGTTAGAGGCGAGGCCCTAAGCGCGGCAGGCCTTGCATAGGCCATGGGCCTCGATGGTCAGGGCCTGAACCAAAAAGCCGGTCCGCTCGCCGATCGAGGTAATCTCTTGACCGGCGACCGGTTCGATCTCGGCGCTGGCCCCGCAGCAGTCGCAAATCAGAAAGGCCGCTGCATGGGCGCGGTCGCCATGATGACAGGCCACATAGGCATTGAGGCTCTCAATCCGATGGACGAAGCCCTGCTTTTCGAGAAAATCCAAGGCGCGATAGACGGTCGGCGGCTTGGCCGGTTGGCCCTCAACGCCAAAGCTGGCAATCAGGTCATAGGCCTTCATCGGCTGACCACTGACGAGCATCAGCTCCAGCACCCGCCGACGCGGCGGGGTCAAGCGTTCGTCTTGGGCTGAACAGCGCTTCTCAGCGGCTGCCAGCTCCGCAAGCAGCGTCTCGCCCGACAGACCGGGGCCGTCCTCATGATCGTGGGCACAGTCATGGCTCATGCCCAAGAGGTAGAGAGGAAGAGGGGGGGATGCAAGTGAAGAGCGCTGCGCCCCGCCCTGCCCCAACAGGCCTAGTGAAAATCACGCGACCTTGGCAGGATGCGCACATCGCGCGGATGGCGATGACCACTGGCATGGGGGCTGGGTCGAGCGGCGGAGGATTGGGAGAGGCTGGCCAGATCGGCGCTGCGGTCTTCGAGGCTGTCGGCAACCAGATGCACCACCCCTTCGGCACGCTGAATACGGCCTCGGATCAGCAGCAGCCGCGCGCCCATCGCCACAGGCCGATTGGCCTTAAACAGCTTGGGCCAGATCACGACATTGACCGTGCCGGTCTCATCCTCCAGCGTCATGAAACAGACTCCCTTGGCCGAGCCGGGCCTTTGCCGCACCAGCACCACCCCCGCAGAGATGGCGCGAGCCCCATCGGCTGCCACGGCCAACTGCGCGGCGGTCTGAACCCCCAGACGGCCAAGATCTTGGCGCAGAAAGCTGAGCGGGTGGGCCTTCAGCGACAGGCGCATCGTCTGATAGTCCTGCACCACCTCTTGGGCGGCGGACGATGGCGGCAGGGGCGCGGGTCCATCAGCCTCTTCCAAGCCCATGGCCGCGAAAAGGGGCGCAGGCGCAGCCCTCGGCAGGCCCCTTGCCGCCCAAAGGCCCGTGCGCCGGGTCAGGGCCAGCGAGCCCAATCCATCGGCTGCGGCGAGCGCGTCCAAGGCCGCGCCACTGAGGCCCGAGCGACGGCGGAGATCTTCCAGATCGGCATAGGGCTGATCACCCCGCGCGGCCATGATGGCCAAGGCCCAATCTCGCCGAAAGCCATCGATCTGGCGCAGACCCAACCGCACGGCCCGGCGGCGGGGGCGGCCTGAGGCGGTGGGCGCGGCAGGGGCCGGTCCCTTCTCTTCTAGGTGACAGTCCCAATCACTGGCATTGAGATCGGGCGGGCGCACCACCACCCCGTGGGCCACCGCATCGCGCACCAGTTGGGCCGGAGCATAGAACCCCATCGGCTGACTATTGATCAGGGCGGCTAAAAACACCTCTGGGAACCAGCGTTTTAGCCAAGCCGAAACATAGACCAGATGGGCAAAGGAGGCGGCGTGGCTCTCTGGGAAGCCATAGTCACCAAAGCCCTTGATCTGGTTGAAACAGCGCTCAGAAAAGTCTCGCCCATAGCCGCGCTCGACCATGCGCTCGACCATCATCGTCTCATAGAATTCAATGGTCCCCACGCGCCGAAAGGCGGCCATGGCCTTGCGCAGGCCATTGGCCTCATCGCCGGTAAAGCGCGCCGCCTCCATGGCAATACGCATGGCCTGTTCTTGAAACAGCGGCACACCGAGCGTCTTGCCCAGCACCCGTTCGAGCTCATCGGGCGGGCCGTGGTCGGGATGGGGCGAGGGAAAGGCCACCGGCTCGCGCCCGGCCCGGCGGTCAAGATAGGGATGGACCATGTCGCCCTGAATGGGGCCGGGCCGGACAATGGCCACCTGAATGACCAGATCATAGAAACAGACCGGCTTGAGGCGCGGCAACATGCTCATCTGCGCCCGGCTCTCGACCTGAAAGACCCCGACCGAATCGGCCTGACAGAGCATCTGATAGACCGCCGGATCCTCGCGCGGCACGGTGGCGAGGCAAAGGTCGCGGCCATAGGCATCGCGGATCAGATCAAAGCCTCGGCGAATGGCGCTGAGCATGCCCAAGGCCAGCACATCGACCTTCATCATCTTGAGGGCGTCAATATCGTTCTTGTCCCACTCGATAAAGGTGCGGGCCGCCATCGCCGCATTACCGACGGGCACGGTCTCGACCAGATCGCCGCGCGTGAGGATGAAGCCGCCGACATGCTGTGACAGGTGACGCGGAAAGCCCAAAAGCTGGCGCGCCAGGTCCAGCGCCAAGGCCAGGCGCGGCGCATGGGGATCAAGCCCCACGGCCCGCACATGCTCATCGGCCACCCCTTCACCGTGGCTGCCCCAGACCGTATTGGCTAAGGCCGCCGTCACATCTTCGGTCAGGCCGAGCACCTTGCCCACATCGCGGATGGCCGAGCGGGGGCGGTAGCGAATGACCGTGGCGGCGATGGCGGCGCGATGACGGCCATAGCGGCGATAGATATATTGGATGACCTCTTCGCGGCGCTCATGCTCGAAATCCACGTCAATATCCGGCGGTTCACGGCGCTCCTCAGAGATAAACCGCTCGAACAACAGATCGATCTGGGCGGGGTCCACCGCCGTGATGCCAAGGCAGTAGCAGACCGCCGAATTGGCCGCTGAGCCCCGCCCCTGACAGAGGATGGCTTGGCGACGGGCAAAGGTCACCAGATCATGGACGGTCAGGAAATAGGGCGCGTAATTGACCCGCGCGATCAGGTCCAACTCCTTGATCAGGCTTTGTTGCACCTTGGCGGGCACCCCGTCAGGATAGCGGTCTTCTGCCCCCGCCCAAGTCAGGTCGGACAGATGTTGGTCCGCCGTCTTGCCCGGCGGGATCGGCTCTTCGGGATAGTCATATTGTAGCTCGTCCAGACTGAAGCGCGCGGCATCCACCACCGCCATCGTCCGGGCCAGCGCCTCTTCATGACCGCGAAATAGACGCGCCATCTCGGCAGGGCGCTTGAGGAACCGTTCAGCGTGAGCCTGCAGGCGCAGACCGGCCTCATCTAACCGGCAGCCTTGCCGCACGCAGGCCAGCACATCCTGAAGAGGGCGGCGCGAGGGGTCATGATAGAGCACGCCATTGGTGGCAATCAAGGGCGCAGCCGTCCGCTGGGCTATGCCCGCCAGCCGGTTCAGCCGCGCACGGTCATCGCCTTGGCGCAAGGGGGCCGCAGCCAGATAGAGCTGATCGGGCCAAGCCCTTTGCCACGCCGCCATCTGGGCTTCAAAGACAGCCGCTGTCTTGGCTGTGAGGTGTAACGGCGCGGGAACCAGTCCAATCAGGCCCTCGCCGAGGGCTGCGGCCTGTTCAAAGGTCAGGCGGCAATCGCCCTTGGCAATCCGATCCTCATCGGCGTCAGGATCGTGATCCTCCGCCCCCTCATGAATGTCCCCCATCTTGCCAAGCGACAGGAGGCGGCAAAGGCGGCCATAGGCGGCGCGGTCGCGGGGATAGACGATCAGCTCGGTCCCGTCCAAAAACACCAGACGACAGCCGATCAGCAGCCGAAAGCCCTCAGCCTTAGCCGCCACATGGGCCCGCACCACCCCGGCCAGACTGTTGCGATCCGCCAGTCCGATTGCCGACAGACCCAGAGCCTTGGCCGTCAGCACCAACTCATCAGCATGGGACGCGCCCTCGAGAAACGAGAAGTTGCTGCGTAGATCCAGCTCGGCATAGGCCAGATCAGCGCCCATGGGACCGGCTCATGCAAAGACCCCGTGCAGCCACCATTCGGGCGTCCGGTCCTGATCCTCACGGCCATAGAGGCCTTCGCGAAACAGCCAATAGCGGCGCCCGGTCTCGTCCTCAATGCGGTAATAGTCGCGCGTGCGGGGCGGACGCGGTGAGGCCGGGCTCAGCCGCCACCATTCTGGCGCGATCCGCTCTGGCCCCTCGGCCCGCACCACCCGCCGTGCCACTCGGCGCCAAGTGAACCGCGCCGGGGCAGAATCGGGCAATTCGGCAATGGCCTCGACCCGTTCAGGCGGATGGAACAGCAGGATCGGACGGGGTCGAAGCACAGGATCGAAGGCCCCGAACCCAAGGCTCGAAGCCGCATCCCAGCCTTCGCTACGTTCAGGCAACCAACTGCCGCGCGGGCGGGGGGTCTGGACCGCATCCTCGCCAAGCTTGGCCTGCAGACGATCGATCAGGCCGGCCAAGGCCGCCGCCGCCGTCGCCGCCCGCTCACCGTCCAGACCCTCTTGCTGCGCGACGCTGGCTTCGGCGACCGGCGCGCTGAGCATCAGGGCGTCAATGCCAAAGCCCAGATCCAGCGCCTCCAGCCCCTTTTCCTTGAGCAGTCGCAACAGATGGCTGGGCTGGGCCGAGGCGGCGCTGAGCCCGGCCTCGATGCTGGTCGTCGCCCCGTCCACCCGATAGCCGGTCAAGGTCAGGCGCCGAGCCCCTTGCCCGTCGCGCTGAAGCTGCTCCGCCAAGGCCTTGGCCAGATCGGGCAGATAGAGCGCCACACCCGCCGTCTCGGTGATCGGCTCAGCAAAGACCTGAAAGCTGCGATAGGCGGGCGGCGGGCGCACGGGCACCACCGGCTCGGCGCGAAAGCCAAGGGCCTGATCCAGCCGCTCGACCACCTTAAGGCCCATGGCTCCGGCCCGAGGCCCGCGAAACCGCCGGGCCAGACCCGCACGCGGCAGGGGATAGAGATCGCCGATCCGCTGAAGGCCAAAGCGCTTGAGCAGGGTCACGGCCTCAGGGTCCAGCCGCAGGGCCTCGACGGGCAGATCGGCGAGGGCCTCGCGCGCACCGCCCGCAGGCGCAATCTGGGTCATGGCGCCAAAGCGGGCCAGAGCCCAAGCCGCCCCCAAACTGTCGGCCATGGCCACACGGGCGAGGATACCGGCCTTGGCCAAACGCGCTTCAAAGGCGGCAATAAAGGCGGGCTCTCCGCCGAACAGATGGGTGCCGCCGGTCATGTCTAGGGCCAATCCCTCTACCCCCGGACCATCAGCCATCAGGGCCACGCAGGGCGAAAACCGCTCCGCCCACAGGGCCAGACGCTTCAGGGTCAAGGCCTCCGCCGCCGGATCGGCAGGCACGGTGACCAGATCCGGAGCCATGGCTCTGGCATCGGCCTGAGACTGTCCACGCCAGAGGCCGAGCTTTTGGGCTGCGCCATTGACCGCTCGCAGGCAAAGGCCGCGTCCATTGCGCTCGACCAACGCAAAGGGGATGGGCCCCGGATCAGAGCCCTCAGCCGACCTGACGGGAGCCTTCTGATATAGGGTCGAACGGGTCCAGACCGTCACGGGCCAATCCGGCAGCCAAACGCAGGCCACGCGCCTGCTGGGCTGCGGCCGGGCCAGATTTTGCGTCGCGCCAGATGCGCCGGTCATCGTCCCACTCCAACTCCCATACCCCCGGCAAGCCATCCCGCCGCCGGGTCAGTTCCGCTCTCAGTCGCGCCGGGCCGGGCGCGCGCACGTCAAAGGCCTGCGGGGCCGAGGCCAAGGACCCGATCCGCCAGCGACGCCAAGCCGCGCTCAGGCCCTCTGCGCCTGTCGTACGCAAGATCGCCGCTGCCGCCCCGCCCGCCTTTGCGGCAAAGGCCAGACGCCGCGTGGCGACAAAATCGGGCGCCGAAAGGGCCGCCACCGCGCCGCCCACCGCCCCCGACTTCAAGGCCTCTTCCAGCGCCCAAATCACCTGACGCTCATCGGCCACCGCCACCACGATCAGGCCGCCGCCAGAGGGGGTCGGCATTTGCCAGCCCTGCGCGAAGGGCCGCCCCCGCTCGCGCAACCAAGCCTTGGCCGCAACGAACAGGCCCGGACGCCGCAGCCCCTTTTCTGGTTCTGGCGACACCCGAAGCAAAGCAAAGGCCAGCGCCGCCGCAAGGTCCTGAGGCTCAGCCGCCGCCACCTCCTCCAGCCCCCTTTCGGGCACGGGGAACCCCTCTGGAAATGACGGTAGATCGGACATGCTGGAACCTCTTATGTTCCTATTTTGTTCTCTTTTTGCTGAGAGAGTCAACAGGAGTCTGGACGCGGCGCTTGACGGTCTGTATTCCGCACATTGGGATTTCAAATATTTGACCTTAAGCAAAATATTTTCTTATTAAAATGAGGTAGATATTTAATAATTTAAATATATTAAGCAACTAATTTCAACAAATGCGGTTCTGCACGCGAAAAAGGTAATATTTTAGCGCCCATTTCTAAAACATTTAAATCAGACGAAGACCAAGAAGATTGATCATCGTATATTATTATTTGGTTTATGTTAGAATTTCCAAGCATTTTTATGTCAAGATTTGCCACTAATCTGGCGTTAATCGAGGATGGATCATTTACAACAGGGTCAACAATAAGGCACTTGTCTTGATTGTAGTATATTATATGATCAAATTTATACTGTCGGTTACTTAACCCAGTAACCGGCGCAGATTTAATATTATTATGGAAATGTCGATCAAGCAGGATTGAGAGCTCTGTCTTAAAATTCCGTCGTTCACGATAGCGAAGATGAGCCATAGACCAATTAGCAACATCTTTTGCAGCGTTTGCTACAAGCAAAATAGCCGCAGGCAACTCCGATAGGCCAACTATCGGGGTAAATATTACCCCATTTTTGGCATTCAACCCATAAGATTTGATAATATTTCGAATCTGTTTGTCAGATGCGCGCTCAATTAACCCTGAAGCCATTGCCTCAGACACGGCCTCACCGTCATCCATCACACTAAACTCATTCCGACCCCCACGCACGGTGACCGAAACGGTACTATTTGATGGGTAGAGACAGTGAGTAGTCACACGCATTCCGTCCCCGTTTGGAGACAGCAATATGGCACCGCACAAAGCTTCTTTAATGCTCTTTGAGTCGATCATAACAGTGATGTCCGAGTCGGTAGCGCAATGAGACCAGAGGGCGGTTGCGAGATCCTATATTGACTGCAAAACCAACGCAATGTCGCATCAAATTGTCGAAGCCTTTCAGGGAGAGGTATTGCGACACGCAATCTATCTGGCAGGCCGTACGTGGTACAGTATGACTTGTTATGATGCCAATGATGAATGTGAGGGCCCCAAAAAATTCCCTTGGGAAATTCATCCCCTAGGCCGAGCGGGTTCACATGCTGCTCATCGTCCACAAAATCTAATCGTGCGAAACATTTATGGTATAGAAGCAATATACGAAATCTCAAAGTAGCAATGTTCGGGTATGCATTAACTTCAATATTCACACCAGTGCTTATACCATCAATGCTTAACGGTGCCACAAGTCGATACTCTCTTGAAAAACCTACCTCTCTCCACTCTGGAGTGCCCTCAATATTTTTAGAGGCCTCTACAAAATTATCCATAAAAGGAACGATTGGCGATCGAGACATAGCTACAGCCTTGACTAGTTTCGTGTTCTGCCAAAAGGCGAAAAGGTCTGCGAGAGCCAAATCAAGACGCGAGCCAACCAATTTCAGGCACCCGCGAAACAATCTCAACGAATGGGTGTCCCAGAGTCGAACTGGGATCTTCCCATTCGTTAGATAGGTGCTCTATCCATTGAGCTAACACCGCGTGGAGCAACCAAAGTCGCTACCTCGTATAATCATATCGTGAGCTTTTGCGATGTGAAGATGTTTTTTTGTAAACACAATCACATAGTTTGAATTTACACCCACCAAGAGACAAATTGAACCGGGCTGGATAAGTGCCTAGGAAGGAGGCGCAAAAGGACCTCGATCATGACCGCTCCCCTCACCCCCATCGACCGCAACGCCCTGCTTGAGGGTCTGGTGATCAGCGCCCATGCGGCGGGTAAGGCGATCTGGGACATCTATAATTCGGCCTTTGATGTGACGGTGAAGGCCGATGCCTCGCCGGTGACCTTGGCCGATACTGCCGCCGAGGCGATCATCTTAGCCGACCTGGCCCGCCTCGCCCCCTTGATCCCGGTCGTGGCCGAAGAAGAGGCTGCCGCCGGACGCATCCCAGACGTGGGGCGCCAGTTCTTCGTGGTTGATCCGCTCGATGGCACCAAGGAGTTCGTACAGAGGCGCGGCGACTTTACCGTCAATATTGCCCTGATTGAGGACGGTCACCCCACCCTCGGTGTGGTCTATGCCCCGGCCAAGGATCGGATGTTCGCCGGTGACGTGACAGCCAAGATCGCTTGGACCCTTGAGGTCGCGCCAGAGGCTGCGCTCAGCACCGCCACCGCGCGCCGCCCCTTGGCCGTTCGCACGCCGCCCAGCGAAGGCCTGACGGCTGTCGCCTCCAAGTCGCACAATACGCCCCAGACCGACGCCTATCTGGCCGCCTATCCCATCCTTGACCGGGTCTCGGTCGGCTCGTCCTTGAAATTCTGTCTGGTCGCCGCCGGGGAAGCCGACCTCTATCCGCGCCTCTCCCCAACCTGCGAGTGGGATACGGGCGCAGGCCATGCGGTCCTATCGGCGGCCGGCGGCAAGGTCCTCGCCCTCGATGCCAGCCCGCTTCTCTATGGCAAGCCGAACTTCTTCAATCCGGGATTTTTGGCCGCCGGTCCGCTCGATCCGATCGCCGCGACACCGTTCATGGACTAGGGCTTGGCCTGCGCGCCTCTTGGTTTGCTGCGAGGTGCCTTAGAAAAGCTTATGCGGTATCATACGTCATCGGCGCTAATAGAACCGCCTATGACCACCGAAAGCGCGACCGTGTCTGACATCGAGCCAAAGCCCCTGCTGTCCCCTGTGGCCCTGACCCACCTGCAAAGGTTGGAGGCAGAGAGCATCCACATCATGCGTGAGGTTGTGGCCGAGAGCGACAATCCGGTGATGCTCTATTCCATCGGCAAGGACAGTGCGGTGATGCTGCATCTGGCGATCAAGGCCTTCTATCCGGCCCTGCCGCCCTTCCCCCTGCTGCATGTCGATACGGGCTGGAAGTTCCGCGAAATGATCGCCTTTCGCGACGATATTGTGGCCAAGCTGGGCCTGACCCTTTTGACCCACACCAACCCTGAGGGGGTCGCCCAAGGCGTTGGTCCCTTCACCCACGGCTCAGCGGTCCATACGGATATCATGAAGACCCAAGGCCTAAAGCAGGCGCTGGATCAGCACGGTTTTGACGTGGCCTTCGGCGGCGCGCGCCGGGACGAGGAAAAGTCTCGCGCCAAGGAACGGATCTTCTCGTTCCGCTCGGCGCAACATCGCTGGGACCCCAAACAGCAGCGGCCAGAACTATGGCGCACCTATAATGCCCGCAAACAAAAGGGGGAGAGCATCCGGGTCTTCCCCCTGTCCAACTGGACCGAGCTCGACATCTGGCAATATATCCATCTGGAGAACATCCCGCTGGTGCCGCTCTATTTCGCCGCTGAGCGGCCTGTGGTCGAGCGCGACGGCACGCTGATCATGGTCGATGATGACCGCATGCCCATGCGGCCCGGCGAGGTGCCTGAGCAAAAGATGGTGCGGTTCCGCACCCTTGGCTGCTATCCCCTAACCGGCGCGGTCGAGAGCACGGCGGCGACCTTGCCCGACATCATCCAAGAGATGTTGTTGACCACCACTTCTGAACGTCAGGGGCGGGTTATTGACCATGACCAGGCCGCTTCCATGGAGAAGAAGAAACAGGAGGGCTATTTCTGATGGCCCACATCTCTGATCTCATCGGTACCGATATTGACGCCTATCTGCTGCAGCATCAGCATAAGAGCCTGCTCCGCTTCATCACCTGCGGCAGTGTCGATGACGGCAAGTCCACCCTGATCGGGCGGCTGCTCTATGATTCCAAAATGATCTTCGAAGATCAGATGGCGGCCTTGGAGGCGGACTCCAAGCGTGTGGGCACCCAAGGCGGCGAGATCGATTTCGCCCTTCTGGTCGATGGGCTGGCCGCCGAGCGCGAGCAGGGCATCACCATCGATGTGGCCTATCGCTTCTTCTCGACCGACCGGCGCAAGTTCATCGTCGCCGACACCCCCGGCCACGAGCAATATACCCGCAATATGGTCACCGGGGCCTCGACGGCGGATCTGGCCGTGATCCTGGTCGATGCGCGCAAGGGCATCTTGACCCAGACCCGCCGCCACAGCTTCCTCGTCTCGCTGATTGGCATCCGCAAGGTGGTTTTGGCGGTCAATAAGATGGATCTGGTCGGCTTTGATCAGGCGATCTTTGACCAGATCGTCAGCGACTACCGCGCCTTCGCCGCCCAGATTGGCCTAGACGATGTCACGGCGATCCCCATTTCGGGCCTGCGCGGCGACAATATTGCCTCGCGTAGCGAGGCCACGCCCTGGTTCGACGGCCCCGTGCTGATCGACCATCTGGAGACCGTGCCGCTGGACGAGGCCCGCCGTCAGCAGGGCGACCTGCGCCTGCCCGTCCAGTGGGTCAACCGGCCCAATCTCGATTTCAGAGGCTTTACCGGCCAGATCGCCAGCGGCGTTGTGCGCCCCGGCGATGTGGTTCGCGTCCTGCCCTCGGGCAAGCAGAGCAAGGTGGCGCGGATTGTCACCTATGATGGCGACCTTGATCTGGCCGTGGCCGGACAGTCCATCACCCTGACGCTGGAAGACGAGATCGACTGCTCGCGCGGCGACATTATCGCCTCGGGCAATCCGCCCGAAGTGGCCGATCAGTTCGAGACCACCCTGATTTGGATGGCCGAAGAGGCCATGCTGCCCGGCCGCTCCTACTGGCTGAAAATCGGGGCCAAGCTGGTGGCGGCGACCATCACCGAGCCGAAATATAAGATCAACGTCAATACGCTGGAACATCTGGCCGCCAAGTCGCTGACCCTGAACGAGATCGGCGTCTGCAACATCAGCCTCGACCAGCAGATCGCCTTTGATCCGTACAAGGATAATGTCGATACGGGCGGCTTTATCCTGATCGACCGGATGACCAATGCCACCATCGGCGCGGGCCTGATCAACTTTGCCCTGCGCCGTTCGCAGAACATCCATTGGCAGGCTCTGGACGTCAATAAGATCAGCCGCGCCGACCTAAAGGGCCAACGCTCGGCCATCCTGTGGTTCACGGGCCTGTCGGGATCGGGCAAGTCGACCATCGCCAATCTGGTAGAAAAGCAGCTCTTTGCGCTCGGCCGACACACCACCGTTCTGGACGGCGACAATGTTCGCCATGGCCTGAACCGCGATCTGGGCTTTACCGATGCTGACCGGGTGGAAAATATCCGCCGCGTGGCCGAGGTGTCCAAGCTGATGGTCGAGGCCGGGCTCATTACCCTCGTCTCGTTCATCTCGCCCTTCCGGTCCGAGCGGCAGATGGCCCGCGATCTGGTTGAGACCAGTGAATTTATCGAGATCTTCGTCGATACGCCGCTGGCCGTGGCCGAAGAGCGGGACGTCAAGGGTCTGTACAAAAAGGCTCGCAGCGGGGCCTTGAAGAACTTCACAGGGATCGACAGCCCCTATGAGGCGCCCATCACGCCCGAAATCCACATCGACACCACCAGAATGACCCCCGAACAGGCCGCCGATCTGATTGTCGAGCGACTACGAGACCGGGGTTTGATCAAGGGCGGTTGGCAAGGGCCAGAGATCTAGCCCTCGCCCCTTAGCGATAGCTGGCGCCAACCTTAAAGCTGGACATGAGGCGCGACAGGCTGGCCGCCTCCTGTGCCAAGGCATGGCTGGCGGCTGTGGTCTCTTCAACCATGGCCGCGTTCTGCTGGGTCACCTGATCCATCTGGTTGACGGCGGAATTGATCTCGTGAAGGCCGACGGCCTGATCCTTGGCCGATGAGGCGATGGCGGTAACCACCCCATTGACCCCAGCGACCATCTCCATGATCCGATTGAGAGCCGTACCGGTCTGACCGACCAGATCCACGCCTTGGCTGACCTGACGCGAACTGGCTGAGATCAGGGCCTTAATTTCCTTCGCCGCCTCGGCAGACCGTTGGGCCAAGGCCCGTACTTCAGAGGCCACCACCGCAAAGCCGCGTCCCGCATCCCCCGCCCGCGCCGCCTCGACGCCCGCATTGAGGGCCAGAAGGTTGGTCTGGAAGGCGATCTCGTCAATGACCCCGATGATCTGGCTGATCTGATTGGCCGATTTGGAAATTTCGCTCATGGCCTCGACGGCGCGGCTAACGATCAGGCCGCCCTCTTGCGCCTCCTTGGTGGCCTTGGTGACCACTTGGCTGGCTTCGGTCGAGCCATCGGCGGTGCGCCGGACGGTGTTGGTGATTTCATTCAGGGCGGCGGCAGTCTCTTCCAGACTGGCGGCCTGCTGCTCGGTGCGGCGCGACAGGTCGTCCGAGGCGCGGCTGATCTCGTCTGTGCCGGTCGACATGCTGCCGGAGGTATCGATGATCGACTGAACGGTCTGGCGCAGACGCTGGATCGCGCCGTTAAAGTCGGTACGCAGGCGCTCATATTCTGGCGCAAAGGGCTCGTTCAGGCTGACCGTGAGGTCGCCATTGGACAGGCTTTCCAAACCACCGGCGATGGCTTCCACCATATGCTGTTGTTCGCGTTCAGCGGCGAGGCGACGCTCTTCGTTCAGGCGGCGCTCCTCTTCGAGCATGCGGCGCTGTTCAGCAGCCTCCACTTCGCTGGCCCGGTCGGCAATGGCCTGCTTGAAGGTGTGCAGGGCGCGGGTCAGGAGGCCGATCTCATCGGTGCGCGTCGTCGTCGGCACCGTCACCGAGAAGTCGCCCTTGGCCAAGCGATCTACGACCCGCGTGACGTCGGCAATCGGCTGCACCAGAACCCGGCGCGCCATGATCATCAACAGCACGCAGGAGGACAGGCCAATAATCAGGATAACAACCATCAAGATTTCAGAGAACAGGGCCTGTTGGGCGGCCCGTTCAACATCTTTTTTTGCAAGTGCTTCGATCCGTTCAGAAACCTTGGCCATCGCCTCTTCAAGGACCAGGAACTTCTTCATGAACGGGCCCATGTCATTGGCCGCTGCCTCAGGCTGGGTATCGACCTTGGCGACAATGGCCTGAGCCGCCGCGATATAGTCCGCGAGGGGGGCCGCGACCTCGGTCAGAGCAGAGCGAATTTCGGGGTTCCTAGCCAGCTTTTGATTGGCCTCGATCGAGCTATTGAAGTCGGCCACATGCGCGGCAAGATCTTTGCGGACATCGGCAATCTTGTTCACCGACCCGGGGGTCTGGGTCTGGAAGGCTAAGAGCACATCGCCGCGCAGGGCATCGTGGTCCATGTCTGCCTGCTGATGGGTCTGCAAGATTTTCGAGGACAGCGAGGTCTCTCGAAGCTGCCCCGCCAGATCCACCGCAACCCAGATCCCTGCGCCAACGCTGGCGGCAAACAGGATCATCAATCCGATACAGGCGGCCATGACCGTCTGGTTGATCGAGGTGGTTTTCATCGCAGGCTTCCTTGGCGATTGATCGAAGATCGCAAGGGCAGCGGCCCGCAGATCACCCGATCATTAGTTATCGCTATTAAAACCGAAATCAGGTTCCCAACAGCTTAACATGTAAGGAAATTCTAAGATTAAACGGCCCCATCTTAATGGAATTTGCACAAATTGCTTGCCGAGCGTAAGCTATTTGCTTACATTAAAATGATGATCAGATCGTTCCGCAGCAAACCCCTCGCCCAGCTTTGGGCAACGGGCACGACCGCGGGCATTGATAAGAAAAAACACAAGCGAACGCTTTTAAGGCTGGAAACACTCGATCAGGCGGAACGACCGGAAGACATGAATGTCCAAGGCTATGACTTTCATTCACTTCGGGGGCAGGACCCCATAAGGTACAGTGTCCACGTCAACGGTCCATGGTGTGTGACCTTTGAATTTGAGGGCGCAGATGCTTACCGCGTTGATTTCGAGCAATATCACTGAGGACGACATGACCGAATATTCTACGAACCGCGACGCCTCACGTTGCCCACCCCACCCCGGCGCAATGCTGGCCGACGCTGCCGAAATCAACGGGCTGACAAAGGTGGAACTCGCCGCGCGCCTCTCTATCTCAAGGCAACATGTCTATGATTTGTTGAATGGCCGCAAACCAGTATCACCGTCTGTCGCGGTAAAGCTGGGCGCCCTTTTTGGCAATGGCGGCGGCATCTGGCTGAGGATGCAGACCGCTCATGACCTGTGGATCGCCGAACGCGACACGGACATATCGACCATAAGAAAGCTGGAAGCCGCTTGATTTGAGAGATCAAGGCTCACCCAATCACTAGGCTTCGCGCGGCACAAAAACAATTTAAAAATGTAAAATAACTATTGCCGTTTTTGGTTTCCGGTCGAACAATAAGCTCTCTAAAGAAGCGGCTTCCGACTGGGTCAAAGAGATGAACAGCCTAGTGCGTCATGATGGTCAGATCATGGTCAATCAGATCAGGCGTTTATTTGGTCGATGGCAAGATGGGTTGTTGATTTCGCTCTTTTTTCTCGCCTTCCCTCCCATGCTCAAGGTCTTGTTCTCGGATAGGCCTTGGGCAATCATAGCCGGGGCGGCCTTGGCTGGAGGGCTTGGTTGCGGGATCGCCGTGGGACGGCTGGTATCGGAACGTCTGGTCTATCACATTGACCATGGGGTCCTAGCGGCTGATGCGCTGCACCGTTCGACACGCCTATTCTACGGGGGTGTCTGGCATGGACTTGCCATGACAGCATTGGCGTTCCTGACCCTCATTGTTCGCCCATCAACGCTACCGATAGGCCTTTTCGGCTATGTCGCCGGGGGACTTTGTGTCGTGTTGATCGCCATCATTTGGAAGGCGAGCCCTGTGGTCAGCAGGATGCGGCTTGGTTTCAACCTATTAGACGCCTGTCATAGACCCGGTACGGGGATCGCTGCGGCCCTAGTTTTGCTCTTGTCGCTTCTATTGGTGCGCGAGCGGGGGGCAGATGCGATGATGACAGTCGCCGTCATCCAAACGGTTCTGTTCACCCTCCCGCTCACGTCAGTCAATGACCGGGTCATTCGCTTTATGTCGACGGTCGGTCTTGGCACAGGTTCAACACTGGCGCATCACGCTAAGGGTTTTGTCGTGTTCGTCGCCTTGGCCGTGACGAGCTGTTGGCTTGTGATAACCCCTGCCGTGGCTGGTGCTGTCTTTGCAATTTCAGGGGCAGCGCTCCTACTTCTTGCTTTCCGCATCCTCACCTATAGCCTCTATAGTAGAAGGCTCGCGGAACTCGTCCTTTTCGTCACAACCGGTCTTTTGACGCTCTTGGCGTTCACGGTGCCGGTCGCCATGCCATTCTGCGTGGTGGCCATTCTTTGGCGATTACAGCATAAAAGCGCAGCGAAAAGGTGGTTGCTGGCATGACAATCAGTGTTCGCCTCGCCCAAGCCTGTGTTGATCGCGGCGGGCAAAGGGTTGTCCACGAGGTCGATCTCAATGTTGAGCGAGGGTCGTGGTTCGGCCTCATTGGGGCCAATGGATCAGGCAAGACCAGTCTCTTACGCGCCTTGGCTGGCCGACTCCCATTCGCCGACGGAGCATGTTGGGTGGATGGCGAACCCTTGGGTCATGATCGCAAAGGCCGGGCACTGCGGTTTGGGTTCTCGCCGCCCGCCGACATGCTTCCGAACGCTTTGCGAGGCCGTGACGTACTCGAACTGGCCAGTGGTGCAAAAGACGATGTCCGCTCCCGCTTAGGGTCGCTGGACCTTGCGCTGGGCTTGACCCCATTGCTCGATCGGTGGATCGGCGACTGCTCGGCTGGGATGAGACAAAGGATCGCAATCGCCGCAGCCTTTGTGGGCGGGCATACCCACGTGATCTTGGACGAGCCTTTTAACTGGCTTGACCCTGTAGCGGTCTTCGATCTGCGTCAGGTCCTGCGAGAACGGGTTGCTGATGGACTGACATTGATCACGGCGCTGCACGATTTGGGCACCCTTGCCACCGCATGTGATGCAGGCCTCATGCTGGCCGACGGCAAGGTCGCGCTGACACTCGACACTGTGACGCTAAAAGCCGCAGCTCAGAACCCACAGGAATATGAACGCCAGACAATCAATAGCTTGCGTTCGCAAGTCTAAGCCTGCTTGCCGCCATAACGGGCTTTGTCGGAAGTTTGGTGCCCCCGGTCAGACTCGAACTGACACACCTTTCAGTACTCGATTTTGAGTCGAGCGCGTCTACCATTCCACCACGGGGGCGACCGAGGGGGCGAGCCTTGCGGCCTGCGGGGACCTTCTAGCAATGCCCACCGGCCTGAACAAGTCCCTTGGTCAGGGATTGTGGCCCGAACAGGTCAGCCCGGCTCGACCGTCTGTTCGATGGCGCCAAACAGGCTATGGCGTTTGGCATCCCTCATCTCGATACGGACGACATCGCCATATTTCAAAAAGGGCGTCGTGGCCTGTCCATCGGTCAAGGTCTCGACCGTTCGCACCTCGGCCAGACAGGCATAGCCAACGCCGCCAGCCGTGAGGGTCTTGGCCGGCGCACCCGATGGGTCACGGTTTGACACGGTCCCAGAGCCAATGATGGTTCCGGCGCCCAAGGCACGGGTCTTGGCCGCATGGGCGATCAGGGTGCCAAAGTCAAAGGTCATGTCGACCCCGGCATCGGGCTCTCCCAGAGGCTGGCCATTGACCGCCACCTCGAGCGCCCCGTGCAGCTTACCCTCCGACCAGGCCGCACCCAGCCCATCGGGCGTCACCGCGACCGGCGAGAAGGCACTGGCGGGCTTAGAGTGGAAGAAGCCAAAGCCCTTGGCCAGTTCTGGGGGCATGAGATTACGCAGGCTGACATCATTGACCAGCATGACCAGGCGCACGGCGGCGAGGGCCTCATCTCGCCCCGCCCCCATCGGCACGTCACCGGTAATGACCGCGATCTCGCCTTCGAGGTCACAGCCAAAGGCCTCATCCGCCAAGGGGATCGGATCGCGCGGACCCAGAAAGCCGTCGGACCCGCCTTGGTACATGAGGGGATCAGTCCAAAAGCTGTCGGGCAGGTCCGTGCCCGCCGCCTGACGCAGCAGGGCGACATGGTTCACATAGGCCGACCCATCGGCCCACTGAAAGGCGCGCGGCAAGGGGCTGGCGGCCTCATGTTCGTGGAACCGCGTGCGGGGCAAGCCGCCGGTCTCCAGACTGTGGGCCAGCGCCCGCAACATCGGCTCACAGCGGTCCCAATCGTCGAGCGCGGCCTGCAGGGTTGGCGCAACCTCATCGGCCAAGACATACCAAGCCAAGTCATTGGACACGACGACCAGACGACCATCTCGGCCAGCGGCAGAATCGGATTTGAGCGATGCGAGCTTCATGGCATGTCTTCCCTCTGGGGCCTCATGGGCGCGGACTTGGTAGCTTAGGGAATGTGGACACGATTTTTTCTGTTCCACCAGAGGCTTTAAAGTCCCACCCTGCGGCGCGGGGGCACAAGACAGGGACGCCGGAGTCTGGTAGCGGGAAGGCATAAGTCTGGGAGCCTCCATGCTGCACCGCCTCTATCATCAGGTCCTATCCCTTGCTGGCCATAGGTTGGCGGGACTCTGGCTGGCCCTTGTCGCCTTTGCCGAAAGCTCGTTCTTTCCCATTCCGCCCGATGTGATGCTGGCGCCGATGGTCATGGCCAAGCCGGATAAGGCCTATCACTATGCCGCGATCTGCACCGCCGCCTCAGTGGCCGGGGGCATTTTGGGCTATGCGATCGGCTTCTATCTTGAGCCTGTCGGCCATTGGGTCTTGGCCCTAACCGGCCATACGGGCGGGGTGGCGCAGTTTCAGGACTGGTTTGCCAAATGGGGCATTTGGGTGATCCTGATCAAGGGCCTGACGCCCATCCCCTATAAGCTGGTGACCATCGCCTCAGGCCTTGCCGCCTTCAGCTTTCCCATGTTCATCGCCGCCTCCGTCGTCACACGCGGCGCAAGGTTCTTTCTGGTCGCAGGCCTGATCAAACATTTCGGACCCCAGATGCAAGAGGTCATCGAGCGCCGCATGATGCTGATCACCAGCATCGTTCTGATCGTCCTGATCGGCGGGTTTGTCGCGGTCAAGCTGCTGGGTTAGTCTGAAAAATAGATTTGCGGCGGCGGTGGCCGAGGATCTGCTGGGTTGTGATATTCAAGATCGCACCAAGGCACCCACGGTAGCATATAATTTTGAAAGTCTTTAGCGACATAGATTTTATATCGACCATTGACGGTAAATATTCGTCGAAATTTCGATTCCCTTGTCAAATCAATAAATGCCGATAGGGTTTTGATGTTCAAATCTAGCATATGTCTATATTTGAATTCAGGCCCACTGATCGTCGATAAGTATTCTGATGGTTTCGATGCGTCCAAATAGAACGCCACCTCTTCCAACGCCCCCGTTGGCGTTTGAATACCCAATTCGCCGCCATGGGGCATAGGTATTGTCAGGTGAACATGATCATTGGGACCGATGATCTGAGGCGTACAGGTCATCCCAAAGGATA